>NZ_BAABAT010000005.1:0-373940 GCF_039537565.1 Dactylosporangium darangshiense
CCCTGACGGTGCCCTCTCGAACTGGACGATAGAAGCCTGAAGAACCTCTATCTTTCCAGCTCGCGGGGGCATCATCGCATCCGGGCCCTCGTGCTCACATCAATCCCATCGGTGGATCAGGGCTGAGAAGGCGCGACGCCGCGTGATGACGATGGGAAGCCCGCGATGCCGCGCGATAGCGCCGGGCCGCGCGCAGATGAACGCGCCGTCGCGCGGGTGCGTGTGTGGGTGAGCGACGAGGTCAGTAGGCGATGGTTACGCGGTCGCCGGGCGTCAGGGACAGCAGGGCGGCGGCGCTGCCGCCGTTCACGGCCACCGCCAACTGGCCGGCGGAGTCGGTGAGGAGGATCAGAGCGCCCGCCGGGGCGTCGCCGAACGTGTTGGTGCGGGCGGCTTCCACCGTCTCGACCGTCAGGGCCAGAGCCGTGGACGGGAGCAGGTCGGGGGTCGCGGCCAGCTGGACGTTGCCGAACCGGTCGACGGTCAGGACCTCCGCGATCAGGCGGCGCGGGGTCTGCTCGACGAACGGGTGCGGAAGCCGCACGAGGTCGTCGATCACCTCGCCCGCCGCCAGGAGCGAGGCGCCGGCGGACAGGCGCGCGGCCACAGGGGCGAAGACGTCGCGGCCGTGGAACGTGGCGGAGACCTCGGCGGCGAACCACTCGCGGTTGGTGAGGTGGACGGCGGTCGCGATGCCGCCCAAGGACTCGGCGGCGGGGATCAGCAGGCCGTTGTCGGGGCCGACCAGGAGGGAGCCGCCGGGGTGGGAGGCGGTGCCGTGGGTGGCGATGGCGATCGGGCGGCGGGACGTGCCGACGCCGGGGTCGACCACAGCCAGGTGCACGGCGGGCGGTAGCGCAGGGGCGGTCTGGGCCAGCACGGCGGCGGCGCGGCGGATGTCGCCCGGTGGGATGAGGTGCGTGACGTCGATGATCCTTGCCTGCGGCGCCAGGCGGGCGATCGTGCCGTGACAGGCCGCGACGAAGCCGTCGGACAGGCCGTAGTCGGTGGTGAAGGAGATCGTGCTCGGCGTCATCAGGATAGTGTCGGATGCCATGCGGCTTTGCGTGTTCATCGAGCCTCAACTGGGCGCTACGTATGAGGATCAGCTTGCCATCGCGAGACGGGCCGAAGCGCTCGGGTTCGAAGGGTTCTTCCGGTCCGATCACTTCGTGACCTTCGGCGGGGACGGGCTGCCGGGGCCGACCGACGCGTGGGTGACGCTCGGGGCACTGGCCCGGGAGACGTCCACGATCCGGCTCGGGACGCTCGTGACCTCCGCGACGTTCCGGCACCCGGGGCCGCTCGCCATCGCCGTCGCGCAGGTCGACGCGATGAGCGGCGGGCGGGTGGAGATCGGGCTGGGGGCCGGGTGGTACGAGCGGGAGCACCGGGCGTACGGCATCCCGTTCCCCCCGATCGGGGAGCGCTTCGACCGGCTCGCCGAGCAGCTGGAGATCCTGACCGGGCTGTGGTCCACGCCGGCCGGGTCGACGTACAGCTTCGAGGGGCGGTACTACGACGTCGCCGAGTCACCCGCGCTGCCCAAGCCGGTGCAGCAGCCGGGGCCGCCGGTGATCATCGGGGGGAAGGGGCCGAAGCGGACGCCGCGGCTCGCGGCGCGCTACGCGGACGAGTTCAACGTGCCGTTCGCGTCGCTGGCCGACACCGACGCGCAGTACCAGCGGGTGGTCGAGGCGATCGAGCGGGAGGGGCGCGACGGGCGGGCGCCGATCGTGTTCTCGTTCGCGCAGACGATCGTGTGCGGGGCCGACGACGCCGAGGTGCGCCGGCGGGCCGAATCGGTCGGGCTGGACCCCGAGCAGCCGCAGCCCGGGCAGCTGTACGGCACCCCGTCACAGCTCGCCGAGCAGCTGCGCGCGTTCGTCAAGGCCGGCGCTTCCCGGGCGTTCCTGCAGGTGCTCGACATGCGCGACCTCGACCACCTCGACCTGATCGCATCCGAGGTGGCGCCCCAGCTGCCGTAAGGCCAAACCAACGCTGTACAGCCGAAACACCAGGCTGTACGACAACATTGTCACAACACCAGCACGTCGGATAAGTCCGGAAAAATCCGGGCAGAGCCCGCGGATGCCGCGGGACCGTGACCGAACCACGCCGCCGAAGAAACTCTCGCCGCGGAACAGCACGCCCCCGCACCCGCAGCTGCGCAAGGGGGCGGCGCTCGCGGCGGTGGGCCTGCTGCTGGTGGCGGCTCTCGTGGTACCGCTGCAGAACCCGAAGCCGGAACGCGTCCTGTGCGTCGGCGACGACGTGCAGGCGCGGGCCGTGGCCGGGCTGGCCAACTTCTCGGCCTGGCTGAGCCGCAACCACGCCACCGGGTTCATCGGCGAGATCGGCTGGCCGTCGGACAAGGACCCCGCGCAGTGGAGCCAGGTCGCGGAGGTGTGGTACGAGGCCGCCGACGCGATCGGGCTCCCGGTCACCGCATGGGCGGCGGGCACGTGGCCGGCGAACTACCCGATGGCGGTGTACCGCCCGGTCGCGCACGGGATGAAGGTCGACGTCGCCGGGCCGCAGGCGCGCATCGTCGAGCGACACGGGAGTACCCCCGGATATCTGCGCGGCGTGAACCTCGCGGCCGGCTCCTTCGCCGCCTCGGACAGCAACGGGGGCTTCGGCACCGCCAACCCGGGCCGCTACGGGCTGGACTACACGTACGAGACGCCGTCGAGCTACTCGTTCCTGGCCGGGCGCGGCGTGCGCCTGGTGCGCCTGGCGGTGAACTGGGAGCGGCTGCAGCCGCGGCCGTTCGGGCCGCTGGACCAGGCCGAGCTCGCGCGGGTGCGCGACGCGCTCGGGCACGCGCAGGCGGCCGGGCTGACGGTCATCGTCGACCTGCACAACTACGGCGACTACGCGCTCGGCGGCGGGCCCGGCGGGCCGGTGCGGATGCTGCGCCTGGGCGACATGGAGCTGCCCACGACGGCGCTGGCGGACTTCTGGCGGCGCATGAGCCGCGCGCTCGACAACCCCGCCGTCGTCGGGCTGGGGCTGCTCAACGAGCCGACCAGGCTGGCCGCCGACGGGCGCGCGGGCGCGCTGATCTGGGAGCGGGCCGCGCAGGAGTCGGTCGACGCCATCCGCGCGAACGGGGACGACCGGGCGATCCTGGTCAGCGGGTACGTGCCGATGGGACCCCCGTCGTGGGGCCAGATGCACCCGACCGCGTGGATCCAGGACCCCGCGCACCGGGTGGCCTACGAGTCGCACGCCTACTTCGACCACGACGGCAGCGGCCACTACTGGATGTCCTACGCCGACGAGCTGCGCAGCGTCACCTGGCCGGCGCCCGCGCACTGCCAGCGGTTGACGCCGCAGGGCCGCCAGGTATTGATTTCCTGACATGACATTGGTGGTACGGCAGGCCGCGCCCGGCGACCTGGAGGCGGCCCTGCAGGTGTGGCGGGCGGCGAACGAGGCGCGCGGCCGGGCGCCCTCGACGGAGCGCATCGCGCGGGTGCGCGAGAAGCTGCGCGACCCCGACGCGCTCGTCATCATCGGCCGCGACGGCGACGAGCCGGTCTCGATGGGCCTCGCCGAGCCCGGCCGGGCCGACGACGGCGCGGGAGCGCCCATCCCGGCGTACGGCCACGTCTCCATGGTGTTCGTCCACCCCGGGCGGTGGGGCGAGGGCCACGGCGGCCTGGTCCTGGCGGCGCTGCACGAGGGCGGCTGGGAGCGCACCACGCTGTGGACGCGCACGGACAACGCGAGGGCGCGCCGGCTGTACGAGAAGGCGGGCTACCGGCCGACCGGCCGCACGTCCACCCTCGGCGGGGGTGACGGGATCATGCAACTGGAGCGAATCGGCTAGCCTCACAGGGTCATGAGGCGTTGGTCAATACTCGCGATCGGGCTCGGCGTCGGGTTGTTCGCCGGCTCGCAGCTCGCCTCGTCCCGGGCACAGCAGACGGCGCTGTGGGCCGGCGTGGCCGCCACCGTCGTCGGCCTGGTCATGTTCGCCGCCAGCCAGCCCGACTCGCCCGATCCCGAGGCCGCGGAGGGCACGACGTTCGCCGGGCTCGGCCCGCGGGTGGAGCAGCTCCTCAAGCTCGCCGAGGAGCAGGCCGCCGACCACCTGCGGCAGGCCGAGAAGGACGCCCGCAAGGTGCGCGCCCGGGTCGAGGCCGGCCTGTGGGTGGTGCTGCGGCAGGGCGACGACGGCGCGCGGTACGAGGTGGCCCGCCTGGAGTCGCGCTCGGACGCCGACTCGGTCGTCGCCGCGCTCGAGGCCCGCGGGCACCTGCAGCGCTACTCGGTGGCGCCGGCCGGCGGGGAGTAGGCCGGGGTGCCCGAGGGCGACACCGTCTGGAACACCGCGCGGGTGCTCGGCGAGGCCATCACCGGGCAGACGATCGAGCGCAGCGACTTCCGCGTGCCGCGCCTGGCCACGGCCGACCTGTCGGGCTGGACCGTCGCCGAGTCGGCGTGCCGTGGCAAGCACCTGCTGCTGCGCCTCACCAGGGAGGGGCGCGAGCCGCTCACCCTGCACTCCCACCTGCGCATGGACGGCGTGTGGCGCACGTACCGGCCCGGCGAGCGCTGGAGCGGCCGCCCCGCGCACCTCATCCGGGTCGCGCTGCACACGGGCGCGGCGGTCGCCGTCGGGTACCACCTGCACGAGCTCGAGATCGTGCCGACCCGCGAGGAGGAGCGGCTCGTCGGGCACCTCGGCCCGGACCTCATGGGCGCGGACTGGGACGCCGCGGAGGCGGTGCGAAGGCTGCTCGCGCGGCCGGAGCGCTGGATCGCCGACGCGCTGCTCGATCAGCGAAATCTGGCCGGTATCGGCAATCTGTACAAGGCCGAGACGCTGTTCCTGCGCGGCGTGTCGCCGTGGGCCGCGGTCGGCGACGTTCCCGACCTCACCGGCCTGGTCGAGCGCGCACACGCGCTGCTCAACTCCAACCGCGGGCGCTGGACGCAGGCCACCACGGGCTCGCTGCGCCGCGGCGAGACCAACTGGGTGTTCGAACGCGCCGGTCAGCCGTGCCGTAGGTGCCGCACCGTCATCCGCCGTTGGACGGGCGGTGACAACGACCGCATCACGTACTGGTGCTCCCACTGCCAGCCCGGCGCCCTGCCGCCGCCGGGCTGATCGCGGCCCCGCACCAGCACGAGGTCGCCGTCCGCATCGATGTCGAAAAGCCAAAAGCCCTGGATGTCGTACCCGTTGTGCACATCAGCAAGCTACGCACGGCACCCGGTCCCGGATCGGCACATAAGCAGAACTTCAGGGCCCGTTATCCTGTGCTGGTCCTAGAAGCACGTTGAGGCACGTCTCATGGGGAGGGGCGATGAGCACACGCGCACTGGCGGGCCGGTGGATCACCGGCTGACCCGCCGGGGTCTGCTCGCCGGCGTGCTGGCCGCGGCCGCGCTGGCGGCGTGCGACGACGTGCCCGGCGTGACGCCGACCCCCGAGCCCTCATTCGACCCGCCCGGCGACGCGCCGCTGGCGACCTGGGAGCTCACCGGCGGGTTCACCGCTGCCGGGATCGCGGCCCTGCGCCCGCCCCGCCTGGTCGTCTACGGCGACGGCGACGCCATCGCCGACGCGGCGTACCGCTCCCGCCTCGACCCGGACCAGCTGCGCGCCCTGGCCAGCGGCCTGGCCGAGGACCTGCGCTCCAACGCCACGCAGAAGAAGCCGACCGCCACCCCGACGATCGTCGACGCGCCCGTGACGAAGGTCACGGTGTGGTCCGCGAGCGGCACGCTGACGTTCACGGCCGAGGGCCTGGACGAGCTCAAGCCCGATCACGTGTACGCCGACGTGCTCTACGACGCCCGCGACCGCCTCGCCGCCGTGCACAAGGCGGTGTCGGCGACCGCACAGCCCTACCTGGCCGCCCGGGTGCGGGTCGTCGCCGCGCCCGCGCAGGACGGCACCGGCGGCTCGGTCGGCCTCGGCACGATCTCGGCGGACCCGAGCGCCTCCGCGTCCGTCAGCGCCTGGCCGCCGGACATCACGCTGCCGTCCCCCGACAGCGAGGGCCTGCGCAGGGCCGACCTGGAAGGCGACGCCGCGCGCGCCGCCGTGCGCATGCTGACGCGGGACCTGGACCAGCGCGGCGCCTGGCCGGCGTACCGGATGGGCGACGGCACGATCGTCCGCGCGAGCTGGCGCTACCTGCTCCCGAACGAGTAGCTCAGGCCGTCTGCGGCCGCGGGGTGCCCTGCGGCGTGCGCAGGTCGGCGAGCCCCTCGGCAACGCCGCGCAGGAACGCCGTCGCGTCGGTGAGGTTGCCAACGGCCGCACTGTCCTCGGCCACGCAGCTCGCGGCCGCCGTCACGAACTGCTCGTAGGCGGTCACGCCCTGCTCCAGCTGCTCGGCGAGGGCCTGGTGCGCCGGCCGCAGTGCGTCGCCGGCCGGTCCGAGGCGCATCGTGCGCTCGACGGAGGCGCAGCGCTGGGCGAGGTCGCGCAGCTGGCGCTCGGCGACGGTGGCGTCGAGGACGGCGGCCTCCGCGGCCGGGCCGAGGCGCCCGATCAGGCCGCTGAGCATGGTCGCGGCGCGGTCGAGGCGGCGCCACGGCTCGGCGACGCTGAGGCCGCGCAGCTTGAACGACTCGCGCTGCCGGTCGAACTCGGCGATGGCGTTGCGCCCGGCGGGCAGGCGCTGCACGAGGCCGACGAGCTTCTCCCGGGCCACCGAGCCGGCCAGGGCCGGATCGGGCTCGGGCGGTACCGGCAGAGCCCGGAAGGCGCGGAAGTCGATCCACCGCCAGACGGCGATGGCGATGGAGCCGCCGGCCCCGGCCGCCCAGAACGCGTCGGGCAGGCCGAGACCGCTGTAGGGCACGAGGATGGCGGTCGCGCCGGTGAGCAGGCCGGCGCGCACGGACCAGCCCCGGGCGGACCGGTGCAGCCGCCGTAGCCGCTTCAGATGCTTGGTCCGATCGCTGGCCATGTCCGCCCCCCGGGGTCCGCCGAAGTCCCGGTCAGCCGGCGCTGGCCGAGTCTCCCGACTGCTTGTCCTTCATGCTCGCCCGAATCTCGTCGAGGCGCGCGATGCTGGCGTCCTTCGGGCCCGCCGACGCGACGGCCGGCGTCTCGGGCGCGCCGGCGAGCTTCTCGCCCGCCATGCTCGCGCGGATCTGGTCGAGCCGGGAGCTGCCCGCCATGTCGAGGGTCGAGCGTTGCACCTCAAGCATCCGCCCCTCGACGGAGTTGGAGGCCAGTTCGGCGCGGCCCATGGCGTTGGCGTACCGACGCTCGATCTTCTCCCGGACCTCGTCCAGCGACGGGGTGTTGCCGGGGGCGGCGAGGCCGCTCATCGACTCCAGAGACCTGGCGACGGTCTCCTGCATCTTCGCCTGCTCCAGCTGGCTGAGCAGCTTGGTGCGCTCGGCGAGCTTCTGCTGGAGCATCATGGCGTTGTTCTCGACGGCCTTGCGCGCCTGCGCGGCCGCGTTGAGCGACTGGTCGTGGAGGGTCTTGAGGTCCTCCATGCCCTGCTCGGCCGCGACCAGCTGGGTCGCGAACACCTGTGCGGTCTGCTCGTACTGCGTCGCCTTCGCCTCGTCGCCCTCGGCGCGGGTCTTGTCGGCGAGCACGAGCGCCTGCCGGGCGGAGCCCTGCAGCTTCTCGACCTCTGACATCTGCCTGGACAGCCGCATCTCCAGCTGGCGCTGGTTGCCGATCACGGCCGCGGCCTGCTGCACCAGCGCCTGGTGCTGACGCTGCGCGTCCTCGATCGCCTGCTGGATCTGTACCTTCGGATCGGCGTACTCGTCGATCTTGGCGCCGAACAGCGCCATGAGGTACTTCCAGCCCTTAGCGAACGGATTCGCCATCTCGCGGTCCTCTCTCGGCCAGCACTCGGACGTGCGGCTTCTATCGTGTCAGGCTCGCGCTAGAGCGTCACGCCCACTTGCGTCGCAAAGGTCGGGAAATTACCTCCAAACCCGTCCATTCCGGACACAAGTCAGGGAGATCTCAGGGCTGTACGCCCGGGACATCCCCACCCGACAGCGCCGAGCGCGACAGGCGCTCGGCCTCGGCCAGGCCGGCGCGCAGCCCCTCGAGATCATTCGTGAGCTCCGCCACCTTCGATGCGGTCAGCGGCGCACCGCCGATGGTGGTCGCGTGCAGCGCCACCAGCTCGGCCATGCGAGCCACCAGTCCTTCCATGCCCAGCACGGCGGACTGCATGCGGGCCAGGAGCATCTCCCGGGCCTCGCGCAGCCGCCGGGCGACGTCGAGCTGGTCGGCCACGGCCCGCCGGGCCCGCTCCCGCTCCTCGCGCAACGGCCCCGGCGGCAGCCCGGACAGCCCGCGCTCGAGCTGGTTGTAGTCCTGGCGCAGCCGCTGGTGGTTGATGCCGGAGGCGGTCTGCTCGATGAGCGTCACCTGCCCGGCGAACCGGGCCAGGTCGCCGAGCGCCCCCGCGGCCTGGTCGTCGACCTCGCCGATCTGGCCGCGCAGCACCGCGTCGCCGGTGCCCTCCGACTGCTTGCGCAGGGTTCGCACCGCCGCCTCGGCCCGGCGCAGCCAGCGCTCCGCGTCGCTGCCGCGCGGCGGCGTGGGCAGGCTCGGCGGCGGCGCGGCGGTCACCGGCCGGTGCGAGGAGCCCCGGTCGGTGAGCGCGCCGAGGCCGATCCTGATGCCGTACACGGCGCCGGCGACCGCGAGGCCGACCGGCAGCCCGACCAGCAGGCCCGCCGGTGCGAGGGCGGCCGCGACCGCCCCGCCCATCCCGCCGAGCACTCCGGCCGCGACGAGGCCCCACGGCTCGGTCAGCTGCTCCTTGACGCCCACGCCCGTAAGTGTGCCTTCTCCGTCTGAGGATCAGAAGTTGCTCAGGACGTTCACGAGGACCTTGTCGATCGTCGTCGGGTCGCTCGCGTCGTAGGCCGCCGCCCGCGACGCCGAGGAGATCTTCTGCAGCACGCCGAGGTCGGCCTGCCCGCCGTACGCGATGGTGAACACGCGCACCGGGATCTCCTTGTCGGAGGTGTCGACGTCGCGCACGAGGGCGTTGAGGTCGCTGTCCTTCGGATACTCGTTCTTGCCGTCCGTCAGGACCACCACCGCGTTGATGCGGGACGGATCGGCCAGCGACGCCATCTTCTGCTGCGCGGCCCGCGTGGTGGCGTACAGCGCCGTGCCGCCCTCCGCGCTCAGCGACCGGATCACCTTCTCGAGCTGCGCCCTGTTGCCGCTCAACGCCGCAACGGGCACCTGCTCCGTGTACGGCGTGCTGGCCCCGCCGACCTCGGTCGAGAACGTCCACAGCCCGACCTCGTCATCGGGCGCGAACAGCGTCAGCGACGTCAGCGCGGCCTGTTTCGCCAGCTCCATGCGGGTCTTGCCGTTACCGGCGTCGGTGGTCATCGACCCGGACACGTCCAGCACCAGCAGGACCTTGGCCCGCTTGCGCTGCGCGTCCCACGTCGTCAGCGCCTTCTCCAGCACCTGCGGCGCCGGCGGGTCGATGACGGTGTACTGCGCGTCCGGCGACAGCCCGTTCGCGCGCGTCAGCCCGGCGCCGGCCTTGCCGTCGTACGACCGGAAGGCAAGATCGGTGAAGCGCTTCTGCTGCGGCGCGTCACGCACATACGCAAAAAAATCCTCGGCGGCCGCCTTCTGCTCGTCGCTGGCGTTGGTCAGCACCACGTAGGGGTGGTCGCTGAGCAGCGTGCCCTCCTTCGGGTACACCGCGACGAGCGGCACCCGCGGCTTGGGCCCCTTGCCGGCCAGCGCCGGGTCCCCGGTCGGGTTGCCGGTGTTGTAGTCGTACACCGACTTCTCTTCGATCGCGACCGCGCTGATGTAGTTCAGCCCACGCCCCGCCTGGTCGGCGGCCGCGAGGTTGGACAGGAACGTCAGCGAGATGTCGCCGTAGTGCACGACACCGGACTCGACCGCTTTGACGTACTGCAGCACCTTCGCGTCGGAGAGATCCTGCGCGGTCAGGTCCGTCGACCGCCCGGTGGCGGCGAAGTACGCACCCACGGTCGCGTTCAACCCGGACGTCGAAAAATGCGGGTTGGTCTTGCCGAGCTTGAAGCGCCCCCACTCGGGGTGCCCCTTGGACCCCCACCCGTTGGGATCGTTGGTCAGCCCGAGCACGTCACTCCAGCCGATGGGCTTGTCGGGCCACCCCAGCGCCTCCGCCATCGGCTTCGGCATCGCGAGCACCAGCGGCGACTGCGCGACCATCGGCAGCTTCCCGTCCGGTACCAGACCGCCCTTGTCCCCACTGGCCAGCCGCTGCTTGAGCAACGCCACCCAGGACGCGGAGGCGGGCGTCCACACCGCCGGCTGCGGCCCGTCGCGCCCGACGTCCCACCCGCCGGCCAGCGCGTCGAGCGCCGCCCCGGAGGCCTTCGACTGCACGACCGGATCGGCGCACTTCCCGTCGAACCGCCGGTCAGCCTCGATGTAGCTCTTGGCGAGCTGCGACATCAATGCGGCCTTCTCGCTGGACGCGGTGACGTTCAGCGCGATACACCCTTCACGCCGCGGCGCGCCGGCCTTGTCGTCACCGCCCTTGTCGCCACCGCGGTTGGCCAGAACGAGGTACACCCCGCAGATCGCGAACACGCCGACCACCGCGGCGATAATGATCGGAAGTGGGTTCCGCCGCCGGTTGGGTCCCGGGTAGCTCACGGGTCGCTCGCCTCCGCGCCTGCAGTCGATACGCGCCCCCGACGGGCGCGGCATCAGTGTGGCAGGTCACGTCGAACCCTGATCAAGCCGCGCCGCGACACCGAAACGGCGGCTTCCGGTCACAAACATCAGGCGCAAGATGACTCGGGCCCGCACAACTGACGACCGTTGTTCCCACCAGACACCGCTCCGCTTCGCTCCGCTGCCAGGTCCGCGGTGCCAAGAACACAACCCGTCGACTCCCACCCCGAGCACAAGGCGCCCCAACACCGCACCACATTCATGCAGCCCACCGCCGCAGCGCCCAAGGTCGATCACCCACCGCGACCATCAGCCGACCTGACAACGTCGCACCCGCGCGTCGACCGACCCCACGGCAGCGCCCCGAGCCGGTCGGGCGCGGGTCGTCAGCTGCCGGGCGCGGGGCAGCCCGGGCGTGCGTGTGCGGGCGGGCAGCGCGGGTGGGCGGATGCGGCGCAGCCCGGCGGGCGCGGACGTCAGCTGGCGGAATCGGGCTGGTGCAGGCGCTGCTAGGTCAGCGAGCGCGGCAAGCGTCGCGCTCGCGGGTGGCAGCGGGCGTTAGGCGGCGTAGACGACGTCGCGCTCGCGGTCGGCCGGCCCGCGGGTGGCGCGCAGGGTCGTGCGCAGCGGTCCGTCGTGGTGGACGGCCACGGACAGCTTGGCGTCCGCGGCGACCTTGGTCTTGGTCGCGCCGCGCATCATGCGGGCCTGCGGGCCTTCGGCCGGCCCGCTCGCCGCGGGCACCGGCTCGCCGCTCGGGGCCGCCGCGGGCACCGCGACCGGCGCGGAGCCGCTCGAGCTCTCGTCCGCCGACGCCTCCGAGCCCCCGCCGACCGGTACGAGCACCGGCGGCATGTCCTCGGCGAGGGCGAGCGTGTCGCTCACATCGCGCAGGACCTCGGACAACGCGGCGCCGAGGGCCTCGCAGATCGCGGCCAGCAGCTCGCTGGACGCCTCCTTCTGCCCGCGCTCGATCTCAGACAGATATCCGAGGCTCACGTTGGCAGCGGTGGACACCTCACGCAGCGTCCGATGCTGGGCCTGCCGTCGCGCTCGCAGCGCGTCACCGATCACCCGACGAAGCAGCACGGCGGCACCCCCTCTGACGCAGCTGGCAAGACCGCGAAAAACTGGTACTCGTCACGGTACCTGGTGCGGCGCCGATCGACACCTTCCCCCGCCGTTATGAGACCTTGAGCGTCTCGGCGAGCAGCATGACGGCGGCCTCGACCGCGCCGCGTCGCACCGCCGCCCGATCCCCCGAAAGGGTGAGCTCCCGGACTTCGACGATCTCCGGTTCCCCATGCGCCGGCGGCGGCCCCACTACCGCCACGTACACGCGCCCAACCGGCTGACCAGCCTGCGGATCGGGCCCGGCAACCCCGGTCGTGGCCGCCGCCCAGTCCGCACCACACCGCTCGCGGGCACCCGCGGCCAGCGCGGCGGCGACGGACGGATCCACCGGCCCGTGCGACGAGAGCAGCGGCGGCGGCACCCCGAGTAGCTTCGCCTTGAGCTCTGTTGCGTACGCCACGATCCCCCCACGAAACACCCGACTGGCCCCCGGCACCTCGACGAAGGCGGCCGCAAGCAACCCGCCGGTCAACGACTCGGCCACCGCGAGAGTCTCACCGCGCTCCTCCAGGGCATCGAGAACCGCGCCCGCCCGCCCGTCCACGTCCGTCACAGCTCCCCCTTCGCTAGTTCCCCCACGCATTCACTCCCCACGCTCGGCGAACTCCCCCGCCCGGTCAAACGCCAAGCCGACAAACCACCTGATCGACACCGGCCACGCCCGCGCCGACCTCGTCCCCCAACACCCGCCCAGCGCCCCGGCAGAGGGACACGCTCCGCTCCGGCAGCCGGCCCTCACTCGCGAACGCACGCGCCCGCTCGGCGAGCACCGAGCCCCACTGCCCAGCATTCGCTCACCCTCAACCACCGGTCAAACGCACACGCCCGCGACCGCCAGCAAGCGGACATACCAGAAATGTCAGACAGGACCAGCCAAGCCGGCCACGCTAACGACGCTGGGCTCAGGCGACGGCGACGGCGACGGGCGACGGCGCTCGGGCTCAGGCAACGGCGCTGGGGCTCAGGCGACCGACTCGTCCGCCTGGGGGACTATCGCCGGGGCCTCCGCCGAAGACGCCGACGAAACAGAAGACGGCAACGATGCGGGAGACGGAGACGAAACGGAAGACGGCGACGATGCGGGAGGCGCAGGTGCAGCCGTAGCGGAAGGCGCAGACGAAGTGGAAGGCGGCGGGGTGGGCTCGGCGTGAAAGGGGGCGCCCGATGAGGACCGGGCCGCGGACAGAGCCTCACGGCGAATGCGGATCGCCCGAGCCACGTAGTCCAGGCCCGTGACCACCGTCACGACCACGGCGGCGAACATGATCCAGGGGCCGACGGCCGCCAGCGAGGGGGGCAGGGGTGTCAGATACCAGCCGATGGCGAGGATCTGCAGCGCGGTCTTGGCCTTGCCGCCGCGGCTCGCCGGGATCACGCCGTAGCGCAGGACGAAGAAGCGCAGGGCGGTCACGCCCCACTCGCGGACCAGGATGACGGCGGTCACCCACCACGGGAGCTTGTCGTAGAACGACAGGAGGACCAGGGCGGCGCCGGTCAGGGCCTTGTCGGCGATCGGGTCGGCGACCTTGCCGAACGACGTGACCAGGTTGTGCGCGCGGGCGATCCAGCCGTCGACGTAGTCGGTGGCGGAGGCGACGACGAAGATGAGGCCGGCCGCGAGCTGCCACCCGTCGTGGGTCATGCCGCTGGCCACGACGCAGACGACGAACACGGGCACGAGCACCATCCGCGCGACCGTGAGGACGTTGGCCGCGTTGAGCAACGGGACGGGCTTCACCGCCGTCATGGCGTCGCCGGGCTGATCAGCTCGATCGGGGTGGCGACCAGGTCGACGCCGACGCTGTCGGTGACCCGGGCGCGCACGAGGTCGCCGGGGCGCAGGCCGGCCGGGTCGAAGGCGCCGCCGGGCACCAGCGTGGTGGAGCCGTCGACCTCGGGGGCCTGGTGCGCGGCGCGGCCCTCGACCTCGATGCCGCCGCTGTGGCGCTCGACGGAGTCGATGAGCACCTCGACGGTGGAGCCGACGCGGTCGCCGGCGCGCTGGGCGCACAGCTCCTCGGCGAGGGCGCTCATCCAGTCGTACCGCTTCTTGATCGTCCCGGCGCTCACCTTGTCCGGCAGGCTCGCGGCCTCGGTGCCGTCCTCGTCGCTGTAGTCGAACACGCCGATCGCGTCGAGGCGGGCCTCGGTGAGGAAGCGGGCGAGCTCGTCGACGTCCTCGCGGGTCTCGCCCGGGAAGCCGACGATGACGTTGCTGCGCGCGCCGGCCTCGGGGTCGAGCTTGCGCACGGAGGCGAGCAGCTCCAGGAAGCGCTCGGTGGAGCCGAACCGGCGCATGCGGCGCAGCACCGGCTCGCTGGAGTGCTGGAAGGACAGGTCGAAGTAGGGCGCGACGCCGGGCGTGGTGGCGATCGCCTCGACGAGGCCGGGGCGGGTCTCGGCCGGCTGCAGATAGGAGACCCGCACGCGCACGATGCCCGGGGCGTCGGCCAGCTGCGGCAGGAGCTTCTCCAGCAGCCGCGGGTCGCCGAGGTCCTTGCCGTATGAGGTCGAGTTCTCGCTGACGAGGACGAGCTCGCGCACGCCGTTGGCGCCGAGCCACTCGGCCTCGGCGAGCACCTCGTCCGGGGTGCGCGAGACGAACGCGCCGCGGAAGGACGGGATCGCGCAGAACGTGCACCGGCGGTCGCAGCCGCTGGCGAGCTTCAGCGGCGCGACGGGCCCGTTGTCGAGCCGGCGGCGCAGCACGCCCTGCAGGTGCGCGGGCAGGTGCCCGGGGGTGACGACCTCGGTGGCGCGCCGCTCGACGGGGGTGATCGGCAGCAGCGTGCGCCGGTCGCGGGGCGCGTGCGACGGTATCGTTTCACCCGCGAGAATCGCGTCGAGGCGGGCGGCCATGTCCGGGTAGTGGTCGAAACCGAGCACGGCGTGCGCCTCGGGCAGCTCGCCGGCCAGCTGCTCGCCATAGCGCTCGGCGAGGCAGCCGGTGGCCACCACCTTGGCGCCGGTGTCGGCCGCGGCCAGCAGGGTGTCGATCGAGTCCTGCTTGGCCTTGGCCACGAAACCGCAGGTGTTGACCAGGACGACGTCCGCGTCGGTGCCGTCGGTCGTCACCGCCCAGCCGCCGTCGGCAAGGCGCGCGGCGAGCTCCTCGGAGTCCACCTCATTGCGGGCACAGCCCAGGGTGAGCAGGGCTACGCGACGGTCAGCGTTGGTGGACATGCGTCGAGGGTACCGACCGGGGCTGACAATTTGCGGAGCGGATCCGGCCTCACGGCGCCGGGAACGGATCCCGGAACGTGAAGGCGTCGGCCGTCGGGCCCTTGCTCCGCAGCAGGTCAAGGCGGTCGCCGGCCTCCTGGACGCTCGGCCGGTGTCCCTCGGGCACCCACCACAGCACCATCGAAGCGTCGCCCAACGGACGGAACCAGTCCCGCCGCCGTCGCAGAATGTCGAGGTGCCCGCTGCGGAACGTGAACTCGCGCAGCGCCTCCACGCTGTGCCACACCGAGAGGTTCACCATGATGTCGCCGCCGAACGGCCGCAGCGACGTCGCGTCCGTCCCGCCGTCGTCGACGAGCCGCCAGACGAAGCCGGACCAGCCGTCGGCGATCGCGTTGATCCGGTCGAGATCGGAGTAGAACCCGGCCATCACAGGGTCCTCCCGCGGCGCCACGGGCGCGGCGATGTTGAGCTGCGCGAGATGAGCGGTCATGCCGGCAGTCTAAAACAAAGAGCCATTGTTTTTGGTACCCGATGTGCCCCGTTCCACAACGACACAGCACCCTTCGGGCCCAGGCTCGATGCGTACCCCGCCGCCGAGGGCCCCCGACAGCAGCGCGAGGTTGGCGCCGCAGACCGCGCTCGGATGCGTGCGAGCCACCCCGTCGAACGGGCAGTTGCGCAGCCGCCACACCTCCCCGTCCGCATACGGCTCGTAGCCCAGCCCGCGCAGCGTCTCCTCCACGCCCTCCCCCGAGCGCGCGAGCCGCTCCCCCTGCCGCCGCGCCGCGGCGTAGAGGGCGGGCTCCACCCCCGCGTCCTCGACCGCGTCGGCGAGGACCTCGGCCAGCACCCTGTACCCGCGCGGCGGCAGGCTCACGGCGTGCTCGGCCGCCGAGCGCCGGTAGAGCTTCGAGGGCCGCCCCGCGCCCGGCCCCGCCTTGCCGCCCAGCCGCGCGAACGACACCTCGAGCAGCCCCGCGTCGGCGAGCTTGTCGAGGTGGTGCGCGGCGAGGTTGCGCCCGATCTCGAGCGCCTCGGCGACCTGGTCGCGGCTCACCGCTGCCCCGGCCGACGCCACGTGCTCGTACACGGCCCGCCGCCGCGGGTCGCCGAGCACGGCCAGCGCATCGATCTCTTCGGACACGGTTCAACTATTGCAGCAGCGCGGCGGCCACCGTCAGGGTCGCCATGGACAGCGCGGTCGAAGCGACGATCACGTCGCGGGCATACGTCCCGTCCATGTCGTAGGCGCGCGCGAAGATGAACGTGTTCTGCGCCGCCGGCAGCGCCGCGCACAGCACCGCCGCGAGCAGGGCCGGGCCGGTCAGGCCGAGCACGAGGTGAGCCAGCAGGTAGCACACGACGGGCTGGACGCAGGACTTCAGCAGCACCGCCAGCCCGACCTCCACCGGGCGGCGGGGTTCGCCGTCGGGCGCGTCCCGGGGTACCAGGGACAGGCCCAGAGCGATGAGCGCGGACGGGACTGCCGCGCGGCCCAGGAGGGCGACGGCGTCCCCGGCCAACGCCGGCAGGCGCACGTGCGCGGCGCCGAGCAGCACCCCGGCCAGGCAGGCGAGCATCACCGGGCTGCGCAGCGGGACCGTCAGCAGGCGGCGCAGGCGGCCGGCGGCGTGGTCCGTGCGGGCCAGGTCGAGGGTGCCGAGGATCACCGGGGTCAGGATCGAGGTCTGGATGAGCAGGATCACGGCGATGAAGCTCGCGTCGCCGAGCACCTGCACCGCGACCGGGATGCCGAGGTTGCCGGCGTTGACGTAGCCGGAGGCCATCGCGGCGATCGTCTGCTCCGCGAGAGGGCGGCCGAAGACAAAGCGGGCGGCGGCGAACCCGACCGCGGCGACGATCAGGGTCGAGACGACGAAGGCGGCGACCGCGCGGCCGGCCGTGCCGCCGATCGGCTGGCGGGTCAGGGTGTCCAGCAGCGCGGCGGGCATGGCGACGTAGAAGACGAACCGGCCGAGGACGTCGACCGCGGCCGGGCCGAGCACGCCGGCGCGCCCGGTGACGAACCCGACGGCGGTCAGCGCCCAGATCGGGACGAACGCAGCGAGCACCCTCAGCCGACCGCCGCGTCAGTCGTCTTCGTCGGACTTGAGCGTGCCGAGCACGTCGGGCAGGGAGTCGGGCTTGATGAGCACGTCGCGGGCCTTCGAGCCCTCGGACGGGCCGACGATGCCGCGGGACTCCATGAGGTCCATGAGCCGCCCAGCCTTGGCGAAGCCGACCCGAAGCTTGCGCTGCAGCATGCTGGTCGAGCCGAACTGGCTGGTCACCACCAGCTCGATGGCCTGCAGCAGCAGCTCGAGGTCGTCGCCGACCTCCTCGTCGATCTTCTTCTTGCCCTCGTCGCGCTTCTGGGTGACACCCTCGCGGAACTCCGGCTCGCGCTGGTCCTTGCAGAACTTGACGATGTCATGGATCTCGGCCTCGGAGACCCACGCGCCCTGGATGCGGACCGGCTTCGAGGCGCCCATCGGCAGGAACAGCGCGTCGCCCCGCCCGATCAGCTTCTCCGCGCCCGGCTGGTCGAGGATGACCCGCGAGTCGGCGAGGCTCGAGGTGGCGAACGCCAGCCGCGACGGCACGTTGGCCTTGATCAGGCCGGTGACCACGTCCACGCTGGGCCGCTGGGTGGCGAGCACCAGGTGGATGCCGGCCGCCCGGGCCAGCTGCGTGATCCGCACCACCGAGTCCTCGACGTCGCGCGGCGCGACCATCATGAGGTCGGCGAGCTCGTCCACGACCACCACCAGATACGGATAGGGCCGGATCTGCCGCTCGCTGCCCGGCGGCGCGGCGATCTGCCCGGCCCGGACCTTGCGGTTGTAGTCGTCGATGTGCCGGACGCCGGCCGCGGCCAGGTCGTCGTAGCGCATGTCCATCTCGCCGACGACCCAGTCGAGGGCGTCGGCCGCCTTCTTCGGGTTGGTGACGATCGGCGTGACCAGGTGCGGGATGCCCTCGTAGCTGGTGAGCTCGACCCGCTTCGGGTCGACCAGCAGCAGCCGCACCTCATCCGGCGTCGACCGGGTCAACAGCGACACGAGCAGGCTGTTGAGGCACGAGGACTTGCCCGCGCCGGTCGCGCCGGCGATGAGGATGTGCGGCATCTTGGCGAGGTTGGCCACCACGTAGCCGCCCTCGATGTCCTTGCCGAGCGCGACGATCAGCGGGTGGTGGTCGGAGGTGGCCACCCGCGAGCGCAGCACGTCGCCGAGCGCCACGTTCTCCCGGTCGGGGTTGGGGATCTCCACGCCGACCGCGCTCTTGCCCGGGATCGGGCTCTGGATGCGCACGTCCGCCGACTTCACCGCATACGCGATGTTCTTGGACAGGGCGGTGATCCGCTCGACCTTGACGCCGTGGCCGATCTCCACCTCGTAGCGGGTGACCGTCGGGCCGCGGGTGAAGCCGGTGACCAGCGCGTCGACGCCGAACTGCTCGAAGACGCCCTGCAGGGCGCCCATCACCTCGTCGTTGGCCCGGGTGCGCCCGCGCGGGGCGTCGCCGGTGCCGAGCAGCGTCGGCGGCGGCAGCTTGTAGTCGGCGTCGGTCAGCGCGAGCTGCTCGGCCCGCGTGGGCAACGGCCCGTGCTCCGGCGGATCCCGGTCCGGCGCCGGCCCGGGCTCCTTCTTGCGCTTACGCCCGGCCGCCGGCATGCGCTGCAGCACGACGGTGTCGTGGACGACCTCCGGATCGAGATCGGGCGCGGCGGCGTCGAACTCGTCGGGGTCCAGGCCGAGCGGGTGCGGCAGCGGCTCCTGCTCCCCGGCGCGGGAGCCCTGGCGGCGCCGCGCGGGTCGGCGGGCGGGCGCCGGCTCCGGCTCGTCGTAGAGCTCGTCGAACTCCTCCTCGTCGTCGACGAGGGCGGGGTCCTCGACCCGGCCGAGGGCCAGGTCGCGCAGCTGGCGCCAGCGCTGCGGGAGGCGGCTGATCGGAGTGGAGGTGACGACCAGCAGGCCGAAGACGAGCAGCAGGACCAGCAGCGGCACGGCCACCCAGGAGGTGACGGCCATCTGCAGCAGCCCGCCGCCGCCCCGGCCGAGCAGGCCGCCGGCCTTGTCCATCTTCGCCGGGAGCGTCGGGCTGCCGGCGGCCAGGTGCAGCAGGCCGGTGCCGGCGATGAAGACCGCGCCCCAGCCGACGATGCCGCGGCCGCGGCGCTCGTCGGCCTCGCCGCCGGAGCGCATGACGCGCACGCCGCCGACGATCAGCAGGACCGGCAGGATCGCCGAGGAGGCGCCGAGGAACGTGTGGCACATCCCGGCCAGCCAGCGCCCGACGGGCCCGGCGGCCTGGAACCACAGCGCGGCGGTCAGCAGCACGGCCGCGCCGATCATGGCCAGGCCGGCGCCGTCGCGGCGGTGCTCGGGGTCGAGGTCGCGGGCGGTGGCGGCCTGCCGGCCGATGGCCCGGGCGCCCCAGCCGACGCTGTGCGCGAGCCCCATCCAGAGCGCGATCATGCCGCGGCCGAGCAGGCCGAGCGGCGTGGCGACCATCGCGCCGGTGCGGCGGCGGCGCATCGCGGTGGCGCGCGTGGTCGTGCGTGGTGTGACCCGGCCGCGGGTCGCGGTCGTCGCCTTCGTCGCGGCCCCGGACGCCCGGGCCCGCGGCGTCGCCCGCTTCTGCGGTGTCGCACGCGTGTTCGAACCGCCGCGCGCGTTGGACGTGCCTCCGCCGCGGCCGGCCTGGGAGGTGCGGCCCGCCATGGTCACACCGTAGCGGGGGGCTCCGACATTTTTCGCTCGGCACGCCGGTGCCGATACTTCGCGAACGCCACCGCATAGGACACGACGACGAGCACACCCACCAGGACCTGCAGCAAGTGCGTGTAGCGCTCGGGATAGAGGACGTTCTCGATGTACAGGTCGATGAACCCGCGGTCGCTGACGCTCTGCCCCGCCTTGTGGCGGGCCCAGTGCTCGACGACGGTCAGCGGGCACGTCAGCGGGATCGTGACCACGGCGAGCCCCCACGCGGCGGCGGCCAGGTGCGGCCAGAAGGCCTTGGGCCACCGCCAGACGAGGAACCCGCCGAGCACGACGTACGCCAGGAAGCAGAAATGCAGCACCAGGACCGTCGTCGCGAGCGCCGCGTACATCTCAGACCTCGACGACCGTCGGCACGATCATGGGCCGCCGCCGGTACGCCTCGTTGACCCACCGCCCGACCGTGCGCCGCACGATCTGCTGCAGCTGGTGCGGGTCGGTGATGCCGTCCGTCGCCGCCTTGTTCAGCGCCTCGGTGACCAGCGGCAGCACGGCGTTGAACACCGCCGGGTCGTCGGAGAAGCCCTTCGCCGACACCGTCGGCCCGGCCACGACCTTGCCGGTGACGGAGTCGATCACGACGGTCGCGGCGATGAACCCGCCGTCGCCGAGGATGCGCCGCTCGGTCAGCAGCGACTCGCCGACGTCGCCGATGGCGAGGCCGTCGACGTAGACGTACCGCGAACGGATGTGCCCGACCAGGCGCGCCTCGCCGCCGACGAGGTCGACGACGTCGCCGTCCTCGCACAGCACCACGCGCTCGTCGGGCACGCCGGCGTCGCGGGCCAGCTGGGCGTGCGCGCGCAGGTGGCGCCACTCGCCGTGCACCGGCATGAAGTTGCGCGGCTTGACGACGTTGAGCAGGTACAGCAGCTCCCCCGCCGGCGCGTGCCCGGAGACGTGCACCTTCGCCACGTCCTTGTGCACGACGATCGCGCCGGCCCGCGCCAGCTGGTTGATCACGCGGTACACCGCGGTCTCGTTCCCCGGCACCAGCGACGAGGCGAGCACGATGGTGTCGCCCTCGCCGATGACGATGTGCCGGTGGTCGCCGTTGGCCATGCGCCCGAGCGCGCTCATCGGCTCGCCCTGCGACCCGGTCGACATGAGCACGACCCGGTCGGCCGGCAGGTTCATGGCCTCGTCGATGGCCACGACCAGCCCGTGCGGGATGCGCAGCAGGCCGAGGTCGCGGGCGATGCCCATGTTGCGCACCATCGAGCGGCCGATGAGCGCCACCTTGCGCCCGTGTGCGTGCGCGGCGTCGAAGACCTGCTGCACGCGGTGCACGTGCGAGGCGAACGACGCGACGATGATCCGCCCGGTGGCCCGGCCGAAGATGCCGCCCAGGACGGGCCCGATCTCCCGCTCCGGGGTCACGAACCCGGGGATCTCCGCGTTGGTCGAGTCCGACAGCAGCAGGTCGACGCCCTCGGCGCCGAGCCGCGCGAACCCGGCCAGGTCGGTGATGCGCCCGTCCAGCGGCAGCTGGTCCATCTTGAAGTCGCCGGTGTGCAGCACTCTGCCGGCCGCGGTGGTCACGGCGACCGCGAGCGCGTCCGGGATCGAGTGGTTGACGGCGAAGAACTCGCACTCGAACGGCCCGAGCCGCTCGACCTGCCCCTCGCGCACGGTCAGCGAGTAGGGCTCGATGCGCCGCTCGGCGAGCTTCGCCTCGACCAGCGCGAGCGTGAACTTCGACCCGACGAGCGGAATGTCCGGCTTGTGGGCCAGCAGGTAGGGGACCGCACCGATGTGGTCCTCGTGCCCGTGGGTGAGCACGATCGCCTGAACCTGGTCCAGGCGGTCGAGGATCGAGGAGAAATCCGGCAGGATGAGGTCGACGCCGGGCTGCTCGACGTCGGGGAACAGCACGCCGCAGTCGATGACGAGCAGCTTGCCGTCGAACTCCAGCAGCGTCATGTTGCGACCGATCGCGCCTAGCCCGCCCAGTGGGGTCACCCGCAGGGTGTCGGGCCCCGGAGGGGGCGGCGGATCCAGGTCGACGTGCGCCACCGTCATAGGGCCACTCCGAGTTCGTTGTGGTGCGCCATCTGGTCGGCGGAACCGATCGTGCGCCCCGCCTCTGCGCAATCCTCCCGCAGCCTGCCAAGTTCCGCCGCATTCGCCGAAACCAGCGGCGGGCGGACCGGCCCGGCCGGCAGGCCGAGCAGCATGAGGGCCGCCTTGGTCAGGATGACGCCCTGCGTGCGGAAGAACCCGCAGAACGCCGGCAGCAGCTTGAGGTGCAGCTCACGGGCGAGGGCGACGTCGCCGACCTCGTGCGCGATGATCATCCGCTTGGTGTCCGGCCCGAAGACGTGCGTGGGCACGCCCACCACGCCGACCGCCCCGACCGCCAGCAGCGGCAGGGTCAGCTTGTCCTCGCCGGAGTAGTACGCCAGGTCGGTGCGCTTGATCACCCACGCGCTCTCGCCGAGGTCGCCCTTGGCGTCCTTCACGGCGACGATGCGCTCGTGCTCGGCGAGGCGGCACATGGTCTCGGTCTCGATCGCCACGCCGGCGCGCCCCGGGATGTCGTAGAGCATCACGGGCAGCCCGGAGGAGTCGGCGACGGTCCGGAAGTGGTGGATCAGGCCGGCCTGGGGCGGCTTGTTGTAGTACGGCGTCACGACGAGCAGCCCGTCCGCGCCAGCCTTCTCGGCGGCGCGGGACAGCTCGACGGTGTGCGCGGTGTCGTTGGTGCCCACGCCGGCGATCACGGTGGCCCGGTCGCCGACGGCCTCCACGACCGCCCGCAGGACCCGGTCCTTCTCCGCGTCGCTGGTGGTCGCCGACTCGCCGGTGGTGCCGTTGACCACCAGGCCGTCATGCTGCTGCTCGTCCACCAGGTGGGCGGCGAGCCGGGCGGCGCCGTCGGCGTCGAGCGAACCGTCAGGCGCGAATGGCGTGACCATCGCGCTGAGCAGCCGGCCGAACGGCCGGCCGGGGACGGAACCGGTGCGTGTCATACGCACAACCTAGCGGAAGCCCAAGACGCGCATTTCTCAAGATTCCCAGGTGTACTGCGGCGACGCCACCTCTGTGCCGTCAGCGAGCGTCGAGATCGTGAAATCCGCGAACACGCTCGGCGCCACGCGCTGCAGTTCCCGCAGGCAGGCGACGGCCACCTCGCGGATCTCCACGTCCGCCGACTCGCTGGCCCGCATCGCAACGAAGTGCCGCCACGCCCGGTAGTTCCCGGTCACCACGATCCGCGTCTCGGCCGCGTTCGGCAGCACCGCCCGAGCGGCCTGCCTGGCCTGCTTGCGCCGCAGTGTCTTGTTCTCCACGTCGGCGAACTTCGCCTCGAGCCCTTCGAGCAGCTCGTTGTACGCCCGCAGCGCCGCCTCGCTCGCCTCGACGAACGTCTTGTGCAGCGCCGGGTCCTCCGCGATCACGTCGGGCTCGACCATGACCTGCTCCCGCCCCGGCACGTACCGCTGCGACAGCTGCGAGTACGAGAAGTGCCGGTGCCGGACCAGTTCGTGCGTGAACGATCGGGACACCCCGGTCAGGTAGAACGTGACCGTCCCGTGCTCGAGCACCGAGAGGTGCCCGACTTCGAGAATGTGCCGCAGATACCCCGCGTTGCTCGCCGTGGCCGGATTCGGCTTGCTCCACGACTGGTAGCAGGCCCGCCCCGCGAACTCGGCCAGCGCCTCGCCACCGTCAGCGTCCGTCTCCCACGGCACGTCGGCCGGAGGCTCGAAGTGTGTCCACGCGATCGCTTTGACGGAGAGCATTCGCTGAGCGTACAGGGGCTAGACGAAGAAGTAGGTGAAGGGCGCCCAGGGCAGGTTTCGCGCGATGCTGAACACCAGCCACGCCACCAGGAACCCGATCAGCGCCCCGTTGGAGATCCTCAGCATCGGCAGCTTGAACGGCAGGTTGAGCCGATTGACCGTCCACGCGACGTAGAGGTAGGCGAGGAACGGCGCGGCGAACACGAGCGGCGCATGGTGATGCGCGGCGGCCGGAATGTCCCCGTGCAGCATGTACCAGGCGGCGCGAGTCCCACCGCACCCCGGGCAGTCGAACCCGGTCAGCATCTTGACCAGGCAGGTAGGCGTGGCGTCGGCGCCGGCCGAGGTGGGCTTCATCAGCAGCGTGTAGGCCACGCCACCGGAAATCAGGGCGCCGACTCCGGCAGGCGCCACCCACCCGGGCAGCCGGGAGACAAACCGGGCAAACCGCCCCTGCCGCGGCTGGTAGGCGTACTGGTACACAGGCGGCAGCGGCACCCCCTGCTCTGGGGCACTCTCCCCCGCTTCCTCACCAAGCACACCGGGCAGCGGCGCAGACAACGGTGACGTCACGCTCAATACGCTACCCCCTTTGCACAACCGCGCCCCGCGCCGGACCGCAAGCAACGCACGGCCGCCGCCACCGCAACGAACGACGGCCCGGCAGCTCACAGATGGTTTGTGAGGGTGCCCCCGGCCCCCCGCCCCCGAAAAAAGAACCAATCAGACGAGCGCCTTCCCCAACCGTTCAGCAAAGTCACCCCGCAGCGGCAACTCAACCCCAGCGAGCCCGAGCCACCCCGCGAACCGACGCAACTCCGCGGCCAACGCCTCAGCCACCTCCCCAGGAGACGACACCCCCGGCTCCACCCAGGCCGCCGGAACCTGCAACAGCCCCGCCTTCCGATCCGCCTTCAGGTCCACCCGGGCCACCAGCCGATCCCCCAGCAAGAACGGCAACACGTAGTAGCCATACAGCCGCTGCAGCGGCGGCACATAGATCTCGATCCGGTAGTTGAACCCGAACAGTCGCTCCACCCGCGACCGCTCCCACATCAACGGATCGAACGGGCTGACCAGCGTGGCCGCCCCGATCCGCCGCGGTATACGGGCCTCGGCCTGCAGATAGGCCCGCTGCGACCACCCCTGCACCTCGACGGGCACCAGCTCCCCCGCCTCCACCAGCTCGGCGATCGCGGTCCGGGCCCCGGCGAGCGGCAACCGGAAGTAGTCCCGCAGCTCCGCCTCCGCGGCCACCCCGAGCCCGCGGGCCGCCACCCGCACCAGCTCCCGGAACGCGTCCGCCGGCTCCGGCGTGGGCGCGTTGACGACGTCGGCCGGCAGGATCCGCTCCGGCACGTCGTAGACCCGCGCGAACGACGAGTTGCGCCGCGCGACGCTGACCTCGCCCGAGTAGAACAGCCACTCGATCGCGGTCTTCGTGTCCGACCAGTTCCACCCCCAGTGGTCCTTGCGCCGGGGCTGGACGAGGTCGCCCTCGACCTCGGCGGCGCTCATGGGGCCCTTGGCGCGGATCTCCTCGAGCACCCAGCGCACCAGGTCGGGCTGCTCGCGGGCGATGCGGACCATGCGGCCCCAGGCCGCGCCGGAGGTCATCCGCCAGCGCAGCATCGGATGCAGCCGGACCGGGACGAGGGAGGCCTCGTGCGCCCAGTATTCGAACAGCTCGCGGGGCCGGCGGTAGGCGAGCCGGTCGAGCAGGGCCGGGTCGTAGGGCCCGAGGCGGCTGTAGGCGGGCAGGTAGTGGGCGCGCTGCACGACGTTGACGGAATCGATCTGCAGCAGGCCGGTGCGCTCCAGCACGCGGCGCACGTGCCGGCGCTCCGGCGCCCTCGCGGGGACCCGGTCGGCGAAGCCCTGCGCGGCGAGTGCGACCCGCCGGGCCTGGGTGAGCGTCAGGTACTCGGTCATCGCCATGGAGGCTATCGCCGGGGTACGACAAAATCCGGCTCGTGAATGGAGCCATCGAGATCCGTCCGGCGACCGTCGAGGACGCGGGGGCCGTCGCGGCCGTGCACGTCGGCTCGTGGCGGGCCGCCTACCGGGGGATCGTGCCCCAGGAGCACCTGGACGGCCTCGACGTCGCCCGCGGCACGGAGATCCTCCGCAGGCACCTGGCCGGGCCGGCGCGGGGCGAGGACGTGCTGGTGGCGACGCCGGCGGGCGGGTCGTCGGGTTCGTGAACTTCGGGCCGTACCGGGACGGCGAGGTCATGCACCCCAGCGAGGGCGAGATCCGGGCGATCTACGCCGATGCGGCGCATTGGGGCACGGGCGCGGGGCGGCTGCTCATGGCGGCGGCCCTGCGCGAACTTGCCGCGCAGGGCCGCCTCACGGTGCGACTGTGGGTGCTAAGCGCCAACGAGCGGGCGCGACGGTTCTACGCCCGGGCCGGCTTCGCTGCGGACGGTGCCGTCGACGTTTTTCGCGTCAAAGGCGGCGGTGACCTTACGGTCGAGCTCGACGAGGTCCGCTACGTCCTCGACGGCCGGGCCGGTGGAGCGCCCGGGATCGCTTGACGGTCCCTGCCCGGCGCCGGTGTCGGCGGGCTCGCGGATCGGCAGGGCGAACAGCAGCCCGATCATGAGCAGGATGTACGCGTTGCTGCCGATGAGGCCCAGACCGTCGAACTTCGCGTGGAACGCCCACGGGGTGCGGCTGCACAGCAGCGCGAACGAGAAGCCGAACGCGATCGCGAGGTTGCGCCGGCGCCGCGGGTCGAGCGAGCGGTCGGTGGCGTAGTCGAAGAGCACGACGATCGAGGGCACCACCCAGACGAGGTGGTGGATCCAGGTGATCGGGCTCACCATGCAGCCGACGATGCCGGTGAGGGCGAGGCCGGCGACCTCGTCCTTGTTGCGGATCGCGCGGCGGGTCCGCCAGTACCACACGGCGAGCGTGATGAGCACGAGCAGCAGCCACAGCGGCTTCATCGGGTCGGGGTTGAAGAGCCGCCCGACGAGGCCGGTGAGCGCCTGGTTGGACACGAAGGTCGGCGAGCCCACCCGGTCGGTGTTCCACATCGCGTCGGTCCAGAAGACCCGCGATGCGTCGGGCGCGAAGGTCGCGGCGGCCCAGGTCGCGGCGGTGGCGGTCGCGGCGGAGACGGCGGCGGCGCGCCAGCGGCGGGTGATGAGCAGGTAGACGATGAACACGCCCGGGGTGAGCTTGATCGCGGTGGCGAGGCCGATGCCGATGCCGCCGAGGCGGTGCCCGCCGCGCACGAGCAGCAGCACGTCGCCGACGACGAGGAACAGCAGCAGGATGTTGACCTGGCCGAAGTTCACCGTCTCGCGGATCGGCTCGAACGCGGCGGCCAGGGCCATCGCGATGCCCATCGCGAACCAGAACGACCAGCCCTGCCGCTTGAAGACCGGCTTGAGCAGCCAGGTCAGGATCGCGAGCATGGCCAGGATGTTCATCGTCACGCTGATGAAGATCGCGACGTTCCAGCTGACGAGCGACATGGGCGTCATCAGGGCGGCCGCGAACGGCGGGTAGGTGAAGCCGTAGGGGGTGCCGGGCGTCAGGTAGTCGTAGATGTCGCCGCCGCGGTTGACCCAGTAGTCCATCGCGCCGAAGTAGACCTTGAGGTCGAAGAAGCCGTTGTGTGCCGCGGCGACCGAGAGGAACGCCCACACGACGGCCCACACGCCCACGACGATGAGCGTCTTCTTCACCCCCGGTCGCAGCTTGGGCCGGACGGCCGTCGACTCGGCGACTCGTCCTCGCTCCGCCACCTGATCTGCCCTCCCAGTCGCTCGCTGCTGCCGAAGTTCCATGAGACTCAACGGTCCTGCCGGTCCCAACTGTGCCGAGCGGGCGCTACCCCGCCGCGTTGCGATTCACACAAAATCCGTAGGCTGCTGGTTCATGACGCTCGGGTTCGTCCGTCCGGCGCGGCTCGACGACGTCGTCGAGATCGCGCGCATCCAACTCACGACCTGGCGGGTCGCCTATCGCCGACTCTTGCCGAAACATATCCTCGACCAGTTGGACGAGGAGTGGATTACCCGCAGGTGGCGGGAGGCAATCACGGAACCGCCAAGTCCGGCACACCGGGTCCTGGTGGCCATCGAACAGATCGATGCGCCCGGGTCGGAATCCGGCGCCGGACCCGAATCATCTTACGTCGTCGGGTTTGCAGCGTCAGGTCCGGCAGACGACACGGCACTCGCCCCGGACGAAGATCACAACACCCTTGACAAGGCATTTGAGTCCACGGTCGCGATCACTGACCTGCTGGTCGAGCCCCGGTGGGGGCGTCGCGGCCACGGCAGCCGATTACTGGCGGCAAGTGTGGATTTGTGGCGAACTGACGGATTTACGACAGCACTTGCGTGGACGTTCGCTGACGACCGTGTTACGCGTCAATTTCTGCAGAGCGCCGGGTGGGCGCCGGACGGCGCCCGTCGATCGCTGGACGTCGATGACATGCTGGTGCCGCAGATTCGGTGGCACACCTCGCTCGAAGCGGACTCCGAGGATCCCGTTATCGCCACGTGACGCTGTTGCGACCGATTTGGGGCCGCCGGATCCCGCAATGTGGGAGACTCAGCCGAGCAGTGCTCCGAGGCCGACGGTGAGCCCGGGGCGCTTGATCACGGAGCGCACGGCCAGGAGCACCCCCGGCATGAACGACGCCCGATCGTAGGAGTCGTGCCGGATCGTGAGGGTCTCTCCCGTGGTACCGAAGAGGACCTCCTGATGCGCGACGAGCCCGGTGGCGCGCAGGGCGTGGACCCGGATGCCCTCGACGTCGGTCCCGCGCGCGCCGGCCATCTCGTCCTTGGTGGCGTCGGGCACGGGGCCCAGGCCGGCCGCGGCGCGGGCCTCGGCGATGAGCTGGGCGGTGCGCAGTGCGGTGCCGCTGGGCGCGTCGATCTTCTTCGGGTGGTGCATCTCGACGATCTCAACGGACTCGAAGTAGCGCGCGGCCCGGGCTGCGAACTCCATCATGAGCACGGCGCCGATCGCGAAGTTGGGCGCGACGACGATGCCGAGGCCGGGCTTGTGCGCCAGCCAGCCGCGCACCTCCTCGAGGCGCTCGGTGGTGAAGCCCGAGGTGCCGATGACCATGCGGATGTTCTGGTCGATGCACCAGCGGATGTTGTCCATCACCACGTCGGGCGTGGTGAAGTCCACGACCACGTCGGCGCCGGACACGTTGGACAGCCAGTCGCCCTCGTCGACCATGGCGACGAGGTCCATGTCGTCGCTTCCGTCCACGGCGCGGCACGCCTCGGTCCCCATGCGCCCGCGCGCGCCCAGCACCCCGACCCGGATCGGCTCCACAGCTTCGCTCACGCCGCCCAACCTATCGTCAGTCGAGGGCGCCCTCGAACGCGCCTTCGTCGAAATCGCCGATGACGGAGAGCGACATCGGGCGGGCCAGCAGGTCGGCGGCCACCGCACGGACCTGCTCCGGGGTGACTGCGTCGACGTGGCGCAGGACCTCATCGACGGAGAGCAGCTCGTCGTAGAGCAGCTCGCCCTTGCCCAATCGGCTCATCCGCGACCCGGTGTCCTCCAGGCCGAGCACGACGGCGCCCTTGAGCATGCCCTTGCCGCGCTCGACCTCGGTGTCGGTGACCCCCTCGGCGGCCACCCGGGCGAGCTCCTCGCGGGTGATCGCGAGGACCTCCTCGACCTTGCCCGGCGCGCAGCCGGCGTAGACGCCGAAGAGGCCGGAGTCGCTGTACTGCGACGTGAAGGAGTACACCGAGTAGGCCAGGCCGCGCTGCTCGCGGATCTGCTGGAACAGCCGGCTCGACATCCCGCCGCCGAGCACGTTGTTGAGCGCGCCGATGGCCCAGCGGTCGTCGTGCTGGCGCGGGTAGCCGGTGCAGCCGAGGACGAGGTGCGCCTGCTCGGTGTCCTTGTTGCGCACCACGATCTGCCCGGAGCGGGTCGGCACCCGGTTGGTGCGGGAGCGCCGCGGCGCCGGGACGCCGGGCTTGTCGCCCCAGCCGGCGCGGTCGAACGCGGCGCGCACGGCCCGCACGACCTTGCCGTGGTCGAGGTTGCCGGCCGCCGAGACGATCATCGTCTCCGGCCGGTACCGCTTGCGATAGAAGCTGTCGATCTGCTTGCGGCTCAGCGCCGAGATGCTCGCCACCGTGCCGGAGATCTGCCGACCGAGCGGGTGGTGGCCGTACAACGCCTCGGTGAAGACGTCGTGGACCTCGTCGCCGGGCTCGTCGTCGTGCATGGCGATCTCCTCGAGGATCACGCCACGCTCGGTCTCCACGTCGGCCTCGGTCAGCACCGAGTCGGTGACCAGGTCACAGACGACGTCGATGGCCAGCGGCAGGTCCGCGTCGAGCACCCGCGCGTAGTAGCACGTGTACTCCTTCGCGGTGAACGCGTTGGTCTCCCCGCCGACCGCCTCGATCTGTGCGGAGATGTCCAACGCGCTACGCCGCTTGGTGCCCTTGAACAACAGGTGCTCGAGGAAGTGCGAGACGCCCGAAAGCGTGGGCGTCTCGTCGCGCGAACCGATGCCGACCCAGACACCGAACGACACGCTGCGCATCGCCGGGATGGACTCGGTCAGGATCCGCAGCCCGTTGGGCAGGACGGTGCGTCGCACCGTTCCGCCCAGCGGGTCGTCGGACAGCGTCTGGGTCGTGGCTCGGTTCGCCATGGGTCAGTCGCGCCGGCTGCGCCGACGACGGAACTCGCCGCCCTCGCCGCCTTCGCCGCCCTCGCCGCCCTCGCCGCCGTCCTCAGCGGCCGGGGCGTCGCCGGAGGCCGCACGCGGGGCACGCTCGCCCCGGTCGCCGCGGTCACGGCGCGGGCCGCGGTCGCCCCGCGGCTCGCGCGCCGGGCGGTCGCCGCCCTCGGCCGGCGCCGGCGGGGTCTCCCCCTCGGCCAGCACCTTGTCCAGGTAGATCTTGCCGCGGTTGTCGATGTCCGCGATCTGCACCTCGACCTTGTCGCCGACGTTGAGGAAGTCCTCGACCTTGTCGACCCGCTTGCCGTTGCCCACCTTGGAGATGTGCAGCAGGCCGTCGCGGCCGGGCAGCAGCGAGATGAAGGCGCCGAACGCGGCCGTCTTCACCACGGTGCCGAGGAACTTGTCGCCGACCTTCGGCATGGTCGGGTTGGCGATGGCGTTGATCCGCTCCACCGCGGCCTCGGCCGAGGGGCCGTCGGTCGCGCCGACGTAGATCGTGCCGTCGTCCTCGATGCTGATCTCGGCGCCGGTCTCGTCCTGGATCGCGTTGATGGTCTGGCCCTTGGGGCCGATCACCATGCCGATCTTGTCGACCGGGATGCGCACCGTGGTCACCCGCGGCGCGTACTGGCTCATGCCGGCCGGCGACTCGATCGCCTCGGCCATGACGTCGAGGATCACGTGGCGCGCGTCGTGCGCCTGCTGCAGGGCTCCGGCCAGCACGTCCGACGGGATGCCGTCGAGCTTGGTGTCCAGCTGCAGCGCTGTGACGAAGTCGCGGGTGCCGGCGACCTTGAAGTCCATGTCGCCGAACGCGTCCTCGGCACCGAGGATGTCGGTCAGCGTGACGTACTGCGTCTTGCCTTCCACCTCGTCGGAGATCAGGCCCATCGCGATGCCGGCGACCGGCGCCTTGAGCGGCACGCCCGCCGACAGCAGCGCCATGGTGGAGGCGCAGACGGAGCCCATGCTCGTGGAGCCGTTGGAGCCCAGCGCCTCCGACACCTGGCGGATCGCGTAGGGGAACTCCTCGCGGGCCGGCAGGACCGGGATCAGGGCCCGCTCGGCCAGCGCGCCGTGGCCGATCTCGCGGCGCTTCGGGGCGCCGACGCGGCCCGTCTCGCCGGTGGAGTACGGCGGGAAGTTGTAGTTGTGCATGTAGCGCTTGGACTTCTCCGGAGCGAGGGTGTCCAGCGTCTGCTCCATGCGCAGCATGTTCAGCGTGGTCACGCCCAGGATCTGGGTCTCGCCGCGCTCGAACAGCGCCGAGCCGTGGACGCGGGGCAGGACCTGCACCTCGGCGGTCAGCGGCCGGATGTCGCGCGGGCCGCGGCCGTCGATGCGCACCTGCTCGCGCAGCACGCGGGCGCGGACCTCGTTCTTGGTCAGCGAGCGCAGCGCGGCGCCGATCTCCTTCTCGCGCCCCTCGAACTGCCCGTCGAGGCGCTGGAACGCGGCCTCCTTGATCCGGTCGAGGGCCTCCTCGCGCTCCGCCTTCGCGGCGATGCGCAGGGCCTCGGCGACCTCGTCCTTCACCGCGCCGGCGACGGCCTCGTAGGCGTCGGGCTGGTAGTCGAGGAAGACCGGGAACTCCTGCACCGGCTTCGCGGCGACCTCGGCGAGCTCCGACTGGGCCCGGCACAGCTCGCGGATCGCGGGCTTGGACGCCTCGAGGCCACCGGCGACGACCTCCTCGGTCGGCGCGGGCGCGCCACCGGCGACGAGTGCCACCGTGTGCTCGGTCGCCTCGGCCTCCACCATCATGATCGCCACATCGCCGTCGGGCAGGACCCGGCCGGCCACGACCATGTCGAAGGTGGCCCGGCCGAGCTCCTCGACCGTCGGGAACGCCACCCACTGCCCGTCGACGTGCGCCATGCGGGTCGCGCCGATCGGGCCGGAGAACGGCAGGCCGGAGAGCTTGGTCGACATCGAGGCGGCGTTGATCGCCACGACGTCGTACGGGTGGGCGGGGTCCAGCGCCAGCACGGTCTCGACGACCTGGACCTCGTTGCGCAGGCCCTTGACGAAGCTCGGGCGCAGCGGCCGGTCGATGAGCCGGCAGGTGAGGATCGCGTCCTCGCTGGGCCGGCCCTCGCGGCGGAAGAAGGAGCCGGGGATGCGCCCGGCCGCGTACATGCGCTCCTCGACGTCCACCGTCAGCGGGAAGAAGTCGAACTGGTCCTTGGGCTGCTTGCCCGCGGTGGTCGCAGAGAGGACCACGGTCTCGCCGAGCTGGGCGAGGGCCGAGCCCGCCGCCTGGCGCGCAAGCCGCCCGGTGGAGAAGGTGATCTCCCGGGTGCCGAACGTGCCGTTGTCGATGACCGCGGTGCTGCTGTGCGTACCGAGAGTGTTGTTCTGCTCGGTCATGTTGTCTTGTTGCTCCCTTTGGGTCGTGGTTCGCCCTCGGCGGAGCTGTCTGCGGCCGGTCTTCGATCGAAGCTCACGGGGCGTGTACTTCACCCGGAAGCCACTACCGAGGACCGGTGCGCCGACCCGCTCGGCGGGGCGCTGCCATTTCAGTGTGTCACTACTCGACGGGGGAGCGGCGAATCCTCGCCACTCCCCCGGTCGGTGAGTCGTTATCGCCGCAGGCCGAGCCGCTCGATCAGCGAGCGGTAGCGGGCGATGTCGCTGCGCTGCAGGTAGTTCAGCAGGCGGCGGCGACGGCCGACCAGCAGCAGCAGGCCGCGCCGGCTGTGGTGGTCGTGCTTGTGCTGCTTGAGGTGTTCGGTCAGGTCCGCGATCCGCTTCGTCAGCATCGCGACCTGGACCTCCGGCGAGCCGGTGTCACCCTCAACGGTCGCGTACTTCGTCATGATCTCGGTCTTCTGCGCAGAGTCGAGCGCCATGTTCTCCCTTTACCGTGGATTCGTCGGCCGGCTCCCGCGGCGTCGTGCAGGCAGCCTGACCCCCGCCAGTCACCCGGCGTCAACACAAGGCTAACAGACCGATCGGCTCAGCCGCGCATCGGACCGTTGCGCAGCACGTCACGGGTCTGCGCGACGTCGTCGGCGATCTGCGCGACGAGCGGCTCGATGCCGGCATAGGTGCGCTGTTCGCGCAGCCGGTCGGCGAAGTCGAGGATGACCCGCTCGCCGTAGAGGTCGCCCGCGAAGTCCAGCACGAACGCCTCGACCCGGCGCTCTTTGCCGGAAAAGGTGGGGTTCGTCCCGATCGAGACCGACGCCTGGTACCGCGCACCGTCCCGCTCCCGGCTCATCCACGCCGCGTAGATGCCGTCGGCGGGCACCGCGGCGTTGACCGGCACCAGCAGGTTGGCTGTCGGGAAGCCCAGCTCGCGGCCGCGCTGGTCGCCCCGCACGACCACACCCTCCAGGCGGTGGGGCCGCCCGAGCGCGCGCGCCGCCGCGATGACGTCACCCGCGTCGACGCAGCTTCGGATGTACGTCGAGGAGAACACCGTCCCCTCGTCCGCCACCAGCGTCGCCCCTTCGACCGCGAAGCCGAAGGTCCGCCCGAGCCGCCGCAGCAGCTCCACGTCGCCGGCCTGCTTGTGCCCGAAGCGGAAGTTCTCCCCCACCACGATCAGCGCGGTGTGCAGGTGCTCGACGAGCGCGTCGTGCACGAACTCCTCGGGCGACAGCCGCGAGAACTCGGCGGTGAACGGGATCACGCACAGCACGTCGACGCCGAGCGCCTCGATGAGCTCCGCCTTGCGCGCGGGCTCGGTGAGCACGGCGGGGTGCGAGCCCGGCCGCACCACCTCCGACGGATGCGGGTCGAACGTCACGACGACGGACTGCACGCCCAGCTCGCCGGCGCGCTTCACGGCGTGGCCGATGATCTGCTGGTGCCCGCGGTGGACGCCGTCGAACACGCCGATCGTCGCGACCGCGCGCCCCCAACCGCCGGGCACCGCCTGCGTTCCCCGCCACCGCTGCATGCCAGCGAGCCTACTGCGTCGCGCTGCACGCATCGTTCGGTGGCGCGGCCACGGCCGCTACGTCGCGCTGCGCGCACCGCCCGGTGGCGCGGCCACGGCCGCTACGTCGCGCTACGCGCATCGCTCGGCGGGGCGGCGACGGCTACTGCGTCGCGCTGCGCGCACCGCCCGGTGGCGCGGCAACCGCTACGGGACCAGGACGATCTCCGGGCGGGCCATGCCGCCGCGCTCGCTCACGATCGCGAGGACGGTGCCGTCGGGTGCGAAGACCGCGTAGGAGCCGGCGATGCCCGCCGCCTCGAGCGGCCCGCCGTGCGAGAGCGTGCGCGCCTCGTCGGGGGTGGCATCGCGGCGCGGGAAGCAGCGCTCGGCGGCGGCGGGCAGCGGCATCGTGACCGGGTCCGGGCGCTCGGCGAGCTCGTCCAGCGTCGACGCCTCGGCCAGCGTGAAGGCGCCGACCGCGGTGCGGCGCAGGGCCGTGAGGTGGCCGCCGACGCCGAGCGCGGCGCCCAGGTCGCGGGCGAGGGCGCGGATGTACGTGCCGGACGAGCAGGCCACGTCCACGTCCACGTCGACGTGCGCGCCCTCGCGGCGGGTGGCCAGCACGTCGAGGCGGGAGACGGTGACCGGGCGGGCGTCGAGGGCGACCTCCTCGCCGGAGCGGACGCGGTGGTACGACCGGACGCCGTTGACCTTGATCGCCGACACCGCCGACGGCACCTGCAGGATGTCGCCCCGCAGCGGCTCGAGCGCGGCGCCGATCGCGTCGTCGTGCACACCGGAGGCGTCCACGCGCGCGACGACGTCGCCCTCCGCGTCGTCGGTGATCGTGGACTCGCCCAGGCGGATCGTCGCCGTGTACTGCTTGGTGCTGCCGATCACGTACGTGAGCAGGCGCGTCGCCTTCTCGACCCCGACGATGAGCACGCCGGTGGCCATCGGGTCGAGGGTGCCGCCGTGCCCGACGCGGCGCGTCCGCGCGATGCGGCGCATGCGCGACACGACGTCGTGCGACGTCATGCCGCCGGGCTTGTCGACGACGACGAGGCCGCCCTGGGTCGCCGCCTTCTGTGCCATGCGCGCCACCCTAGCGTTTCCGGCGCCGGGCACCTCGGCGCCGTCGCGCGTCCGCGCCTCGTCGCCGGGCCTCAGCCGTACTGAACGAGGCAGTGCCACAGGTACTTCAGCAGCTGCAGCGCCTCCGCGGGGTCGCCCCAGTCCGTCCATCCGGCCGGATCCGCGACCACGGAGCGCGCGGCCGCGCCGATGAGCGCCGGATCGATGTGGGACACGGCATGCCGGTCACAGAGCACCAGCGCCAGATTTGGTACCTCGGGACCGCGGAACTCCGGCGGGATCGCGCCCGGCGCGAGCCGGAAACCCGCGCGCCACTCGACCCGGACGCCGTAGCGCTCGGCGAGGAGGGCGGCGGCTCCCGCGGTACCACATCCGGAGCTTGTGAAACTGCTGTCGAGGACCAATGCCTCGACGTCCTCGGCGAGGCGCACCGGGCCGTGGATCTGGGCCTCGACGTAGTCGTCGAGGGCGCGGCCGGGGCCCGGTGCGCTCGCGCGGGTCAGCGCGTCCGGGCCGTGGTGCGCGACGAGGGCGGCGTGCACGGCGTCGAACGCGTCCGCGGTGCCGGCCTCGGTCGGGTGGAGGAAGCTGTCGCCGAACGTGAACGTCGCGCGGTCGCGTACGTGGGGTCGCAGGCGCAGGTGCGCGGAGCCGAAGCGGGGCGCGGCACCGTCGTCGTGGTGGCGCAGGTTGAGCGCGCCGTACTTGGGGCGGTCCGCGGCGCGCACGCCGGCGCGCTGGTAGGCGCCGCCGAACATGCGTTCCTCCCAGCGGTCGCGGTCCCCGCCCGGATACGCGGTCAGGCCGCCGTTGGAGATGCCCGTCTCGAACTGGCTGCGGAAGCGCCCGTCGGCCAGCAGCGCCTCGATGACGGTGCGGCCCGCGACCGCGCGGTCGGGGTGGAAGTTGACGGTGATCGGCGCGTCGCTCGCCAGCGGGGTCCGGCCGGGGCTGCGCCCGCGCACGTGCTCCAGCGCAGCGCTCTGCGCTTCGGTGAGCTCCACGATCGACGGCTCCTCTCAGCGGACGGCGCCGGCCACCGCCCAGCCGTCGCCGTTGAGGCGCAGGAGCAGGCCGGCCAGGCGCAGCGCGATGAACAGCGTCAGTGCCGCCCAGACCCCGCGCAAGCCAAAATCGAGGAGGTACGCCAGCCAGATGCCCGGCAGGAAGCCCCCGAGCGCGCAGACGAGCGTGAGGTTGCGCAGGTAGCGCACGTCCCCGGCGCCGAGGAAGACCCCGTCCAGGGCGAACACGACGCCGGCGGCCGGCATCATCGCCACGAAGAACCACCAGGCGTGGCGGGCCTCGGCGTACACCTCGGCATCCGCGCCGAACCACGGCCGGACCGCGAGCAGGGCCGCGGCGACGAGCACCGCGAACCCGGCCCCCGCGACGAGGCCCGCAACGGTGATGCGGCGGGCCAGATGGCGGGCCTCGGCGACCCGCTCGCCCCCGAGCGCCGCACCGATGAGCGCCTGCGCGGCGATGGCGATGGCGTCCAGCGCCAGGGCGGTGAAGAAGAAGAGCTGGATGGCGATCTGGTGCGCGGCGAGCGCGGCCTCGCCGAAGCGGGCGGCGACCGCGGACGCGGACAGGAAGCACGCCTGGAACGCCGCGCCGCGCAGCAGCAGGTCGCGCCCGAGCGCGAGCTGGCGCCCGATGACGGCGAGGTGAGGCCGCAGCGGTACCCGCTCCGAGACCAGGGCCCGCACGAAGAGCAGGCCCACGACGGTCTGCGCGGCCACGTTCGCCACCGCGGAGCCGGTCAGCCCGAGGCCGGCCGGGTACACCAGCAGCGGGCACAGCGCGGCGGACAGCGCGTTGGCGGCGAGGACGTAGTACAGCGGCCGGCGGGTGTCTTGGACGCCGCGCATCCACCCGTTGCCGGCGGTGCCGAGCATGAGCCCGGGCGCGCCGAGCGCGGCGATGCGCAGCCAAGCCTCGGCGTTGCGCGCGACGTCGCCGGCGCCGCCCGCGAGGACGCGGGTCAGGGGCCCGGCCGCGGCCTCGAGAACGAGCAGGATGACCAGGCCGCCGGCCAGAGCCAGCCACGAGGCCTGCACGCCCTCCTCGACCGCCTCCGCGCGCTGCCCCGCCCCGAAGCGCCGGGCGGCGCGCCCCGTGGTCCCGTAGGCGAGCACGGTCCCGAGCCACACGGCGAACGACATGACGGACCCGCCGATGGCCAGCCCCGCGAGCTGGGTGCGCCCGAGGTGGCCGACGACGGCGGTGTCCACGAGGACGTAGAGGGGCTCGGCGGCGAGAACCACGAGCGCCGGGACCGCCAGCGCGGCGACCCGGCGCATCGTTGATGTCTGATCGACCGTCACCCGGTCATAGTAAGGTGCCGGTGGATTTCCGGCACTTACGGCACAACCTCCGGGAAACCGTGACGTCGGCGGTGGGCGTCCCGGCTTCCCGGAGCTTGTGTCGTCGGCGTTTTTCGCTCAGCCGCGGCGGTCCATCGACATCTGCAGCGCCGCTCGGGCGCGTTCACGGGTGTCGGTGGCCGGCTCCTGCGGCTTGGGCTGCGGCTTCGGCTGGTCAGCCATGACGTTGGTCTCCTTTTTGGCATGGTGCTGATGGTTGGCGCGCGCTAGGCCGACCCGGGGTCACCGGGAGACACGCACAACGCACGGCAAGGAGACCGACGTGGGTGTTGTCGGCCTGATCACACGGGTTGCGGCGCACTTGGTTCCTCGCTTCCGGCGGCAGTCGTTCATGGGGCCGTGTCCCCGCCACCGGGATCCGCTGTCAGAAGCGGTCGGCCCGGGGCGGGCAGCGAAGAATTCGTACTGTGCGCATGCCGACTAAGCTATCGTTCAGTTCCAGCATGTGCGACGTTATCCCGCAATCTGGAACGGCGTGTCGCAGACCCGTCACGATCGATTTCCCAGCTCAAACGGGCGCCGGCCGGGTTGTGAGCGCCCCCTAATCACCCCAAATCGCCACTCGCAGCGCTCGCTGCTTGGACCCGCCACGGGCGCGGCCACGCCCAACTGCGGCCGCGCGGAGGCGCCTGGACACTCGGGGCGCGGGCCCCGGACACACGGGCGCGAGGGGCGCGGGCGCGCGGAGGCGCGGGGCGGGCGCGGAGGCGCGGGCACTCGGGCGCGTGGAGGCGCGGAGGCGCGGGCGTGCGGAGGCGCGGGGCGGGCGCGGAGGCGCGGGCATTCGGGCGCGTGGAGGCGCGGGAGGCGCGGGCGCGGAATGAGCAAGGTGCGGTTCAGCGGGCCAGGAAGTGCCAGCCGAGCCACCACCAGAACCCGAACATCGCGATCCGCCCGACCGGCAGCGGCCCGACGCGGTAGCGCATCACGACGCCGCACACGTCGCCCAGGCTCGGCACCCGCGAGCCCTCCCGGCGCGAGACGATCTCGACGCCCGCGAAGAGCGCGATCGCGACCGTGAACGACGAGGCGACGAGCAGCTGGCCGGCGGTCATCGGCGCACCATGGCCCAGAAGGCCCAGAGCCAGCCGAAGTACCCGGCCGCGCGGGCCCAATAATGCTCCAGGATCGGGTCGGCGAGGCGGGACAGCGTCGGGTACGCATACGAGCCGTTGAGGAACGTCGCGCCCTCGACCACGCCGAAGAGCAGCAGCGGCAGCAGCCACCAGGCTGCGCGGCGCGGCAGGCGTGCGGGGGCGGGGCGGCGCGGGAGCGCGGATGACATGCCGAGCCAGAACAAGGCCCCGCCTGCGCCGAGCACCAATAGGTTGGCGCGGAGGCTGAAGGACGGCAGGGCGCCGCCCACGAGCGAGATCAGGGCGAACACGGGTGTGAGCACAACCGGCCGGGCCCAGGCCCGGTCGACCTCCGCAACTAGCTCGGGTCGGTCCATTTATCGATTGTCACCGCATTGGATGCCCCCGTGCCAGCCGTTATCGCCCCGATATTCCCCCGGAGTTAACCCTGATCTACGCGAGGGGCTATTTCTTGTGCAGCCCGGAGGCCAGGCCGGCGCCAGCGCGAGGACGCGGTTGTGGCGCCCGGAGGCGCCCGCGACGCAGGGCCGCCAGCAGCGCGAGGGCGCGGCCTTTGCCGCGCCCAGGGGCTCCCCGCCAGTCAGGCCGCCAGCCGCGCCAGAGAGCGGCCTGTAGGGCGCCCGGAGACGCCCCCAAGTCAGGCCGTCAGCCGCGCCAGAGCGCGGCCTGTACAGCGCCCGGAGACGCCCGCCAGTCGGATTGCCAGCAGCGCGAGGCCGCGGTTTGCGGCGCCTGGAGGCGCCTGCAGGTCAGGCCGGCAGCAGCGCCCGGATGCGGCCCATGACGTCAGACACGGTGCCGGTGGCGCTGAAGCCCGCCGCGAACCGGTGCCCACCGCCCCCGAGCGCCACGGCGACCGCGCTCACGTCGACGCCGCCCTTGCTGCGCAGTGAGACGGACCACTCCCCCGCGCGCACCGGCTTGACGACGCACGCGATGTCGGCCTCGGCCACGCAGCGCACCGTGTCGATGAGGGCCTCGACCGCGGACGGGGGCTGCTCGTAGGCGGCCAGGTCGTCCAGCGTCAGGTACGTCCACGCGAGGCCCAGCCCGCCCGCGCCCTCGCGCTCCAGCACGGTGCGGGCCAGCGCGACGCCGAAGAGCCGCACGGCGCCGATCGGCCGTGTGTCGAACAGCCGGCGGGAGATCTCGCCCACGGGGATGCCGGTCGCGATCAGCCGGGCCGCGAGCTCGTGCACAGCCGGGGTGGTGGAGGCGAACTTGAAGGAGCCGGTGTCGGTGGCCAGTGCCACATAGAGGCACTCGGCGATGTTTTCATCCAGGGGTACGCCAAGACGCCGCAACAACCCATCCGACAACACCGACGTCGCGGCCGCGGCCGGGTCGACGAGGTTGATGGCCCCGAACCCGGGGTTGGACGCGTGGTGGTCCAGGACGATGCCGACCGGCGCGGCGCGGAGGCGGTCGGCGAGCCCGCCGAGCCGCTCGATGCTCGCCACGTCGAAGACGAGCATCGCGTCCGGCGCCGGGTCGGCGTCCGCCTCGGCGACGAGCAGCTCGGCGCCCGGCAGCGCGTCGAACGGCGCGGGCAGCCGCATCGGCCCGGGGAACGTCGCCGCCAGGTGCCCGATGCGCAGCTCGCCCGCGATGCGCCGCAGCCCGAGCCCGACGCCGAGCATGCTGCCCAGGGCGTCCCCGTCCGGGTTGACGTGGCACGCGAGCAGCACGCGGGCGCCGTCGGGCAGCCCGCGCAGCGCCCGGACGGCCGCTTCCCACTCCTGTGCGCCGGGCCTCGGCTCCGCGGCGCTCTCCTGCAGCGCGACGGGGGCCGACCCGGTTGCGTGTTCACTCGCAACCGGGGCCATCGGATGATCGGACGGCGAAAGCAACGGCGCCATGTCGAGTTCGGGGCCCGCGCCCGGTACGTTGCCGGGCGCGAGCCCGGTCACCGCCGGTCCTGGCCGACGACGACACCGTCGTCGGCCCCGTCGGCTCCCAGGTCGTCAACGTCGCCGTCGGTTTCGTCGTCCAGCTTGTAGGGCTGCGGATCGCCCGCGTAGTGCGCCCCGGCCGCGAGGCGCTGGACCTCTGCGTCGGCGGTGCGGGCGCTGGCCAGCAGCTCGTCGATGTGCTTGGCGTGCTCGGACACGTCGTCGTGCACGAACGCGAGGCTCGGGGAGTGCCGCAGGCCCAGGGCCTTGCCGACGGTCGAGCGCAGCAGTCCGTTCGCGCTCTCCAGCGCGGCCGCGGTGCCCGCCTGGGCCGCCGCGTCGCCGAGCACCGTGTAGAAGACGGTCGCCTCGCGCAAATCGGCGGTGATCCGCGCGTCGGTGATCGTGATCATGCCGAGCCGCGGGTCCTTGATCTGCGTCCGTACCACCGATGCGACCAGTTCGCGCACGCGCTCAGCGTGCCGTCGCACCTTCGCCGGATCCGTCATCTCGAACACCTCCGCAGCCAAACGGCCCGCCGGTGGCCTCGCGGCCGCCCGGGGACCGGAACATCTGACCAACGCCTTGACAGTACCCGCGCCCCGCCCGTGGGGTCGCGTTGAGAAGCCAGGATTACTCGTCGTCGTCGCCGTGCAACCGACGGCGCACGGACAACAGCTCGAACTCGGGCCGCCCGGCGACGGCACGCTCGCACGTGTCGAGCACCTCGCGCACATGCCCGGCCTCCGCGGCGACGACGGCGATGCCGACCTCGGCCCGGCCGGTCAGGTCGAGGGCTCCGACCTCGGCGACGGAGACCTCGAACTTGCGCAGGTACGCGATCAGGGGCCGCACGTATGACCGCTTGGCCTTGAGCGAACGCGAGTCACCGGGCAGGAGAAGGTCGAAGACCGCGGTTCCGGTATACACGGCGCAAGATCCTATCCCCCGCCCCCGTTTCCCGCCTTCCGATATTTCGGGTCGACCACAACCCACCTCTACCACCCGTCGTCGCAGACCTCTCATGCCGCCTTGCTAGGCGACATTCCGTAAATATCCGGAATAGGGAGCCAAATGGCCTAGACCGGCACGAGTGGCGGCGAAGCAGCGAAGGAAACGCAACGTTGGGCGCGAAACGGGGCGTGCGACGGCTCCAAGCGCGAGCCGTGCCGGGTCAGGCGACGAGCAGGCCCGGGCGGCCGACTACGTACGGGTCCGGGTCTGCCGTGCCGGGTCAGGCGACGAGCAGGCCCGGGCGGCCGACTACGTACGGGTCGGGGTCCATCGGCAGGCCGCCGAGGTGCGCCACGATGACCGGGTCCGGGTCGACGGGCAGGGCCGCGGCGCCCGCGGCGGGCAGGGGGCCACGGCGGCGGGGCTCGACCGCGCCGGCACTGCCGCCGCGACCGCGGTAGACGTAGAGAGAGTCGGGGGCCACCGCGTCAAGGGCGGCGACGACCGCGGGCAACTGCCGGAAACGGTGCCAGTCCTCGGTGTCGGCGAAGCCGATCTCGAAGACGACGCCGAAGTCCTCGGAGCGCCAGGCCCAGTCGCGGGCCCTGTGGGTCACCGCGGACTCGATGAGTGCGGCGCTGTGCGCGTCGCGCCATAGCCGCGCCGGCTGCTGACCGTCGCGGACCTCGATCGACCACCAGGACAGGTCCATAACGTGACCGAGGTTACGCCTGCCGAACGCCCGCCGTCGACCCGCCGACATGCCAAACGCCATCGCCCAGAGCGAACGGCGAAGGGGCCGTGGACATCACGTCCACGGCCCCTTCCGGGCTATGCCAACCGCGTCACGTACGCGGCTTCTCGCGCAGCTCCCACGTCTCGACCACGTCACCGACCTGGATGTCGTTGTACGTGCCGAGCGTGATACCGCACTCGAAGCCCTCGCGGACCTCGGTGGCGTCGTCCTTGAAGCGGCGCAGGCCGGCGATCGACAGGTTGTCGGCCACCACCGCACCGTCGCGGATCAGGCGCGCCTTGCTGTTGCGCCGGATCAGGCCGGTGCGGACGATGCAGCCCGCGATGTTGCCGAAGCGCGACGAACGGAAGACCTCGCGGATCTCCGCCTGGCCGAGCTCGACCTCCTCGTAGACCGGCTTGAGCAGGCCCTTGAGCGACGACTCGATGTCCTCGATGGCCTGGTAGATGACGGTGTAGTACCGAATCTCCACGCCCTCGCGGTCGGCCAGGTCGCGCGTGCGGCCCTCGGCCCGCACGTTGAACCCGATGATGATCGCGTCGGAGGCGCTGGCCAGGTTGACGTCGTCCTGCGTGACCGCACCGACACCGCGGTGGATGATCCGCAGCTGGACCTCGTCGGAGACCACGATCTTGACCAGCGCGTCCTCGAGCGCCTCGACCGAACCCGAGCCGTCACCCTTGAGGATGAGGTTGAGCGTGGTCTTCTCGCCCTGCTTGAGCTGGTCGAACAGGTTCTCCAGGGTGACCCGGCCGGTGCGCGCCGCCATCTCGGCCGCGCGGCGGCGAGCCTGCCGCTGCTCGGCGATCTGGCGCGCGGTGCGGTCGTCGTCGGCGGCGAGGAACGTGTCGCCGGCGCCGGGCACCGAGGTCAGGCCGAGCACGAGGACCGGACGGGCCGGACCTGCGTGCGGCACGGGCTTGCCGTTCTCGTCGAGCATCGCGCGGACGCGTCCGTAGGCGCGACCGGCGACGATCGAGTCGCCGACGTTGAGCGTGCCCTTCTCCACCAGGACGGTGGCGACGGGGCCGCGGCCGCGGTCGAGGTGCGACTCGATCGCGATGCCCTGAGCCGGGCCGTCGACGGGCGCGCGCAGGTCGAGCGCGGCGTCCGCGGTGAGCAGGACCGCCTCGAGCAGTCCGTCGATGTTGATCCGGCTCTTCGCCGAGATGTCGACGAACATGGTCTCGCCGCCGTACTCCTCGGCGACGAGCCCGTACTGCGTCAGCTCCTGCCGCACCTTGGCCGGGTTGGCCTCGGGCTTGTCGATCTTGTTCACCGCGACCACGATCGGCACCTCGGCCGCCTGGGCGTGGTTGAGCGCCTCGATCGTCTGAGGCATCACGCCGTCGTCGGCCGCGACCACCAGGACCACGATGTCCGTGGCCTGGGCACCGCGGGCACGCATGGCGGTGAACGCCTCGTGACCCGGGGTGTCGATGAAGGTGATCGCGCGGTCCTCGTCGTCGTGCTCTACGTGGACCTGGTAGGCGCCGATGTGCTGGGTGATGCCGCCGGCCTCGCCCGCCGCGACGTTCGTCTGGCGGATCGCGTCGAGCAGCTTCGTCTTGCCGTGGTCGACGTGACCCATGACGGTCACGACCGGCGGCCGGATGACCAGACGCTCCTCGTCGACCTCGGCGTCGAGGTCGATGTCGAAGCGGGCCAGCAGCTCGCGGTCCTCGTCCTCGGGGCTGACGATCTGCACGTCGAAGCCGAGGTGCTCACCGAGCAGCTGCAGGGTCTCGTTGGTGCACGACTGAGTGGCCGTCACCATCTCGCCCAGGTTGAACATCTCCTGGACGAGCGAGCCCGGGTTGGCGTTGATCCGGTCGGCGAAGTCCGACAGCGACGCACCCTGCGGCAGGCGGATCGCCTGACCCTGCCCGCGCGGGGCGCCCGAGCCCATGGTGGGCGCGGAGAGGTTGTCGAACTCCTGTCTGCGCTGCTTCTTCGACTTGCGGCCACGGGTCGGCCGGCCACCCGGACGCCCGAAGGCACCCGCGGCACCGCCGCCACGACCGCGGCCACCAGCACCGCCGCCACCCGGACGACCGGCACCGCCGACGCCCGCACCGGGCGCGCCGCCGCCACCGCCACCGGGACCGCCGCGGAAGCCACCGCCGCCACCGCCGCCACCGGGCCGGAAGCCGCCGCCACCGCCACCGCCGCCACCGGGACCGCCGCGGAAGCCACCGCCTCCACCGCCGCCACCGGGACCGCCGGGACGACCGGCGCCGCCGCCGCCACCGGGGCCGCGGAAGCCGCCGCCACCGCCGCCACCGGGACGACCGGGACGGTCAGTGCCCGGGCCACCGCCCGGACGACCGGGCCGCTGGCTCGGCATCTGCGACGGGTTCGGCCGAGGGCCGCCCATCGAGGCCGGGTTGGGCCGCGGGGGCATCGCGGACGGGTTGGGCCGTGGAATGTTGCCCGGCGACGGCGGGCGCGGAGACGCGCCGCCGGAGACGCCGAACGGGTTGTTGCCCGGCGAACGCGCCGGCGGACGGGCGCCGCCGGGACGCGGGCCCTGACCCGGACGCGGAGCGCCGGAGCTCGGCGCGCCACCGCCGGACGGGCCGGGCGCCGGGCCCGGACGCGGGCCTGGGGACGGCGCGGTGCCACCGCCGCTGGGCGGCTGCGGCGTGTCGCGCCGGGTGTTCTCGCGCTGACGGGCCTGCTGGGCGGCCTTCATCGCCGCTTCCTGCTCAGCCTTCAGCGCGGCGGCACGCTGCTCAGCGGCCGCCACCTCGATGTCGTGCGCGCTCGTCGGGCGAGCCGCTGGTGGGGTCGGGCGCGGCGGACCGGGCACAGGGCCACGGCCGCCTCCGCCTCCGGATCCGCTCTGTCCGCCACCCGCCGGCGGCTGAGGCCGCTTCGGAGGCGCAAAGGGCTTGACTGCCGGGGACGGCGTCGGGCGCGGGGCCGACGGCACAGGGGCCGACGGTGCCGACGTTGCCGGCGCAGGAGGCGCGGAGGGCGCTGGGGCGGATCCTCCACCGTTTTCGAAGCTCGCACGCAGCCGACGCGCCACGGGCGCCTCAACCGTGCTGGATGCGGACTTCACGTACTCGCCAAGCTCCTGCAGCTTCGCCAGTACGGTCTTGCTTTCGACCCCGAGCTCTTTCGCCAGCTCGTGTACGCGGGCCTTGCCTGCCACTACACTCCTCACCTCGAGGCCGGGCGGCAAGTTCCGCTCCGACCTCACTCGTGCACTTGAAGCCTGGTCATCTCAGGGACTTCATCGTGTGCTCATGTCCGTCGTCCTACCTTGCGTATTCCGGGTGGGGCTTCGCGCTCCCACCACCGGCGGTTCCGGTCACTGCGTATGCTCCGGCTCCGTCACCGTCGCCGAGGCGACGGCTTCGGCCAGCGGACCGGTGTCGAGGACCCCGGTCAGACGCAGTGCCCGCCCGAAAGCGCGCCTGCGCTCCGCTAGCGCGAGGCAAGCCGAATCAGGATGCAGGTGCGCGCCCCGACCCGGCCGTCTGCGAGCCGGATCGGGAACAGCCCTGAACTGGCCAGGGCCGCACTCGATCGCGACAAATCGCAGCAACTCGGAGGATGACGCACGCTTCCGGCATCCAATACAGGTGCGAACCGGCGCAGCCGGAATCGCAGGCATGCCAGCCGGGGGCGTGCGACGTACCGTCAAGAAGTCTACCCTGCACTTTCGGCGCGCGCCGCGCCCGGTCCGGTGACGTGATCGACGTTGCCGTCCGGAGCGTTGTCCGGTTTGATATCGATCCTCCATCCCGTGAGCCGTGCAGCGAGGCGCGCGTTCTGGCCCTCTCTGCCGATGGCCAGGGAAAGCTGGAAGTCCGGGACGGTCACCCGGGCGGCCCGGTTGGCCGCGTCGACGACCTCGACGCTGAGCGCTTTTGCGGGAGAAAGGGCATTTCCGACAAACTGCGCCGGATCGTCCGACCAGTCGATAATGTCGATCTTCTCGCCGTGCAGCTCGCTCATGACCGCCCGCACGCGCTGGCCCATGGGGCCGATGCACGCCCCCTTGGCGTTCACCCCGGCGACCGTCGAGCGCACCGCGATCTTGGTCCGGTGACCGGCCTCTCGGGCGATCGCGGCGATTTCCACGGTACCGTCCGCAATCTCCGGCACCTCGAGCGCGAACAGGCGCTTCACGAGGTTGGGGTGCGAGCGCGACAGCGTGACCTGCGGACCGCGGAAGCCCTTGGCCACATGCACGACGATCGCCTTGATCCGCTGGCCGTGCTCGTAGCGCTCGCCCGGCACCTGCTCGGCCGCGGGCAGCATGCCCTCGATCTTGCCGAGGTCGATGGTGACGATGCCCTTCTCCGTGCGCGCCTCGTGCGCCTGGATCACGCCGGTGACCAGGTCGCCGTCGCGCCCGACGTACTCGCCGAAGTGCGCCTCGTCGGTGGCCTCCCGCAGCCGCTGCAGGATGACCTGCTTGGCGGTCATCGCCGCGATGCGCCCGAAGTCGTGGGGCGTGTCGTCGTACTCGCGCACGATGACGCCGTCCTCGTCCAGGTCCTGCGCGAGCACGGACGCGGCGCCGGTGCGCCGGTCGATCTCGACCCGCGCGTGCGGGTTGGCTCCCTCGGTGTGCCGGTACGCCGTCAGCAGTGCCGTCTCGATCGCCGCGAGGATGGTCTCGAACGGGATCTCGCGCTCGCGCTCCAGTGCGCGGAGGGCTGCAAGGTCGATGTTCACTCCCCGTCCTCCCCTTCCTCGTCGTCTTCGTCATCGAAGTCTTCATCATCCGGGTCCGGCAGCTCGGCGAGGCGCTTGAGCTCCACCTGGACCCGGCCGGGGCCGAGCTCGGCGTAGGCGTGGGTGCGCCGCTCACCGTCGACGTCGAGCGTCACGCCCGCGTCGTCGGCCGCAACCACCCGCCCGGTCACCTCGCTGCCGGCGGCCTTCACCTTCACCAGCCGGGCGCGGTTGCGCCGCCAGTGCCGCGGCAGGGTCAGCGGCCGGTCGACGCCCGGCGATCCGACCTCCAGCTCGTACTCCCCCGCGATCAGCTCGTCGCCGGTCGCCTCCGCCTCGTCCAGCGCCGCGGAGATGCCCCGGGAGAGTTCGGCGACGGCGTCGAGATCCACGCCGGAGTCGCTGTCGACCGCGATACGCAGCAGATGCCGCCGCCCGACCCGGGTGACGGTGAGATCCTCGAGGTCGTACCCGCCGGCCGTGACGACCGGCTCGACCACGGCCTGGAGGCGCTGTCGATGCTGCTGCGCCATTGATCGACACCCCTCCTTCTGGCACCCGCACGGGCGCACGCCTTAACGCCGCCTGCGTCTCTGCGCGCGGGCGGCTCGTGCAGAGCGTAACGCGACGTGCCGCGCATCGCCCCAGCGGCGCTCCGAACGCCACCCCGCCGCGCCCCCGAGCGCCCCCGCGCCCGGGCTCATTCCCCCAGCATCTCCGCTCCCCCAGGCCCCCACGCCGCCCTATCGGCCCCTGCGACCGGGCGCGCGTCCAGGCGCGTCAGCGCACGCCGGCGGCAGGAGGCGAGGAGCATCGGGGCGGCCGGGAGCCGGGCCGCCCGGGCGCGCGACGACGGGCCGGGTGCCGCGCAAACCGCTCGCATGGTGTTAGCTAGGCCAGTGCTGATCCGCCGACGCGCTCTGCTCGCCGCCGCCGTCACGGTCTCGGCCGGCTCGGTGGCGGGCTGCGACCTCTTCGGCGACAAGAAGGCTCAGGAGCCGGCGCCGCCTCCCGACGTACTGCTGCCGATGCTGCATCGCACGGTCGGGCTGCGCGACCGTTACGCGGAGGTCCTCACCGCGTTCCCGGCTCTGCAGGACCGGCTCGGGCCGCTCAAGGACGACCACGCGCAGCACGTCGTGGCGCTGGCGCGGGAGATCGGCGTGCCCGAGAACGGGCCCTTCCCGGCCGCCAGCGGCTCGGCCGACCCGTCCGACGCGCCCTCGCAGGCCTTGCCGACCGAGCAGTCCGCGGCCCTGTCCGACCTCGCCGAGCGGGAGAAGAGCGCCCGCGCGGAGGCAGAGGCGGCGTGCCTGGCCGCGCCGTCGTACCGCGCCGCACTGCTGGGCTCGATCGCCGCCTGCCGCGCCGGCCACCAGGAGGTGCTGAAGTGACCCCCGCCGACGAACGCCTCGTCGCCGCGCTGCAGGCCGAGCACGCGGCCATCTACGGCTACGGGGTGCTCGGCCCGAAGCTCGACTCCGCGTCGCTGTCCCTGGCACACGCCGCCGACAACGCGCACCGCACGCGCCGCGACGCGCTGATCGTGCGGCTCGCCGGTGCCGGGGTGACCCCGCCGCCGACCGCCGCCAGCTACCGGCTGCCGTTCGCCGTCTCGGACCGCGCCTCCGCGCTGAAGCTGGCGGCGCTGCTGGAGGACCGCTGCGCGGCACAGTGGCGCCTCGCGCTGCCGGCCACCGACGGCGACGTACGCAAGATCGTGCTCGACGCGCTCGTCGACTGCACGACGCGAGGCGTCGGCTTCCGCAAGGCGGCCGGCACGACGCCGCTCGTGCCGGCGTTCCCCGGCAAACCGGAGTAGCGCGCCGTCCGGCCCGCTGCGGCTGGGACGAATCGGTCGAGACCGGGCGAGCGGGCGATACTCCCGAAAGCGTGCCACAGCAACGCCGGATCACCCCATCGGGCTGTCCGCTCCGCGACGATCGTTGCATCACGCCACGAGCGTCTAGACGAGAGGAGGACCCGACATGCGCCGCACCGCGTGGGCCGGTCCGACGATGCAGCCGCGTCGTTAACGAGTACGCCGTCTCGTGAGCCTGCCGTCTCGGGGACATACCGGCGCCCCCGAGACGGATCAGGCCACGACCGAGGACAGCAAAGGCCCGACGACGACGTCAGGCCACCACGCCGATGAGATGCCCGATGACATAGGTAGCCCCGGCCGCCGCCGCACCCAGCAGCAGCTGCCGGGTCCCGGAACGCCACCAGGCGCGCCGGGTGAACCGGGCGACCAGCACGCCCGCCACGAACAGCCCTGCACCGCCCGCGCCGAGGGCCAGCGGCAGCGACGCCGAGCCCAGCAGGAACGGCAGCAGCGGGACCAGCGCCCCGACCGAGAAGCAGGCGAACGACGAGCCCGCCGCCGTCCACGGCGACGGCACGTCGGTCGGGTCGACGCCCAGCTCCTCCTGCGCGTGGACACGCACGGCCGCCTCGGGGTTGCGCCCCAGGATGGTGGCGACCTCCAGCGCCAGGTCCGCGGGCACGCCGCGCTCCTGCCAGATGCGGGCGAGCTCGGCGGCCTCGGCTTCGGGGTACCGCAAAAGCTCCTGACGCTCCTTGAGGACTTCGGCCGCGACCTGCTCGTTCTGCGCCCGGACGCTGGTGAACTCCCCCAGCCCCATCGAGATCGCGCCGGCCACGAGCCCCGCCGTGCCGGTCAGCACGATCTCGTGCGCGGCCGCGCCGCCACCGCCGACGCCGGCGATCAGCGCGATGTTCGTCACGAGCCCGTCCATCGCCCCGAACACGGCCGCCCGCAGCCAGCCGCCGGAGACGTCCGCGTGGTGATGCGCATCGTCGGCCGCCGGGTGGCTCATGGCGCCCGCCTCTGCGACGGCGCGGCGCCGGCCGAAGGCGGCAGCCCACTGCGGCCCGATCACGGCAGGGTCAGGATCTCGTAACCGTCCTCGGTCACAAGGATCGTGTGCTCGAACTGCGCCGTCCACTTGCGGTCCTTGGTGACGACGGTCCAGCCGTCCTTCCAGATGTCGTACTCGTGGGTGCCCAGCGTGATCATCGGCTCGATGGTGAACGTCATCCCGGGCTCCATGATCGTGCTGAGCGACGGGTTGTCGTAGTGCGGCACGTAGAGCCCGGTGTGGAAGACCTCGTTGATGCCGTGCCCGGTGAAGTCGCGCACGACGCCGTACTGGAAGCGCTTCGCGTAGGCCTCGATGACCCGCCCGATCGCGTTGAGCTGGCGCCCGGGCGCGACGGCGCGGATGCCGCGCATCATGGCCTCGCGGGTGCGCTCGACGAGCAGCCGGTCCTCCTCGGCGACGTCGCCGACGCAGAAGGTCTGGTTGGTGTCGCCGTGCACGCCGCCGATGAACGCCGTCACGTCGACGTTGAGGATGTCGCCGTCCTCGATGACCGTCGAGTCGGGGATGCCGTGGCAGATGACCTCGTTGAGCGAGGTGCAGCAGGACTTCGGGAAGGCCTTGTAGCCCAGGGTCGAAGGGTAGGCCCCGTTGTCGCACAGGAACTCGTGCACGACGCGGTCGACCTCGTCGGTGGTCACGCCCGGCTGCGCGTGCTCGCCGGCCAGCACCGTCGCCTGCGCCGCGAGTTTCCCGGCGACCCGCATCCGCTCGATGATCTCGGGCGGCTGCACATCGGACCCGCGATGCTTGGCCGGGGCGCGCTTGCCGACGTACTCGGGCCGCGCGATGTTGGCGGGGACCTGGCGCCAGGGCGTCTGCGTGCCGGGAGCAAGCGGTGCACGAACCTTCATGGCCAGAAGCCTAACGCGCATCAACCCGGGGCGGTCCGGGTAACCACCCCTGCATGATCGACGAGGAACGCATCCGCGACCGAGCCCACCTGCTGCCCGAGGAGCGCGCGGCCGGCAGCGACGACCCGCAGGCACAGGCCGAGGCGGTACTGCAGGACTCCGACGACCGCGAGGACTACCGCGAGACCGCCCCCGACCTGCGCATCGAGCACCGCAGCCCCGACGAGGCGGCCTCCTGACGGTCAAGCGGTCAGTTGCCGGAGTGGCACCTCGCGGGTGTGCACGTAGGCCCCGTCGCGCAGCTCGTGCATGAACACGACGTAACCCTCCGGCCCCGGCTCGACCCGCCAGTACTGCGGAATGCCGACCCCGGCGTAGACCTTCGGCTTGATGATCCGATCCTGGTCGCGCGACGTCGGCGACACGATCTCAACGGCGATGTCGACGACGTCGGCGGGATGCTTGTGCTCCTCGGCAACGACAGAACGGCCCGGACGCAGCACGACGAGGTCGGGAATACGGAAGTTGTGCTCGTCAATGGCGATCCCGATGCCGGAATAGACCACTCGCCCCAGGCGGTGGAAGTAGACGATCAAGCGTCCGTCTACTTCCTGGTGGCCCGCGCTCGGCGGCGGCGTCACGACAATTGTCCCCTCATGCAACTCGAGCCGCAGTCCCTCACTGGAGTCGATCGACAGGACGTCGTCCAGCGACCAGCCGGCGGCCGGCGGCATCGCCTCGGGAAAGCGGATGAACATGTCGGCTGTCCTCACGAAGCACGAGGGTAACAGAGGTTATGGGCGTGTAGCTACATGGTTCCGGTGGGCGCGCGCGGCCTCGACGAAGGCGGCGAACAGGCGGAAGTCCGTGGTGTCCTCCGGGTGCCACTGGACGCCGACCACGAAGGTCTTCGACGGGTCCTCGACGACCTCGATCAGGTTGTCCTCCGGGCACCAGCCCGTCGGCGCGAGGCGGCCGGGGTCCGCGCAACCCTGATGGTGGAACGAGTTGACGATCACCGCGTCGCCGAGGATCGACGCCGCGCGGGAGCCGCGCGACAGGCGCACCGGGTGCTCGCCGAACTTCGGGCCGCTGACCGGGCGGTGGTTGTGGTGGCCCAGGACGTCGGGCAGGTGCTGATGCAGGCGCCCGCCGTAGGCCACGCACATGAGCTGCATGCCGCGGCAGATGCCGAACAGCGGCAGGTCGGCGGCGAGGGCGGCGCGCATCAGCAGCAGCTCGGCGGCGTCGCGCTCCGGCTTGACCTTCGTGGTCGCGTGCGGCGGCTCGCCGTAGAGGTCGGGGTTCACGTCGGAGCCGCCGGTGAACATGATGCCGTCGAGGCCCTCGAGCACGTCGATGTCGGGGTCGTCGGGCGTGACGAGGACCGCGCGGCCGCCCGAGCTGTGCACGGCGTGCACGTAGGACAGCGGCAGGACCGCGGAGAACGTGTCGTTGAGGCCGAAGCGGGTTTCCTCGGCGTACGTGGTCAGGCCGATGACCGGTCGCGACATGACCTCAACTTAGCCCCCTCGGGGTGAGGTTGTGCAGGACGTCCATCGCGCGCTCCTCCGCCTCGGCCGGGTCGACGTCCGGTCCGGCGATGCGCGGGTCCCAGTTGAGGTCGTAGAAGATCTCGGTGACGCCCTGGGTGCCCAGCCACGCGACGTCCTCGCGGATCTTCTCCCACGAACCGTTGAGCAGGTCCCGCTCGGGCCGGTTCAGCACGCCGCGGCACACGATGCGCACGGTGTCCGGGTCCCGGCCGGCCTTCTCCGCACCCGCGCGCACGAGCTCGATCTCCTGTCCGATGGTTGACAGATCGTGCGCGCTGCGGCTCACCCAGCCGTCGGCGATCTCACCGGCGCGGCGCAGCGCCGCGGGCACGGAGCCGCCGAGCAGGATCGGCACGCCGCCGGGCTGCACAGGGCGGGGCGCCATGCGGCTGGGCGGGACCTGGTAGAACTCCCCGTCGAACTCGCTGACCTCGTCGCGCCACAGGGTGCGCAGCGCGGCGACGTACTCGCGCGTCCGGGCGGCCCGCCGGTCGCCCTGCGCGCCGGTGGCGGCGAACTCGGCCTCCGACCAGCCGGTGCCCAGGCCCAGGTCGAAGCGCCCGCCGCTGAGCACGTCGAGCGTGGCGGCCTGCTTGGCCAGGTGCGCCGGCGAGACGAAGGGCAGGTTGACCACGGCGACGCCGAGGCGGATCGTCCCGGTGCGCGCGGCGGCGTAGCCGAGCGCGACGAGCGGGTCGAGCACGCCCCGATACACGGGCTCGAGCTGCTGGTCCGCGCCGACCAGCAGGCGCTGGAAGCTCCAGAGGGAGTCGTACCCGTTGTGCTCCGCCGCCGCCGCAATCCGTCCCAGCGGCCCCGGCGTCGCCCACGTGCCCGACACCGGCAGCCCGAACCCGATCCGCATACCCCGAACCTAGTTCAGGCCGCCGCCACCAGCGCGGCGAAGGGGCGCACATCGCCCATCTCCTCCGGATGCCACTGCACCCCGAGGACGAAGCGCCTGGTGGGGTCCTCGACCGCCTCCACGACGTCGTCGTCGGCCCAGCCGGTCACCGTCAGGGCGCCGGGCTTCTCGATGGCCTGGTGGTGGTAGGAGTTGACCTCGGCGGCCGGCCCGAACACGGCCGCGGCCCGGGAGCCGGGCGCGAAGCGGGCCGCATGGGCGCCGTACACCCCGGGCGCCGGCTGGTGCCCCTCGTGGCCGAGCAGGTCCGGCAGGTGCTGCACGAGCGTGCCGCCGTAGGCGACGGTGAGCAGCTGCATGCCGCGGCACACCCCGAGCACGGGCAGGTCCGCCTCGAGCGCCGCTGCCAGCACCGCCAGCTCGCCGGCGTCGCGGTCCGGCCGGGTCCGCGTGGTCGGGTGCACGTCCGCCTCGTGGTAGCGGGCCGGGTCGACGTCGGCCCCGCCGGCCAGCACGAGGCCGTCGAGGCGGGCGACGAGCCCGGCCGCGTCCGCGGCGCCGCCGACGTCGTCGGGCGGCAGCACCAGCGGGCGCGCGCCGGCCTCGCGGACCATCCGCACGTACGCCTCGGGGATCAGCACCGCGCGGGTGTCCCACACGCCCCAGCGCGCGGGCTCGGCGTACGCGGTGATGCCGACCAGGGGGCGGGTCACAGCGGGGTCACGTAGGCCCCGGTGATGCCGCCGTCGACCAGGAACGTCGAGGCGGTGATGAATGACGCGTCGTCGCTGGCCAGGAACGCCACCGCGCCCGCGATCTCCTCGGGCGTGCCGAAGCGGCCCATCGGCACGTGCACCAGGCGGCGCTGGGCGCGCTCCGGGTCCTTGGCGAAGAGCTCCATGAGCAGCGGAGTGGCGATCGGGCCGGGGCACAGCGCGTTGACGCGCACGCCCTGGCGGGCGAACTGCACGCCGAGCTCGCGGGTCATCGACAGCACGGCGCCCTTGGAGGCGGTGTAGGCGATCTGCGAGGTCGCCGCGCCCAGAAGGGCCACGAAGCTCGCGGTGTTGATGATCGAGCCCTTGCCCTGGGCGAGCATGTGCGGGATGGCGTACTTGCAGCAGAAGTACACGCTGGTGCTGTTGACCTTCAGCACGCGCTCCCACGCCTCGACGCCGGTGTCGAGGATGGAGTCGTCGTCGGGCGGGGAGATGCCGGCGTTGTTGAAGGCGATGTCGAGGCGGCCGTAGCGCTCGGCGACGCCGTCGAAGAGCGCCTTGACCGCGGCCTCGTCGGACACGTCGGCGGCGACGAACTCGCCGCCCACCTCGTCGGCGGCCGCCTTGCCGGCGTCCTCGTTGAGGTCGACCGCGACGACCTTCGCGCCCTCGGACGCGAAGCGGCGCGCGGTCGCGAGGCCGATGCCGCTGCCGGCCCCGGTGATGACCGCGACGCGGTCCTGCAGTCGTGCCTGCACCTATACCTCCGTGCTGAAGTAGACGTTCTTGACTTCGCAGAACGCGGCGAGCGCGTCCGGGCCGAGCTCGCGGCCGAGGCCGCTCTGCTTGACCCCGCCGAACGGGGTCCAGTAGCGCACCGAGGAGTGCGAGTTGACGCTGAGGTTGCCCGACTCGACGCCGCGCGCGACGCGGATGCCGCGGCCGAGGTCGCGGGTCCAGATCGAGCCCGACAGGCCGTACTCGGTGTCGTTGGCCAGCCGGATCGCCTCGTCCTCGTCGTCGAAGCGCAGCACGGACAGCACGGGGCCGAAGATCTCCTCGCGCCAGTGCCGGTCCCGCGCGCTCTCGGCGGTGAGCACGGTGGGCGCCATCCAGTAGCCGGCGCCGTCGGGCGCGCTGCCGCGGAAGGCGACGGCGGCGTCGTCGACGTAGGAGCGCACGGAGGCGAGCTGGCCCGGGGAGATGAGCGGGCCCATCTGCGCGGTCTCCAGGGCCGGGTCCTCGCAGCGGAACGCCGCGACCGCGCCCTCCAGGCGGGCCATGAACTCGTCGTAGACGCTGGCCTGCACCAGCAGCCGCGACCGCGCGCAGCAGTCCTGCCCGGCGTTGTCGAAGACGGAGCCGGGCGCGGAGGCGGCGGCCTTGTCCAGGTCGGCGTCGGCGAAGACGATGTTGGCGCTCTTGCCACCGAGCTCCAGGGTCACCCGCTTCACCTGCTCGGCGCAGCCGGCCATGATGCGCTTGCCGACCTCGGTGGAGCCGGTGAAGCAGACCTTGCGCACGAGCGGATGCGTGACGAAGCGCTCGCCGACGATCGAGCCCTTCCCCGGCAGTACCGTGAAGACTCCCTCCGGCAGGCCGGCCTCCAGGGCCAGCTCGCCGAGCCGGATCGCGGTCAGCGGGGTGAGCTCGGCCGGCTTGAGCACGACGGTGTTGCCGGCGGCCAGTGCGGGCGCGAAGCCCCAGCCGGCGATGGGCATCGGGAAGTTCCAGGGCACGATGACCCCGACGACGCCGAGCGGCTCGTAGAAGGTGACGTCGAGCCCGCCGGGGACGGGGATCTGGCGGCCGCTGAGCCGCTCGGGCGCGCCGGCGTAGTAGTTCAGCACGTCGCGGACGTTGCCGGCCTCCCAGCGGGCGTTGCCGATGGTGTGGCCGGCGTTGCGCACCTCGAGCTGCGCGAGCTCCTCGTTGTGCTCGTCGACCACGGCGGCGAAGCGGCGCAGCAGCCGCGCCCGGTCGCCCGGCGCGACCGCGCGCCACGTGGCGAACGCGGCGTGGGCGCGTTCGATCGCGGCGTCGGTCTCCTCCCGGCCGAGCGACGGAACCGTCGCGACGACCTGCTCGGTGACCGGCGAGATGACGTCGTGCATGCAGAGAACCCTTTCAGAGCCGTTCGAAGCCGCGGGTGAGCTCCCAGTCGGTGACCGCCGCGTCAAACGCTGCCAGCTCGATGCGGGCCATGTTGGCGTAATGCGCGACGACGTCCGGGCCGAACGCCTCGCGCGCGACGGCGGAGGCCTCCCACAGCCCGAGGGCCTCGCGCAGCGTGGCGGGGACGCGGGGCGCGGCGGCGTCCTCGTAGGCGTTGCCGGTGTACACGTCCTCGAGCTCGAGGCCGTTGCGGATGCCGTGCAGGGCGCCGGCGGCCATGGCGGCGATGGCGAGGTAGGGGTTCACGTCCGCGCCCGGCACCCGGTTCTCGACCCGCATGGACGGGCCGTGCCCGACGAGGCGCAGCGCGCACGTGCGGTTGTCCAGGCCCCAGCGCACCGCGGTCGGCGCGAACGAGCCGGCCTGGAAGCGCTTGTACGAGTTGATGTTGGGCGCGTAGAAGAGGGTGAACTCGCGCAGGGTGGCGAGGATGCCCGCCATCGCGCTGCGGAACAGCGGCGAGATGCCGTGTTCGCCGTCGCCGGCGACGGCCGGGCGCCCGTCGGCGGCCGAGCGCAGCGAGAAGTGGATGTGGCAGGAGTTGCCCTCGCGGGCGTTGGGCTTGGCCATGAAGGTGATGGAGACGCCCTCCTGCGCGGCGATCTCCTTCGCGCCGTTCTTGTAGAGCACGTGCCCGTCGGCGTTGGGCAGCGCGGCGTCGTAGCGGAAGGCGATCTCCAGCTGCCCGAGGTTGCACTCGCCCTTGGCACTCTCAGGTGTGAGCCCGGCACCAGCCATCTCGTTGCGGATGCGGCGCAGCAGCGGCTCCACGCGTGCCGTCTGCAGCAGCGAGTAGTCGGAGTTGAACAGGGTCACGGGCGTCAGCTCGCGGTACCCCTGCCGGAAAGCGTCCTCGTATGACTCCCGGAACGCGATGAACTCGAGCTCGGTGCCGGTCCAGGCCGTGTACCCGGCGCCGCCGAGCGCGCCGAGCTGCGCCCGCAGGATCTGCCGCGGCGAGGCGGTGACCGGCCCGCCGGTGAGCAGCTGCAGGTCGGCCAGGACCAGGGCGGTGCCGGGGTGCCACGGTATGCGGCGCAGGGTGGTGAAGTCGGGGATCATCGCGAAGTCGCCGTAGCCGCCGGACCAGGAGGACATCGCGTAGCCGTCGACGGTGTTCATGTCGACGTCGACGGCGAGCAGGTAGTTGCAGCCCTCGGTCCCGTGCGCGACCACGTCGGCGAGGAAGTGCGCGGCGTGGAAGCGCTTGCCCTGCAGCCGGCCCTGCATGTCCGTGACGGCGACGATGACGGTGTCGATATCGCCCTCGTCCACGGCGATGCGCAGCTGCTCGATGGTCAACATCGGCGTCCCCTAAAGGTCTAGAAACAAACCATAAGCTCAACCCAGCAGGCCGCGCAACAGCGCCGCGGTGGCGTCGCAGTGCTCCTCCATCTCCGTGCGGGCCACCACCGGGTCGCCCGCCAGGATCGCCTCGACCACCCGCTCGTGCTGGGCGTCGGAGTGGTCGAGGTTGCGCCGCAGCACCGGGATCGCGGCCAGGAGGCGGTCCAGGCGCAGCTGTACGTCGGCGATCGACGCGGCCACCGAGGTCGACCCGCTGGCGGCGGCGATGGCCAGGTGCAGCCGCGAGTCGTTGACCCGGCGGGTCATCGGGTCGCGCGTGCGCGCGGCGGCCAGGCACGCGACCAGGTGCGCACGGTCGGGCGCCGACAGCGCCCGGGTGGCCGCCAGGGCCGCCGCGCCGGACTCCAGGACCCGCCGGAAGTCCAGCGCGTCGTGCAGCGCGTCGCCCATCTCCCGGGCCAGGACTGCGGCGTCCGCCGCCTGCGCGGCGCCGGTCTCGCCGCTGGCCCGCACGACGAACGTGCCGCCGGAGCGCCCGCGGCGCGACTCGAGGAAGCCGGCCTCGCGCAGCGCGCCGATCGCCTCCCGCAGCGTGACCCGGCTGACCTGCAGCCGCTCGGCGAGCTCCCGCTCCGGCGGGAGGCGCTCCCCCACCGGTACCAGGCCCAGCCGGATCGCCTGGGCCAGCCGCGCGACGGTGATCTCGAAGGCGTTGCCGCCCCGCACCGGCCGCCACATCGGCACGCCCGACAGGGGCTCCGTCGCCACCGGCATCCGACCTCCCCGAGAGGGTCCCGGGCCGGCGGTCGACCGCCGGCCCGGGACCATCATCTCCTACTGCGTCTGCTCGGCCGCGTCCTGCGCCGCGGCCGCGTCGACGGTACGGATCGGGCCCTTGAACCAGTGCCTGGCCGACAACACCCACCACAGCGCGGCGCCGCCGACCACGACGAGGAGCACGAGCGGCGCGTAGTTCACCGCGGTCCAGGTGAAGTTCTCGTTGCCCGGAACCGCGGCCGGGCTCAGCGGCAGGATGAAGTAGATCGACACCACGATGATCTCGATCACCGCGATCCAGCCGAGCACCTTGTACTTGCTGCCGAGCGTCCACGGGCCGGGCACGAACCGGTCGCCCATCCGAAGGCGCAGGTAGATCGGGATGAGGAACGCGACGTAGAGGCCGATGACGGCGACGGAGACGACGGCGTAGAACGCGATCGGCGCGCCGGACGGGCTCTTGTACAACGCGGGCAGCGTCAGCACCAGGCCGGCGATCGTCGCGCCGATGATGGCGTTGACCGGCGTGCCGTTGCGGTCCACCTTGGACCACAGCCGCCAGCCGGGCACCGCGCGGTCGCGGCTGAACGCGTACGTCATCCGGGACATGCTCGTGATGCAGCTCATGCCGCAGAAGAACTGCCCGATCGTGGAGATGAGGATGATGGCCTTGTAGGCCAGACCGGTGCCGAGCGCGCTGGCGAACACCGACTTGGACGACCCGGCATCGGCGTTGATGGCGTTGACGTCGGTCGCGGCGAACAGGAACGCCAGCAGCAGGATCCACCCGCCGATCGCCGAGTAGAAGATGGACTGCCACAGGCCCCTCGCGGCCGCGCGCGAGGCGCCGACGGTCTCCTCGGAGACGTGGGCACAAGCATCAAAACCGGTGATGGTGTACTGCGTGAGCAGGAACCCGAGCGGCAGCACCAGGAACCAGTAGGTGTTGTTGGAGTACCCCGAGTTGTTGAACCTCTCGGTGAAGACGAACTCCAGGCTCTGGTGCTTCTCGGGCACGATGACCAGGATCAGCACGACCGCGGTCGCGCCGGCGACGTGCCACCACACCGAGACGTTCTGCAGCACGTCGATGATGGTGTGGCCCCAGATGTTGATCGCCATGTGCGCGGCCAGGATGATCACGAACAGCAGGAACGTGAGGTTGAGGTTCTTGCTGTCCCAGCCGGTGTAGGCCTCCAGCACGTAGCTGAAGAACGTGGCGCAGCCGTAGTCGACCGAGGCGGTGACCGCGATGAGGCCGATGAGGTTGAGCCAGCCGGTGAACCAGCCGTGCACCGGCTTGCCCATCCGGGCCGCCCACCAGTAGATGCCGCCGGCCGTCGGGAACGCCGAGACCAGCTCCGACATGCAGAAGCCGATGATCAGGATGAAGATCGAGATGATCGGCCAGCCCCACGAGATGGCGACCGGGCCGCCATTGGTCCAGGCCTGGCCGAAGGTCGTGAAGCAGCCCGCGAGGATCGAGATGATGGAGAACGAGATGGCGAAGTTGGAGAACCCGCTCCACTTGCGGCGGAGCTCCTGCTTGTAGCCCAGTTCGGCGAGTCGCTTCTCGTCGTCGTCGATCGGCAGGTCGGCCTGCGTCGGCGATGCCGACATGGGCACCTCCTCTAATGGTTGGGGGTGGTGGGGTTCCTTCCGGTCACCGTGCCGATGAGCCGGCCGAGCTCGGGGTCCTCCAGCGCGCGCCGCGCCTGGCCCCACTTGTCGGCCGCCTCCGCCTCGTAGTCGAAGCCCACCGCACCGTCGCCGCGGGCGGCGGCAAGCAGTCCATGGTGGACGGTGAACCACAGCGCCCAGGTCACGTTGGACGCGATGTGAAACAGCCGGACCCGCGCCAGCAGCGCCGGGGTCAGCCCGTCGCCGAAGTACGCGCCGGCCAGCCGACCGGTCAGATCTGGGTCGTAGTCCGCCTCGGCGGCGATGTCGCCGAGCTCGAACGCCGGGTCGTTGTTGCCGGACAGCTGGTAGTCGATGATCCGCACGCCACTGGACGTGGCGATGAAGTTCTCCGCGAGCAGGTCGTTGTGGCAGGGCACGTGCGCCAGCGGCGCCGCGTGCAGTGCCGACCGCACGGCGCCCACCGTGGACTCGTAGTCCCGGTAGCCCGCCGGCAGCGGCAGGTCGTGGCGCCGGCAGATCTCGAGCAGCTCGGCGCGCTTGATGAAGATGTCGAAGTCGTTGCCGAACGCCGGGCCGGCGTGCAGCCGCCGGCACGCCTCGGCCAGCGCCGGCACCACCTCGGGCCGGCGCACCTCGGCGGCGCTGAGCGTGCGCCCGTGCAGGAACTCCAGCACGATCGCCGGGACGTCGGGCAGCTCGGCGTACACCTGCGCGCCGACGCTCGCCGCCGCCAGGCGCGTGTTGACGATCTCCTGCTCGGGCGCGACGCCGAGTCCGGCCGCCGACACCGCGGGCTCGAGGACCCGCAGCACGTACGGCACGCCGTCGACGTCGATCCGGTACACGTGGTGCGACAGGCCCCCCTGCAGTCGCTGCCACTGCACAGCGCGGCCCATCCACGACGGGACCCGCTGCAGCAGGTCCGCGACCGACGGCACCGCACTCATGGCATCCGGCCCCTTCGCCGCATTCCACCGCCGGCCGAATTCGGGCGAAGCCAGGCCTTTAACCCGGCGTACTCGAAGTGATCGGCGTCATGGTGGGACAGAGTTAACGCCCCTGTCAGCCGCTCGTCAAGAGCGGTCCTCGCGTTTACGAAGCCGAAACGGTTGGCACATGTTCAGACCTTTTCCGCCGCCCGCCCCGGGGCCACAATCATGCGATGTCGATCGAGTCGGACCTGCCCCGCGCGGCGCGCGCGGTCGTGGTCGGCGGCGGCGTCGCCGGTTGCTCCATCGCGTACCACCTCGCCCGGCTCGGCTGGACCGACGTGCTGCTGCTGGAGCAGCACGCCCTGACCGAGGGCACGACCTGGCACTCCGCGGGCTTCGTCGGCCAGCTGCGCTCCACGGTCAGCCAGACCCGCATGATCATGTACTCCTCCGGCCTCTACGCCGAGCTGCGCGAGCTCACCGGCCTCGACCCCGGCTGGCGCGGCGTCGGCGGGCTGCGCCTGGCCACGACCGCCGAGCGCGTCGAGGAGCTGCGCCGGCACGCGAGCGCGGCCACCACCTACGGCCTGGACATGGCCCTGCTCGGCCCGGCCGAGACGCTCGACCGGCTGCCGCTGCTCAACGTCGCCGACGTGCGCCTGGCGGGCTGGCTGCCCGGCGACGGCTGGCTCGAGCCGGCCCGCCTGGCCGCCGCGCTCGCCGCCGGCGCCGAGCGCCTCGGCGTGCGCATCGCCACCGGCGTGCGCGTCACCGGCGTCGCGGTCGAGGGCGGCCGGGTCCGCGGCGTCGTCACCGCCGCCGGGACGATCGCCGCCGATGTCGTGGTGAACGCGGCGGGCGCGGCCGCGGGCCACGTCGGTCGCCTCGCCGGCGTCGAGCTGCCGATCGTGCCGATCAAGCACCAGTACGTCGTGACCGACCCGCTCGGCGAGGCGTCCACGATGGACGTCCCGACGGTGCGCGACCCGGACCGCATCGTGTACTTCCGCGGCGCCGAGGACACCGCCCTGCTCGTCGGCGGCTACGTCCGCGCCCCCGCGCCCTGGCGGCCCGGCACCGGCGCGCCGCTCGACGAGCCGCGGACCCTGTTCGAGCCCGACATGGCCAAGTTCGCCGAGTCGTGGGACAACGCCCGCCATCGCGTCCCGGCGCTGCGCGAGCTCGACGTCGCGCGGGTCGTGCACGGCCCGGAGGCGTTCACCCCCGACGGGGAGTTCCTGCTCGGCGAGACGCCGGTGGCCGGGTTCTGGGTCGCGGCCGGGTTCTGCGTGCACGGCCTCGCCGCCGCCGGCGGCGTCGGCAAGGTGATGGCGGAGTGGATCGCCGAGGGCACGCCCGAGTACGACGTGTCCACGATGGACGTCCGCCGCTTCGGCGGCTACGCCGGCAGCCGCCACTGGGCCGGCGCCCGGGCGCTGGACGGCTACTCGCGCTACTACGACATCGTCTACCCCGGACAGGAGTGGGCGACCGCGCGGCCGCTGCGCCGCTCCGCGATCTGGCCGCGCCTGGCCGAGCTCGGCGCGGCGCTGGGCGAGAAGGCCGGCTGGGAGCGGGTCAACTGGTTCGGCTCCAACGCGGGCCTCACGCCGCAGGCTCAGCGGCCCAAGGGCTGGGCCGGGCGCAACTGGTCGCCCGCGATCGCCGGCGAGGTCGCGGCGACCGCCGAGGCCGCGGGCCTGTTCGACCAGTCGTCCTTCGCCAAGCTCGACGTGCGCGGCGCGGGGGCGCTGGGCCTGCTGCAGCACCTGTGCGCCAACGACGTCGACCGGCCGGTGGGCGCCATGACGTACACCCCGCTGCTCAATGCCCGCGGCGGCGTGGAGGCCGACCTCACCGTCACCCGCCTCGGCGAGGCGCACTTCCGCGTCGTCACCAGCACCGCCAGCGGGGTGCGCGACGCCGACTGGATCCGCAAGCACGCCCTGGCCGCGGGCGCCGACGTCCTCGTCGACGACGTCACCGGCGCGCACGGCTGCCTGTGCCTGTGGGGCCCCCGCGCCCGCGACATCCTCCAGCCGCTCACCGACACGTCCCTGGCCGGCCCGGACTTCCCGTTCATGCGCGCCGTGCGCCTGTTCGCCGGCCCAGTGCCGGTGCTCGCGCAGCGGGTCACGTTCGTCGGCGAGCTCGGCTGGGAGCTGTACGCGCCGACGGAGTACGTGCTGACGCTGTGGGACCTGCTGCTGGAGGCGGGCGGACCGCTCGGCCTGCGCCCGGGCGGCTACCGCGCGATCGACTCGATGCGCCTGGAGAAGGGCTACCGGGTGTGGGGCAGCGACCTCACCACCGACGCGAGCCCGTTCGCCGCCGGCCTGGACGCGTTCGTGCGCCTCGACAAGCCGTTCCTCGGCCGCGACGCGCTGCTCGCCGAGCGCGACGCCGGCGGGCCACCGCGCGTGCTGCGCTGCCTCGTGCTCGACGACCCCGGCACCGTCTGCCTGGGCGGCGAGCCGGTCCGGGTCAACGGGGTGCCGGCCGGGCGCGTCACGTCGGGCGGCTTCGGCTACCGGGTCGGCGCCTCGATCGCCTATGCCTACCTGCCCGGGGACGTCCCGGCCGGCACACCCGTGGATGTGTCGGTCTTCGATCGCTGGGTTCCGGGTGTGGTACGCCAGGAGCCCCTCTACGACCCGAAGATGCTCCGCGTGCGCGCCTGAGCGGTGCTCAGTCGCGCTGCTCGGGACGGTCGATCACGCGCAGCCAGCTGCCGTCGGGCTGCCGGCGCACGACCTGCACCCGGCCGCCGGTGCCGTCCTTGGCCTTCGTCGAGGTGAGCGCCAGGTCGCCGTGGTGCACGGTCGGCAGCGCCTCCTCCACCTCGAAGCGCGGCACGTGCCGGAGCATCTGCTCGCAGACCGCCCGGATGGCGTCGCGCCCGACGGTGGTGCTCCCCGGCGGGTACGCGAGCACCGCGTCCGGCTCGTACAGCTCGGCCAGCCCCGCGGCGTCACCGGCGTTGGCGCGCTCGACGAACAGGCGCGAGATCTCCTCCGGGGTCATCGCCTTCTTGGTCGTGTCCATGCCTCCACCCTGCGCCGCCGGCAAGCAGAACTCCAAGAGCGGTTCCTGATCCGATCTAGAATCAACGGTTATGGAGCTGCACCAGCTCGAGTACTTCGTGGCCGTCGCCGAGGAGGCCGGCTTCACGCGCGCGGCCGAGCGCCTGCGCGTCGCCCAGCCGGGCGTCAGCGCCCAGGTCCGCAAGCTGGAGCGCGAGCTCGGCCAGCCGCTGCTGGACCGCTCCGCCCGCGCGGTGCGCCTGACGGCGGCCGGCCACGCCGTCCTGCCCTACGCCCGCGCGGCCCTGGCAGCGGTGGAAGGCGCCCGCCAGGCCGTCGACGAGCTCGCGGGCCTGCGGCGCGGCCGCGTGGCGATCGGCACGGTCACCTCGCACACCGTCGACCTGGCGGCCATCCTCGCCGACTTCAACGCCCGCCACCCGGCCGTGGAGATCACCCTCGTCGAGGACGCCTCCGAGCGCCTCGCCGATGCGGTGCGCGAGGGCCGCCTGGACGCCGCGATCGTCGCCTTCGCCGAGGTACCGGAGGGCCTGTCCGCCCACGTCGTCACCGACGAGGAGATCGACGCCGCCGTGCGGCCCGGCCACGAGCTGGCCGGCCGCGACACGATCCCCCTCGCGGAGCTGCGCGGCCAACCGCTGATCTGCCTGCCCCGCGGCGGCGGCATCCGCGCCATCCTCGACGCGGCGTGCGCGGCGGCCGGCTTCGCACCGCACGTCGCCTTCGAGGCCGGCTCCCCCGCCGTGCTGTCGCAGCTGGCCGCCCGCGGCCTGGGCGTGGCGATCCTGCCCTCGTCGATCGCGCGCCACCGCGCGCAGCTGCACCCGCTGCGCATCGTCGAGCCGGTCCTGCGGGGGCGGCTGGGGCTGGCCTGGCGCGCGTCCGGCCCGACCAGCCCTGCCGCGGCAGCGTGGCTCGCACACGCCCGCACCTACCTGTAACCCGCCACCGCGCGCCCCCGGCCCGTGGGCAGCTACCGCGGCCGGCCGATAAGTCGGGCGCTGGCGCGCCACGACTTATCGGATTTATCTCCCGACAGGGCATAAGTCCGATTCCACGGCCTGGACAAGCGCTCGGGCGGCCACTACTGCGCGGCCGCGCCGTCGCCCTCCCGGCCACGCGACCACGCCCTCGCCCTACCGGCCACGCGACCGCGCCGCCGGCACTCACGCCCTCACGGCCGCGCCGCCGCGCCGCCGGCGCTCACGGCCACGCGGCCGCGGCGTCGGCACTCACGGCGACGCGGCCGCAGCGTTGGCAATCACCACGGGACGGGGCCCTCGTCGTCGATGAGGCCGCCGGTCGGGCCGTCCTCGGGCAGCGTGGCCAACCGGATCGCCGCGACCGCGCCCTGCTCGGCCGTGCGCGGCCCGGAGTGCATGTTGAGGTCCGTCGCGCAGTAGCCCGGATCGGCGACGTTGACCTTGATCGGCGTGTCGCGCAGCTCGTTGGCATAGGCGAGCGTGACCGCGCTGAGGGCCGACTTCGAGGAGTTGTACGCCAGCAGCGGGTTGCGGGCGTAGACGTGATCCGGCGTCGAGGCGTAGGCCAGCGATCCCAGGCCGCTGCCCAGGTTCACGATCCGGGCCGCCGGCGCACGGCGCAGGGCCGGCAGCAGCGCGTTGGTCACGGCCACCACGCCGAACACGTTGACCGCGTACGTCTCCCGCAGCATCTCCAGCGGCGTCGCGCTCGGCGGCGCGCCGCGCTCGAGCAGGACGCCGGCGTTGTTGACGAGGACGTCGAGCACCTCGATGCGCTCCGCCAGGCGCGCGATCGAGTCCTCGTCGGTCACGTCGAGCTGCACGGCGGTCGCGCCGATCGCCTCGGCGGCCTCCTTGCCGCGGATCGGGTCGCGGGCGCCGAGCAGCACGGTCAGGCCCAGCTCCCGCAGGCCGCGCGCGATCTGCAGGCCGATGCCCTTGTTGGCCCCCGTGACGAGGGCGGTCTTCGTCGTCATGCCCCCAACCGTCGGCCCCGGCGGCGCCCGGCGGGAGAGACGCATCGAACATCGGATCGGCGGTCCCTGGTTGGGCGGGGCGGGCATCGCGCAGCATGGAGGGCATGAACCGGGTACAGCTGGCCGAGTTCCTCAAGGACCGCCGCGCGCGCGTGAGCCCCGCCGACGCCGGGCTGCCCGCCGGTGCCCGGCGGCGCACGCCGGGGTTGCGCCGCGAGGAGGTCGCCCAGCTGGCCGGCATCTCCGTGGACTACTACGCCCGGCTCGAGCAGGGCCGGGGGCCGCACCCGTCGCGGCAGGTGCTCGCCGCGCTCGGGCGCGCGCTGCGGCTGTTCGAGGACGAGCGCGCGTACCTCTTCCGGCTCGCGGGCGAGCAGCCGGGGCCGCCGGCCGGGCCCAGCCAGGTCGTGTCGGCGGGCATCCGGCACCTCCTCGAGCGGCTCGACGACACCCCGGCGTTTGTGATCGACGCGAAGTACGACCTGCTGGCCTGGAACCGCATGGCGGTGCGGCTGATGGGCGCCCCGCCGCCGGAGCGGAACATGATCTGGAACGCGTTCTGCGGTCCGTGGCCGATCACGCCCGACTCGCCGGCCGAGGTGCTCGCGTTCGCCGACGAGTCGGTGGCTGACCTGCGGGCGGCGTCGGTTCGCTACCCCGACGACGAGGGCATCCGCTCGCTCCTCGCGCGGCTGCACGCGGCCAGCCCCGAGTTCACGCGCCGGTGGAACGAGCACCATGTGTGCGTGCGGCGTACGACGGTAAAGACGGTCACCCATCCCGAGTACGGCGAGCTGACCCTCGAGTGCCAGCTGCTGCACGCCGACGAACAGGGCCAGCGGGTGGTGTTCTACACCGCGGCGCCCGGCTCGCGCACCGCCGACATCCTGTGCGGCCTGCGCGAGCACGCCAACGCCTAGAGCGTCCGGGTCGTTTCCTCGGAAGGCACGTCCTGGTCTTCTTCGTCCTCCACCCGGCGGGTCGCGTCGGGACCCGCGAGCTGCGTCGCCGTCTCCGACTGGCGGCTCAGGCGCATGGTGACCAGTGCCGCCTGCCGGGACAGCCCGCCGACGACCGCCGGCACCAGCGGCAGCAGCCAGTCGGCGACGAAGCCGGTGGCCGGCAGGTGCACGACGATCAGGGCGGCGAACGCTGCGGCGGCGCCCTCGGCGATGCCCCGCCAGCCGGCCCGGCCCGCGGCGGAGGCGGCCTCGCGGCGCGGCGTGCGGGCGTTGAGCGTCTCGGCGGCCGCCAGGTCGCGGCGGCCGAGGTTGTAGCCGAAGACTCCGGACGCGGCGGTGAGGCCCATGACCGTCGAGACGAGCCAGCTGCGGGTCAACAGGTACGCCACGCCGAGCGCGGCGCCACCGGCGAGCAGGGCGACGAAGGCGCGCAGCCACTCCTTGCGGTCGCCCGGATACCAGTAGTAGCGGGTCTCGTTCGGCCCGATCTGCCGGGTCATCTGGCCCATGCGAGCATCCCTAGAACAAAACGAGCATTCCCAGAACAAAACCCGAAGTTAGAACAAAACCGTCGCGAACGTGCCGACCTGCTCGAAACCGCAGCGGTCGTACACGCGGCGCGCCGACGTGTTGTAGTCGTTGACATACAGGCTGACCGATGGCGCGACGCGGCGCAACGCATCGCGGACCACGGCGGCGATGCCGGCGGTGGCCAGGCCCCGCCCGCGCAGCTCGGGGTCGGTCCACACGCCCTGGATCTGTGCGGTATGGCGGGTCACGACGGCGAGCTCGGCCTTGAACACGACCCGGCCGTTGTGGAAGCGCGCGTAGGCCCGCCGGGCCCGCACCAGCTCGCCGATGCGCTCGCGGTAGGAGCGCTCGCCCCCGTCGGCGGTCGGCGAGACGCCGACCTCCTCGGTGTACATGGCGACGGCGGCCGGGAATAGCAGGTCGAGCTCGTCGGGGCGCACCAGGCGGACCTCGGGGTCGGCCGGCACGGACGACGGCTTGCTGATCGCCATGAGCGGCTGGTTGGGCCGCACGTCGCGGGACGGGCCCCAGTGCGGCGCGAGATGGGACCACAGGCCCAGGACGGCGTCGGCCGAGCCGACGATCGACGAGCAGCCGCGGGGCTCGCCGGCGACCATCTCGGCGAACGCGGCGACGGCGGCGGGCGTGGCGTGCACCGGGATGAGGTTGGCCCCGATCCAGCACAGCGACTCGAGGTTGCGGCGCGAGCCGTAGCCGAAGATGCGGGCGTCCTGGCGCCACCAGGCGAGTCCGGCCATCGAGACGCGCTCGGCGACCTGGGCGCCGCCGTACGGGTCGCGGTCGAGCAGGCGCTCGACCGAGCCGCGCTCGGCGTCGCCGAGGAGGCGCGCTGCCACCGTCAGCATGCGTACCAGCCTGCCAGATCCACCAGGGTATGGCTGCACATACCCACCGGCCAGTGAAGGCGTGCCCCGCCCGCCGTGAGGCGGGGTTCACCCGGAAAAACGCCCCTTTCAGGGGCAACTACGCGATCAGTGCACCGTCACCGACGGGCCGAGGCCGCGCAGCTCCTCGGGCAGGTCCACGCCCTGCTCCTCGGCCAGGCGCAGGGCCTCCTCGACGAGGGTCTCGACGATCTGCGACTCGGGCACCGTCTTGATCACCTGGCCCTTGACGAAGATCTGGCCCTTGCCGTTGCCGGAGGCGACGCCGAGGTCGGCCTCGCGGGCCTCGCCCGGTCCGTTCACGACGCAGCCCATGACGGCCACCCGCAGCGGCGCCGGGAACCCGTCGAGGGCGGCGGTGACCTGCTCGGCCAGGGTGTACACGTCCACCTGGGCCCGGCCGCAGGACGGGCACGAGACGATCTCCAGGCCGCGCTCGCGCAGGCCGAGCGCCTCGAGGATCGCGTTGCCGACCTTGATCTCCTCGACCGGCGGCGCGGACAGCGAGACCCGGATGGTGTCGCCGATGCCCTCGGCGAGCAGGGCGCCGAACGCGACCGAGGACTTGATCGTGCCCTGGAAGGTGGGGCCGGCCTCGGTGACGCCGAGGTGCAGCGGGTAGTCGCACTGCTCGGCCAGCTGCCGGTAGGCGCGGATCATGACGACCGGGTCGTTGTGCTTGACCGAGATCTTGATGTCGCGGAAGCCGTGCTCCTCGAACAGCGAGCACTCCCACAGCGCCGACTCGACCAGCGCCTCGGCGGTGGCCTTGCCGTGCTTCTCCAGCAGCCGCTTGTCCAGCGAGCCCGCGTTGACGCCGATGCGGATCGGCACGCCGGCGTCGGAGGCCGCCCGGGCGATCTCCTTGACCTTGTCGTCGAACTGCCGGATGTTGCCCGGGTTGACCCGCACCGCGGCGCAGCCGGCGTCGATCGCGGCGAAGACGTACTTGGGCTGGAAGTGGATGTCGGCGATGACCGGGATCTGCGACTTCTTCGCGATCGCCGGCAGCGCCTCAACGTCGTCCTGGCTGGGCACCGCGACCCGCACGATCTGGCAGCCCGACGCGGTGAGCTCGGCGATCTGCTGCAGGGTCGAGTTCACGTCCGCGGTGAGCGTCGTGCACATCGACTGCACCGACACCGGCGCCCCGCCGCCGACGGGAACCGTGCCGACCATGATCTGACGGGACTTGCGCCGGGGCGCCAGCGGGGGCGGCGGCACGGCGGGCAGGCCAAGGCTGACTGCGGTCATTGAAGATGCCCTTTACCTTCGCAACGAAGAAGTCTTACTTGAGCGTGATCGGGTTGACGAAGTCGGCGGTCACCGTCAGCAGGACGAAGACGCCGAGGACACCGATCACGGCAAGCGTGATCGGCGCCAGCTTGTAGTAGTCCACGCGACCCGGGTCGGGCCGGCCGCGCCGGGCGGCGATGAAGGACCGGACCCGCTCGAACCAGGCGATCGCGATGTGCCCGCCGTCCATGGGTAGCAGCGGGAACAGGTTGAAGATGCCGAAGAACAGGTTGAGGGTCGCGAACAGCATCAGCAGCGATGCCCAGTCGCCGAGCTCGAACAGCTCCCCGCCGATGCGGCTGGCGCCGACGACGCTGACCGGGGTCTCCGGGTCGCGCTCACCGCCGAGGATCGCCGAGAACAGGTTGGGGATGCGCTGCGGGATGGCCTGGAGCGACTCGAACGTGCGCCCGACGAGCGAGGCGGTCATCGAGGCGGTCTGGCCGACGCCGTCGACGGCGCCGTAGCGCACGACCGGCAGGTCCTTGTACTTCAGGTCGACGGTGATGCCGAGCAGCCCGGCACGCTCGAGGTCGGCGTCGGTGACCTTGTCGGCCGGGGTCTGCGTGTCCTGCTTGAGCCGCTTGGTCTCGGGGATCGTGACCTCGCCGCTGCGGATTTCAGTGCCGCGCTTGTACTGCACCACGACCGTCTGCCCGACGTCGTTCTTGAGCTCGTCGCGCAGCGCCTGGTTGCCCTGGATCGGGTGGTTGTTGATGCTGACGATGATGTCGCCGGGCTGCAGGCCCAGCGACGAGGCGGGGCTCTTGGGGTCGGTGCTGGGGTCGCAGGCCTTCTGCGTGCGCGTGGCCGGGTCGTAGACGTAGGTCTTGCTCACGCACTGGCTGACCGCGCCGACCTTCACGGGCACCTCGTTGGCCCGGTTCACGTCCGGGATGCCGACGAAGGAGAACAGGACCCACAGCGTGATCAGCGCGAGCGCGAAGTGGGTGATGGAGCCCGCGGCCATGACGATGGTGCGCTTCCACACGGGGTAGCGCCACATGGCCTTCGGATCGTCGGCGCCCGGCTTGCCCGTCTCCGGGTCGATGTCCTCCTCGGCGGGCGTCATCCCGACGATCTTGACGAACGCGCCGAACGGCAGCGCCTTCAGCCCGTACTCGACGCCGTTACGCTTGAACGCGAAGATCGTCGGGCCGAACCCGATGAAGTACCGGGTCGCCTTCATGCCGAACCAGCGGGCGGACCAGAAGTGCCCGGCCTCGTGCAGCGCGACGGCAATCAGAATGCCCAGGGCGAACACGACGATGCCCAGCGCAGCCATCAGACCCCTTTCCGGTCGACGCCCGCGGCGATCAGCGCACGGGCATGGGCCCGCGCCCAGGACTCGGCGGCGAGCACGTCATCGACGGTACCTGGTTCGGCGAAATCCGGGGCGTCGGCGAGCGTCCGCTCGAGCGTCTCGACGATGCCGAGGAAGGGCAGATCACCGGCTGTGAACGCGGCAACACACTCCTCGTTGGCCGCGTTGTAGATCGCCGGGCGGCATCGGCCGGCCTCGCCGGCGGCCTTGGCCAGGGAGACCGCGGGGAACGCCTCGGCGTCCAGCGGCCGCAGCTCCCACGTGTGCGCGGCGGTCCAGTCGACCGCCGGTGCCGCGTCCGGCACCCGGTCGGGCCAGCCCATCGCCAGGGCGATCGGCAGGCGCATGTCGGGCGGGCTGCACTGGGCGAGCGTGGAGCCGTCGGTGAACTCGACGAGGGAGTGGATCACCGACTGGGGGTGAACCATCACCTGGATGGCGGAGTACGGCACGCCGAACAGCTCGTGCGTCTCGATCACCTCCAGCCCCTTGTTCACCAGGGTGGCGCTGTTGATCGTGACGACCGGCCCCATGTCCCAGGTCGGGTGCGCGAGGGCCTCCTGCGGCGTGACGCCGACGAGCTGCTCGCGGGTGCGGCCGCGGAAGGCGCCGCCGGAGGCGGTCAGGATGAGCCGGCGCACCTCGCCGCGGGCGCCGCCGCGCAGGCCCTGCGCGAGCGCGGAATGCTCGGAGTCGACGGGCACGATCTGCCCGGGCGCGGCCGCGGCGCGCACCAGCGGGCCGCCGGCGACCAGGGACTCCTTGTTGGCCAGGGCCAGGATGCGCCCGGCGTGCAGCGCGGCGAGCGTGGGCGCGAGCCCGAGGGAGCCGACGACGCCGTTGAGCACCATGTCACACGGCCACTGCGCGAGCTCGGTCATCGCGTCGGGCCCGGCGAGGATCTTCGGCAGCCGGAACTCGCCGCTCGACCAGCCGCGGCGCTGCGCCTCGGCGTAGAAGGCGAGCTGCAGGTCCTGCGCGACGCTGGCGCGGGCCACACCGACGGCCTCGACGCCGAGCTCGAGCGCCTGTGTCGCCAGCAGCTCCACGTTGCCGCCGCCGGCGCCGATCGCGACGACCCGGAACCGGTCGGGGTTGCGCCGCACGATGTCGATCGCCTGGGTGCCGATCGACCCGGTGGAGCCGAGGAGCACGATCTCTCGGGGGGTCACACCCTCATTGTGTCAGGCCGCGGGCGCACATACCCGGGCCGTGCACCCGGCCCGCTCCGAACCTTCACCGGAGGTACACCCGAATCATTGTCCTATGTGGATTCGCGCCGGGGTGCGGCCGGCGCATTCCCCCCGCCGGCCGCACCTTACGTGGCGTCGCCCGTCACCGCCGGAATTGATCAACAGCGGCTTGAGCTGGGCCGATGTGATGCGCGCACGGCGCGCCCCCATCCGTCAGCGCGGTGAGTCCCAGATGCCGTCCCCGTTCGTACGCATGTATTAATTATAGATCATCACTTGTTGCGTGGCAATCGAATTACTACGGCGCCAGGCGGTGCAGGTCCCGCGGGAAGAGCGTCGTCTCGCGCACGTTCGCGGCACCCGTGAGCCGGGCCAGGAACCGCTCCAGGCCGATGGCGAAGCCGCCGTGCGGCGGCATCCCGTGCCGGAACGCGGCCAGGTACCCCGAGAGCCCCTCGGCCTGCGGGCCGAGCGCCTCCACGTAGTCGGCGTAGCGGTGGCGCCGCTGGCCGCCGGTCACCAGCTCCATGCCGCGGAACAGCAGGTCGAAGGAGTTCGACCAGCGCGGGTCCGACGGCTGCGGATGCGTGTAGAAGGGACGTTTCGCCATGGGGTACCCCTCGACGTACACGAAGTCGGAGCCGTGCTCGGCCAGTGCCCACGCGCCGAGCGCCCGCTCGTGCTCGGGCGCGAGGTCCGGCTCCGCCGGGTCGGCGCCCACCAGCCGCAACGCCTCGGCGAAGTGCACCACCGGCACCTCGTCGGGCATCCGCACGGGCTCGGCGCCCGGCAGGCCCGCCGTCGCGGCGGCCGACATGGCGCGCACCACCCGGGTGAGCACGGCCATCACGTCGCGGTGGTCGCGCACGAAGCCGAGCTCGGCGTCGAGGGAGGTGTACGTCGCCAGGTGCCGCGACGTGTCGTGCGGCTCGGCCCGGAACACCGGCCCGACCTCGTACACCCGCTCGAACACCCCGACCATCGTCTGCTTGTAGAACTGGGGTGACTGGGCGAGGTACGCCCGGCGGCCGAAGTAGTCGAGGGCGAAGACGTTGGCGCCGCTCTCGGTCGCGGTACCGACGATCTTGGGCGTCTGGATCTCGGTGAACCCGAGGCCGTCGAGCGTGACCCGGAACGCCTTGACGGCGGCCGCGGACGCGGCGAACACGGCCCGGCGGGCGGGGTGGCGCAGGGTCACCGCGGCGTGGTCGAGCAGCGCCGGCAGCCCGGCGTCGACGGCGGGCCGGAACAGCTCCACCGGCGGCGGCTCGGCCTCCGACAGCACCTCGATCGCCTCGTACGCCACCTCGAACCCGCCCGGCGCGACGTCGTTGGCCACGACCGTGCCGGTGACCTCGACCACGGACTCCTCACCCGGCACGGGCAGGCCGGGCGGCACCACGACCTGGGCGAGCCCGGCCCGGTCGCGCACGACCAGGAACGTGACCCGGGCCAGCTCCCGGCGCCGATGGACCCAGCCGCACAGCCGGATCGAGGCACCCACGTGCTTTTCCAGTTCGCCGGACATTACGCGGTACGACATCAGACACCTCCTTGGGAAGGACGCTCCCCGGAGGCGTGGGCGATGGGGCCGGTCGCGGTGCCACCACACCTTCGCCGCGGCGGGCCTGCCGCGGCCTCTCGGCCCCGGTGACGTGGGGCCGGTCCGGCGGGGCATCGCGGCGGTCGTCAGGCGCCGCCCCGCACCGTCGAGCATGACGCCCCGCCCGCGACGCCGCGACGCATTTCCGCCGCCGGGCGCGGGATATGTCGGGCGCTGGCGCGCCACGACATATCCACATTTATACCCCGTCGGCCGGAAAGTCCGAATCAGCCGATCTCAGGCGCTGGTGACCTCGTTGGCGCGGTCGTGTCCCACGCGCGGCGCGCCCAGGTCGGCGCGGCGCCCGGCGGCGTCACCGGCCTCGAAGCCGCCGCCGGTGAGCCGGCGGCGACGGCCGGTGCGCACGTTCGGGTACTCGGCCTGGACCGCCCGGTCGACGGCCTGCTCCCGGTCGGCGAGGACCACCGCGGTGCCCGGCGCCTGCGACTCCCGCTCGGACGCGGCCCGCGAGGCCTCGGCGAGGCGCTCGGACACGGCCGCGCCGAAGCCGACCAGCCACGAGCGCCGCCACGCGGCCGGCTGCTCGCCGTCGGGCACCGCCTCGCGCAGCAGCCCCCGCGCCGCCTGCACGAGCAGGGACGCGAACAGCAGCTCCACGCCGGCCACGTCCGGCTCGAAGCCGAACAGGTGCACCGAGATCCGCAGCCCGTCGGTGGTGCGCCGCTCCAGCCGGATCGACCGGCAGCGCAGCGCCGCCGCCACGACGTGCAGCAGGTACGCCTTCTCCCGCAGGTAGGGCGCGTCGAGCTCGACGCGCCGGTTGCCGACCGCGGCCGGGCGCTCCTCGCGGGCGTCGAGCAGCGCCTGGTCGATGCCGTACTTCGCGATGAGCGCCGCGGCCTTGGCGGTGAGCGCCTCGGCCTCATGCGGCGTGCACGCCGGGTCCTCGGCCTTGGCCAGCAGCTTGCGGACCTTGTCGAGCACCGGCCCTATTCGCCGTCCGCCGGGACGGTCACCGTCTCGGCGCCGGGCGCGGGGGTGCCCGCCGGACGGGAGCGCAGCTCGTGCCCGACGCTGGTCAGGCAGCGGCCGCTGGCCAGGTCGAACTTCCAGCCGTGCAGCTGGCAGGTCAGCGTCTTGCCGTCGACGATGCCGAAGCGGGTCAGGTCGGCCTTGAGGTGCGGGCAGCGCCGCTGCACGATCCAGTCGCCGAGCTTGATGTCCTCGGCGTCGGGCTTCTGCTCGGCGTACCAGCCCTCGGCGTACTGCAGCCGCTCCTCGGACAGGCACTTGAAGAACGCGTAGACGAACTCGTTGTACTGCCCGATGCGCGCCGCGGAGAACCGGCACGACAGGAACAGCGAGTTGACCCAGTCGACCTCGCCGATGTGCAGCAGGTGCTCGACCAGGGCGCGATCGGTGCGGAAGCGGTAGCGGACCTTCTCGTCGTTGTAGACGCGCACCTGCTTCTCGGGGAAGTCCACCACGATCGACTCGACGGACTCGCCATCGTAGCCGACCAGGTCGAAGCGGACCGGGCCGCCGACGCCCTTCGCGAGGTACACCGACTCGTCCAGCAGCGGCTCGATGCGCCGCTGCATCTCCTTGAGCACGTCGACCTCGGGGTGGCGCCAGGTCGCCTTGGCCGCCTCGATCATCGGCCGCTTGCGCTCGCGCATCTCCTCGAGGTGCTCGACCTTGTGCGCGAAGAACTCGGCCGGGTCGACCGGGTGCGTGGTGTCCGCCGAGCCGGCCGTGACCGTCATCACCGAGCCCGGGAGCAGGACGGTGGAGTTGGTGCCGCCGACCTTGGCGTACTCCTCCTGGAACACCCACTGGTCGGGGAAGATGTTGCCCTCGTCACCGAAGATGTCGTTGAACTGCCACAGCTCGTCGTCGAGGAAGCACGGCGGGCCGGCGATCGGCACCACGTGCGAGGCGCGCAGGTCGTCGATGTACCGGAAGGTACGGTCGAACTGCCGGTCCCGCTTCTGCTTGCCGAACGCGCGCTTGGCGGCCTCCGGCAGCTCGTAGACCATCGGGTACCAGATCGCGCCGGAGAACTGCAGCAGGTGCACGTCGACGTGGCCGAGCGCGTTGAACGTGGTCAGGTCGGTCGGGCGGGCGTCGTTCTGGTTGAGCACCCGGATCCCGTCGTACTCCACCCACAGCGACGAGTCGCCGATCGGCCCGTCGGTCGGCGAGGTCAGCGCCTGGATCATGATCTTCAGGCCGCCGTCGAGCTCGTGCACCTGCTCGGTCTTGGTCTCCAGGAACCGGGTGAACCCGAGCGCCTCGAGCTCGTCGCGCATCTCGCTGGTGGGGAACTCCGGCAGCAGTACCGTCGCCTTCTTCGACACGAACCGCTTGAGGTGCTCGGCGTCGAAGTGGTCGCGGTGCAGGTGGGACACGTAGAGGTAGTCGCAGTCGCCGAGCGTCTCCCAGTCCAGCAGGGAGTTGTCCGGGAAGGGGAACCAGGACGCGAAGTAGGCGGGGTTGACCCAGGGATCGCACAGAATGCTCCCGGCCGCCGTGTCGATACGCAGGCTGGCGTGGCCGGTCCCGGTGATACGCACCGTGCTTCCTCCTATATCGGTACCCGCGGTCGCGCTTCTCGCTGTTCTCAACGCCGTGTCGCGCCCGCACCGACGCTACCCGACCGACCCGCAACCGTCCCCGCCGGTGCCGCATGCCAGACTCAGTGCTGGAACCCTGTGCCCGCCTCGCGAAGCCCGCGCCGGCGGGGCCGACTGCCCGAAAGGACGAGCCGTGTCCGAGCACGAGCCAGTGACCTCTCCCGACCAGCTCAAGCCGGGTCACCCGCGCGCGGCGCGCATCGGTGCGGCCGTCTCGGCGCTGATCCTGCTCAGCATGACCATCGGCAACCACCAGGGCCGCATCGAAGACATCTTCCTCATCGCCGGCGCCGGGCTGCTCGTGCTGGCGCTCGTCGGCGACTGGGTGCTTCGCCGCAACGGCCTGCGCTGAGCCGTCCGCTCGGTCACACTGCGTGACGCGAGCGTTTGTCGTGTTTCGAACTGTGCACAAAGTCAGGGGCGCGCCCGGTGTACACCGGGCGCGCCCCTTCTACGTCACGTATTCGGTCAGCGACGTCGCGTGACGATGTCGCGGACCTCCTTGAGCGCCGCGTCGACCTCGGCCTCGAAGTAACCGCCGGGCACCAGGTTGAGGTGCGACGGGTCGAGGTCGCCGTCGGTCAGCGGGCCGCCCCGGCCGGTCAGCGAGGCCATGACGCCCTCGAAGAGCCGGTCGACCTGCGCGCGGTCGTAGCCGCTGCCGAAGCGGCGCAGCTGGAACGTGCGGCGCAGCTGGTCGATGCGGGCCACCTCGCCGGACTGGTGCTGCACCGGCGGGCCGTACGGGTCGGCGCCGGGCGGCGGTCCGCCGTACGGGTCGCCGGGGGGCGGGCCGCCGTAGGGGTCACGGTCCGGCGGGCCGCCGTATGGGTCACGGTCCGGCGGGCCGCCGTACGGGTCCCGGTCCGGGCCGGGGCCGGGGCCGCCGCCGTAGGTCGCAGGCTCGGGCCGGTCCATGCGGATCTCGGCGGTCATGTCCGCGCGCGGGCCGCGCGGGCCTTGGTCGTAGGGGCCGCGGTCCTCGTCGAACGCGCCGCCGTAGGTGGGCTCGTCGTAGCGGCCGTAGCCGGGGTCGCGCGGCGGCGGGCCGGCCGGCGGCGGGGCGGGCCGGGTCGGCAGGGGCGCGCCGGGCGGCGGGCCCATCCGGTCCATGGGCGGGGGGCCCATGCGGTCCATCGGGGGCGGACCCATGCGGTCCATGGGCGGCGGGCCCATGCGGTCCGGCGGCTGAGGCACCATGCCGGGGCGCTCAGGCATGCGCTGCGGCTCCATGCGCTCCGGCATCCGCTGCGGCTCCATGCGCTCGGGCATGCGCTGGGGCTCCATGCGCTCCGGCATCCGCTCGGGCGCCATGCGCAGCTCGCCGCTGCGCGAGTCCAGGGCGCGGCCGTAGCCGCCGCCACCACCGCTGCCGCGCTCCTCGTGCTCGGCCAGCTGCCGCTCCACCCGGTCCAGGTGCAGGTCGACCTGCCACTCGTCGTACCCGCCGAAGCGCACGCGGAAGACCACGTCGTGCACTTCCTGCGCGCTCACCGGCGCACCCGTCGGGTCACCGGCGAGGGTTGCCTCCACCCGGTCGAGGAACGAGTCGACCTCGTCGACCTTGTATCCCCGACGCATTGCACGGCGCCGGAACCGCTGACCCTGACTCACTGTGTCTCCTCGTTCGCTCGCCGTGCTAGCAAGCCGCCTTCACGCTCTCCCACCTTGCCACCTCCGGAGGCCGCAAGCTGCCCGCAGGCTCCGTCAATCTCCCGACCTCGGGTGTCACGCACCGTAGTGGGAACACCGGCAGCGCGCAGCCGCCGGACGAACTCCCGCTCAACCGGCTTGGGGCTGGCGTCCCACTTGCTGCCCGGCGTCGGATTGAGCGGGATGAGATTGACATGTGCGAGACGGCCGGACAAGAGCCGGCCGAGCAAATCCGCCCGCCACGGATGGTCGTTCACATCCCGGATCATTGCGTACTCAATGGACACGCGCCGGCCGGTGCGAGCCGCATACTCGAACGCGGCATCAAGCACTTCGGCGACCTTCCAACGTTGGTTGACCGGTACGAGCGTGTCGCGCAGATCATCATCGGGTGCGTGCAGCGACAGCGCAAGCGTCACCGACAGCCCCTCCTGCGTCAACCGTCGCATGGCGGGGACCAGCCCGACGGTCGACACCGTGATGTGCCGCTGCGACAGCCCCAGGCCCTCCGGAGCCGGCTCGGTCAGCCGTCGTACCGCGGCGATGACCCGGTTGTAGTTGGCCAGCGGCTCGCCCATGCCCATGAACACCACGCGGGAGAGCCGGTCGGGGCAGCCGGGCAGCGCGCCGCGGGCGGCGAGCCCCGCGAACCACACGACCTGGTCGACGATCTCCGCGGTGGACAGGTTGCGGGTCAGCCCGGCCTGGCCGGTGGCGCAGAACGGGCACGCCATGCCGCAGCCGGCCTGGCTGGACACGCACACGGTGACCCGATCCGGGTAGCCCATCAGCACGCTCTCCACGAGCGAGCCGTCGTGCAGGCGCCACAGCGTCTTGCGGGTGGCGCCATTGTCTGTAGCAAGTTCGCTGACCGGCTCCAGCAACGGCGGCAGCAGCGCCTCGGTGATCGCGGCGCGGGTGCGGGCCGGCAGGTCGGTCATCGCCTCGGCATCGCGCACGAGGCGGCCGAAGTAATGCGCGGAGACCTGCCCGGCGCGGAAGGCGGGCTCGCCGAGCTCGGCGACGGCGGCGCGGCGCCCTGCGAGATCGAGGTCCGCGAGGTGGCGCGGTGGCAGGGCGGGACGGCGGCCGTCACTCGTGGTGGCGGTCGCGTTGCCGGAGAGGTTCAGTACGGGAAGTTGCGTCATGACTTTTCCAGTGTCCCATGCCGCGCGGCATGTTCTCCAAGACCGCTGGCCAGCGCTGTAGGGCGAACGTCTCGAATTAGCTGGGGTTCCATGGGACGAGGAATGCCAGGACCGCATACGCGGTGGGCAGGGCCAGCAGGACCGAGTCGAGGCGGTCCATCAGGCCGCCGTGCCCGGGCAGCAGGTTGCTCATGTCCTTCACGCCGAGGTCCCGCTTGATCAGCGACTCGCCGAGGTCGCCGAGGACGGAGGCGATCGACACGGCGACGCCGAAGATCGCGCCGTGCCACCAGACCGCGTCGTCGAGCAGCAGCGGCAGGGCGATCGCGCTGCCGGCGCCGGTCCACACGATCGAGCCGGCGAAGCCCTCCCAGGACTTGGCCGGGCTGACCGACGGCGCCATGGGGTGCTTGCCGAGGAAGACGCCCGTGGCGTACCCGCCGGTGTCCGACAGCACCACCGCAAGGACGGTCACCAGGACCCGCACGCTGCCGTCGTCGGCGGGGTAGGCCAGCAGCGCGGCGAACGAGCCGAGGAACGGCACGTAGACGGCGATGAGCGCGCCCGCGGTGACGTCGCGCTGGTAGTTGGGGACGCCGTCGGCGAAGCGCCAGACGAACACCAGCAGCAGCGTGGCGAGCAGGCCCAGGGGCAGCCGCTCCGCGCCGCCGAACCAGGCCAGGCAGACCATGAGGGGCGCGCCGAGCAGCAGCGGCACCAGCGGGGGGCGCGCCTTCTGGACGCCGACCGCCCGGACCATCTCCCACACGCCGACCAGCACGGCGACGATGACCAGCCCGAGGAACAGCCACTTGTCGAGCGTGAACAGGGAGACCACGACCAGGCCGCCGAGCCCGGCACCGACCCCGATGGCGGCGGGCAGGTTGCGCCCCGCCCGGCTCTTGCGCTGCGGCGCGGCTTGCTCCTGCGTCGGCGGCTGGTCGTCGCTGGACGGCTCGTCGGACGGCGCGGGCGCGGCATCGTCCTGCCGCGCCCGCGTCGACGACGGGTCGGGGGCCCGGTGAGCCCGGTCGAGATGGGCCATCAGACCTCGAGTAGCTCGGCTTCCTTGTGCTTGAGCAGCTCGTCGACCTGCGCGACGTACTTGTGCGTCAGGTCCTCGAGCTCCTTCTCGGCGCGGCGCACCTCGTCCTCGCCCGCCTCACCGTCCTTGACGATGCGGTCGAGCTCCTCCTTGGCCTTGCGGCGCACGTTGCGGATCGCGACGCGGGAGTCCTCCGCCTTGTTGCGGGCCACCTTGATCATCTCGCGGCGCCGCTCCTCGGTCATCTGGGGCAGCAGGATGCGGATCTGGGTGCCCTCGTTGTTCGGGTTCACGCCGAGGTCGGAGTCGCGGATCGCCTTCTCCATCGCGCCGATCTGCGACGCGTCGTAGGGCTTGATGATCGCCATGCGGGGCTCCGGGATGGCGATCGAGGACATCTGCGGCAGCGGGGTCGGGGTGCCGTAGTAGTCGACCATCACCTTGCCGAACATCGCCGGGGTCGCGCGGCCGGTGCGAATGACCGCGAACTCCTCCTTGGCGTGCTCGATCGCACGCTCCATCTTCTCTTCGGCCTCGAAGAGTGTCTCTTCGATCACGTGGTCTGTCCTCCTCGATCCGGGACGGGCTCGGCGGTGATGAGTGTGCCGATCCTCTCACCACTCAACGCGCGAGCGACGTTGTCCTCCCCCTCGGCGCCGAAGACCAGCATCGGCAGCGCGTTTTCCTGGCAGAGGCTGAACGCCGTCTGGTCCACCACCCGCAGGCCCTGCAGCAACGCCTCCGCGAAGGTGAGGTGGTCGAGCTTGCGAGCGGTCGGATCGGTGCGCGGATCGGCGGTGTACACGCCGTCGACGCCGTTCTTGCTCATGAGCACGGTGTGCGCGTGGATCTCCAGCGCGCGCTGCGCCGCAACAGTATCGGTGGAGAAGTACGGCAGGCCGGCGCCGGCGCCGAAGATCACCACACGGCCCTTCTCCAGGTGGCGGATCGCCCGGCGGGGAATGTACGGTTCGGCGACCTGGGCCATGGTGATCGCGCTCTGCACGCGCGTGTCGATGCCTTCCTTCTCCAGGAAGTCCTGCAGCGCCAGGCAGTTCATGACCGTGCCGAGCATGCCCATGTAGTCCGCGCGGGAGCGGTCCATGCCGGCGCGGGAGAGCTCGGCGCCACGGAAGAAGTTGCCGCCGCCGACCACGACCGCGACCTGCACGCCGCGGCGGACCACGGCGGCGATCTGGCGGGCCATGCCACGCACGACGTTGGGGTCGACGCCGACGGCGCCGCCTCCGAACACCTCACCGGAAAGCTTCAGCACGACGCGCCGCGCCCCGGCGGGGGCGGGGGTCAGGGACTGCCTGGCCGCTTCGACGGCGGTGTTCGTCATGTGGGCACCCTTCTGTATGTCACCTGCTGGTTTGCCACCTGCGGCTCCTGGCGGCGCCACCGGTGGTTCCGTGCGGGAAGGTCGCCTTTTGCGGAAAGGGGGTCACGGTCTCCCTGTTCGGTGGACCGTGACCCCCTCACTTCCCGTTGTGCGCCCGATCAGGCCTGGCCGACCTCGAACCGCACGAACCGCGTCACGTCGATGCCGGCCTCGGCCAGCACCTGCTTGACGCTCTTCTTGTTGTCGCTCACCGAGGGCTGCTCGACCAGGACGAAGTCCTTGAAGAACGCGTTGACCCGGCCCTCGACGATCTTCGGCAGCGCCGCGTCGGGCTTGCCCTCCTCGCGGGCGGTCTCCTCGGCGATGCGCCGCTCCGACTCGACGACGTCGGCCGGCACCTCGTCGCGCGTGAGGTACTTCGGCCGCATCGCGGCGATCTGCATGGCCACGCCGCGGGCGTCGTCCTTCGCCGCCTCGTCGTTCTTGCCGGTGAACTCGACCGCGACGCCCACCTGCGGCGGCAGGTCGGGGCTCTTGCGGTGCATGTAGATCGCGACCGGCTCGCCCAGCACCGCGATGCGGTTCACGACGAGCTTCTCGCCGATGCGCGCCGACTCGGCCTGGATCAGGTCGGCCACGGTACCGTCGCCGATCTTCGAGGCCAGCAGCCCGTCGACGTCGGCCGGCTTGATGGCGTCGACCTGCTGGGCCAGCTTCTGGCCCAGCTCGACGAACGCCTCGTTCTTGGCGACGAAGTCGGTCTCACAGTTGATCTCGACCAGGCCCGCGCCGTGGTGCGCGACCAGGCCGTTGGCGGTGGTGCGCCCGGCGCGCTTGCCGACGTCCTTGGCGCCCTTGATGCGCAGCAGCTCGACGGCCTTGTCGAAGTCGCCCTCGGCCTCCTCGAGCGCCTTCTTGCAGTCCATCATGCCGGAGCCGGTCAGTTCGCGGAGCCGCTTGACATCAGCGGCGGTGAAGTTGGACATGACTCTCTCTCGCTCTGTGGATTAACGCCTGGGCTGTTATGCCTGGGTGTTGTCTTCGGCGGCGGGAGCGGCAGGAGCAGCCGGCGCAGCCGGAGCGGCGGCGGGGGCGGCGGCTTCGCCGGACTTGGCGCCTTCGAGCAGCTCGCGCTCCCACTCGGCCAGCGGCTCGTCGCCGGCCACGACGCCCGGCTCGGGCTTCTGGTCGGCCCGGGTGGCGCGCCCGGACCGGGCGATCAGGCCGTCGGCGACCGCGTCGGCGACCACGCGGGTCAGCAGCGCCGCGGAGCGGATGGCGTCGTCGTTGCCCGGGATCGGGAAGTCGACCTCGTCCGGGTCGCAGTTGGTGTCGAGCACGGCGATCACCGGGATGCCCAGCTTGCGGGCCTCGTCGACCGCGATGTGCTCCTTCTTGGTGTCGATCACCCAGATCGCCGACGGCAGCTTCTGCATGTCGCGCAGGCCGCCCAGGGTGCGGCTGAGCTTGGTCTGCTCGCGCGACAGCTGCAGGGTCTCCTTCTTGGTGTACCCCTGCGCGGTGCCCGTCAGGTCGAGGCTCTCGAGCTCCTTCATGCGCTGCAGCCGCTTGTACACCGTCTGGAAGTTGGTCAGCATGCCGCCCAGCCAGCGGTGGTTCACGTAGGGCTGCCCGACGCGCGTCGCCTGCTCGGCGATCGCCTCCTGGGCCTGCTTCTTCGTCCCGACGAACAGCACCGAGCCGCCCTCGGCGACGGTGTTGCGGATGTAGTCGTACGCCTTCTCGATGTAGTCGAGCGTCTGGCGCAGGTCGATGATGTAGATACCGTTGCGCTCGGTGAAGATGAAGCGCTTCATCTTCGGGTTCCAACGGCGGGTCTGGTGCCCGAAGTGCACGCCGCTCTCGAGCAGCTGGCGCATGGTTACGGCCATGTCGGCGGGATCCTTTCGATCCTGGTTGTTCACGGCGGGCCGGTCGGACCGTCGTCCTGGCGCCCGGTCGTCGGCCGTTCTCACCCGTTCGGGCACGCCGTAGCTCGAGGCTCCGGCGCGTCGTATTCGGGACCAGGGCGGCCGCCGCCCTTGAATGCTCGCCCGGCGCGGAAAGAATTGCGGCCGGGCTAGGGAGGGCGCGCGAGGTCGACCACACGGTGTGCGGTCGCCGGTGGAAAGTGTACGCGCCGCATCCCGGCGGGATCGAATGCCCCCGGTGGCGTGTTGTTCGCCCGGTTATGCCGGGTTTGCGCGCACCACGGAACGTAACGCGGGCCGGACAGGCGCTGGATTTTCCGCGCCCGCCGACCCGTCTAATTATACGTTTTGTTCCTGTTGTCGATTATGCGGCGGTGGGTCGACGACTATGAGGCGGCGAGGCCGGCCGCGACGAACAGCAGCAGCGCCACGGGTAGATAGGCCAGCGGCGTACGCAGCCAAGCCCGCACTCCCGGCGCCGCCGCGGCCGCCCCGCCGATCAGCCCGTACAGCCCGAGCGCGAACATCGGCAGCGCCGGAATCATGAAGATCCCCGCGAGCGTGCCACCGGCCGGAATCGCTTTGGCGGTCATCGCGCTGATGAACAGCCGCAGTACCGGCACCTCGAACAGGATCGTGAGCAGCACCAGCACGACGGCCAGCCCCGGCCGCTTGCTGCGGTACACGGCCCCTCCCGGCTCCCCCGCTGCCGCCCCCGCCCCGTACTGCTGCGGCGCCGGCACGGCCGCGGTCAACGCGGTCGGCGCCGCGAACGCGTTCGTCGCCCCGGTCGGCCCGCTCGACACCGGCCCGCCCGAGACCGGCCCGCCGGACACGGGCCCGGCGCCGCCGGCCCCCGCCCCGAGCGGGCTGGTCACGCCCTGCCCGGCCATCCCGCCAGGCATCCCGCCGGCCATTGCGCCGCCCAGGCCAGGCCCGGACGCGCCCTGGGCCGGGAGCCCCGGGATCGGCGCGCCCGACGAGGACAGCCCCGCCGACACCCCGGGCTGCGGCATCCCGCCACCCGGCACGCCACCGCCCATGAGCCCGCCGCCCTGCGTCCCGCCCATGAGCCCGCCACCAGGTGCGCCGCCACTCGCGAGTCCGCCCGCTGCTCCACCGCCGCCGAGCCCGCCGGGCGCGCCGCCGCCGACAAGCCCGCCAGCTGCTCCGCCCCCAGCCGCGCCACCGCCGCCGCCCGAGACCGGCCGCTGCAGCGAACCGCGGTCGAGCGCCTCGGACCGCCGGGACCGCCCGGCGAACTCCCCGGACAGGTCGCCCGTGTCGACGGACCGCCCCGCGGCGCCCGGCGCCCCGAACTGCCCGCTCGGGCTCTCGCTGTAGTTCAGCGCGTCGGCGCCGTACCCTCGGCCCCCGCGCGGCTCCGGAACCCGGTACCCGCCGTCGTCGTACTCCCGCTCGTCCGCGTACCGCGTGGGCGTGTACCCCCGCTCCTCCGCGTACCCGCGATCGTCGCCATACCCTCGATCGGCGTCATCGCGCCCACGGGAGTCCCGGGACCGCTCGTCCCAGTCCCTGTCGTCACGGCCCCGATCGTCCCGGCGGTCGTCGTACCCGCGCTCGTCGTATCCACGGTCGTCCGGGTACCAGCGCGAATCCGCATCCGGGTCCGGGTTGAAGTTCCGGCGTCCATCCACGGTCCGTCACGGTAGGCCCTCGACATGATCCTCGCCACCCGGCAAAGGTGCCTGTAATCTGCGTCGCCTTCGCGCATCCCTCCCCGTACGTCAGCCTCGCCCTCCACCGCTCCTGCTCATCACCGTTGCGCCCCCGGTCTACGCCCCTGCTTCGGCAGCCGGTTCGCCACCGCTCGGCCGTACCAGGGCTCGGCTCCGGGCCGGCCCAACTCCTGCCACAACCGTCGCGCGACCCTCGGCCGCCTGAGGCTCCCGTCCGCCCAGGTCGCCCGGCCGTAGCAGCCCACGACTCCCGGCCAGCCCATCGCTCGCCACAACCCCGGCGGCACCTGCGCCCGCCTGCGTTTCGCCCCTGCGCGAGCACGCCCGGGCGCCGCACCAGCGCTTCCGGATGCGCCACCAGCACGTCCGGACGCCGCACCAGCACTTCCGGATCCGCCAGAAGCACGCCCGGACGCCGCACCCGCCCGGCCAGGCAGCCCACCAGTGCGGCCAGGCGGCGCACCAGCGCGACCGGACTGCCTACCACCGCGGCCAGACGGCCCACCAGCACGGCCGGGCGACCGATCGTCTGGGCCGGGCGGCGGCTTCCGTGCTCCGGCCAGTCGGGCGGGCTCAGGGCGTATCGGACTCCCTCTGGCCCGAGCGACGCTCTCCGGTGCGGCCCCGGCCGGGTCGGGTCGCATACTCGGTGGGTGACTGACGCCTCGCGTGACCCCCTCGTCGCCCGCATGCGCCCGTTCGGGACGACCATCTTCGCGGAGATGTCGGCGCTGGCCGTGCGCACCGGCTCCGTCAACCTCGGCCAGGGTTTCCCCGACACCGACGGCCCCACCGCCATGCTCGACGCGGCGGCCGCGGCGATCCACGCCGGCCGCAACCAGTACCCGCCGGGCCCTGGAATCCCCGAGCTGCGCGCCGCGATCTCCGCTCACCAGCGGGCGTTCTGGGGCCTGGAATACGACCCCGACGGCGAGATCCTGGTCACCGCCGGCGCGACCGAGGCCATCGCCGCGAGCATCCTGGCCCTGTGCGAGCCCGGCGACGAGGTCGTCTGTTTCGAGCCGTACTACGACTCCTACGCCGCCTCGATCGCCCTCGCCGGCGCCGTCCGCCGCCCGGTCACGCTGCGGGTCGACAACGGCCGGTACGCCTTCGACCCCGCCGAGCTGCGCGCCGCCTTCGGCCCGCGGACCCGCCTCGTGCTGCTCAACTCCCCGCACAACCCGGCCGGCAAGGTCTTCACCGCCGCCGAGCTGGCCCAGATCGCCGAGCTGTGCGTCGAGTTCGACGCGTTCGCGGTCACCGACGAGGTGTACGAACACCTGGTCTTCAGCGACGCCGCCGCCCCGCACGTGCCGCTCGCCGGGCTGCCCGGCATGCGGGAGCGGACCCTGCAGATCTCCTCCGCCGGCAAGACGTTCTCGTGCACGGGCTGGAAGATCGGCTGGGTGTGCGGCACCCGCACCATGGTGTCGGCCGTGACGCGGGTCAAGCAGTTCCTGACGTACGTCAACGCCGGCCCGCTGCAGCCCGCCGTGGCGGTGGCGCTGGACTCGCCGACGTCCTACTACCAGGAGTTCCGCGACGACCTGCAGCGCAAGCGCGACCGCCTGTGCAAGGGCCTGACGGAGGCCGGGTTCGCGGTGCTGCAGCCCGAGGGCACGTACTTCGTGACCGCCGACATCACCCCGCTCGGCGGCACCGACGGGGTGGAGTTCTGCCTGTCGCTGCCGGAGCGGTGCGGCGTCGTCGCGGTTCCGACGCAGGTCTTCTACGACGACGTGGCGGCCGGCCGGCGACTCGTGCGGTTCGCCTTCTGCAAGCGCGACGAGGTCCTCGACGAGGCGGTGGCCCGGCTGCAGCGCCTCTGACGGCCTCATCGGTCCTCCTCCTCGCCGACCTCGGCACGCGGGTGGCTGCGCAGCCGGTACCCGTCCACGCTCGACACCACGAACCCGAGCTCCTCCAGCAGGGGCAGGGTGCGCCGAGCGTCGCGCCCGCTGACCCCGGCCACGGCGGCGATCTGCTCCGCCGACGTGGCCCGCCGCGCCCGCACCGCGTCGAGGATCCGCGCCTGCAGCGGGTCCAGGTCGTCCTCGGGCCGGTCCGCCCCGTGGATCGGCTCCGCGAGCTCGCCGACGCTGCCGATCTCCTCGATGATCTCCTCGACCCGCGTCACGAGGACCGTGCCCGGCTGCCGCAGCTCGATGTGGCAGCCGACCGACATCGCGGAGTTGATCGGCCCGGGCACGACCATCGCCGAGCGTTGCAGCAGCCGGGCGTACCCGAGCGTGTTGCGCGCCCCGCTGCGCGAACCGGCCTCGACCATCACCGTCCCCCGGCTCGCCGCCGCGATGACCCGGTTGCGCGTCAGGAAGCGCGTCTTGTGCGGCATCGTGCCCGGCGCCCACTCGGTCACGAGCAGCCCCTCGGCCCCGATCTGCTCGAGGACGGCCGCGTTCGCCGCCGGGTACGCCCGCTCGATGCCGCACGCGAGCACCGCCACCGTCGTCCCGCCCGCGATCAGCGCCCCGCGGTGCGCCGTGACGTCGACGCCGAGCGCGCCGCCGGACACCACCGTCCAGCCACGCCCGGCAAGCCCGAAGGCGAACTCGGAGGCGACATATCCGCCGTACCCCGTGACCGCCCGCGCCCCGACCACCGACACCGACCGCTCGAGCGTCTCGGCGAGCCCGAGCGGCCCACGCAGCCAGACGCACATGGGCGGATCGGTGTCCCGGCGCAGCATGTTGCCCTCCCGGCTGGCCCGCACCAGGTCGTCGAAGGCGCCCGGCCACTCCGCGTCGGCGGCGGTGACGATCCGCGCCCCGAGCCGCCCTGCCAGCTCCCCCATCTGCGCGGCCACCTGCTCCCCGGCATCGGCGGCGCCGTGCAGCCCGGCCGAGCGCAACCGCGCCCGTACGGCCCCGGTCAGCTGATCCGAGATCCCGTACCCGCCGATCACCCGCGCCAGCGCCTCCTGCGCCCCGACCGAGCGCACCAGCATCCCCAGCTCACGGCAGCCCGGCTCGACGAGCGTCCCGAGCGCCATGCGAGCCGTCCGCTCCTCGCTCACCTGCGTTTCGTGAATCATCGGACCGTCCTCGACCGCAGCTCGAGCGCCTCGCACACATCGCCGGCAACGGGCCTCTCCCGCCCGTCAAGATCGGTGATCGTCCAGGCGACCCGCACCGAGCGTTCGAATCCGCGAGCCGACAGCCGGCCACGATCCATCTCGACGGTCAGCGGATGCAGGACGGCCCTCGACAACCGGAACTTCCGGTCTCGCAACACCGCCGCCGGTACTTCGCCATTCGTTTTGGCCAGCCCGCTCCACCGCTCGCGCGCCGCCTCCCGCGCCTCGACAACCCGCTCGGCGACCACGGAGGACGGCTCGACCTGCTCGGTGTCCAGGAGCGCGGCCGAGCGGACAGGGTCAAGATCTACCTGAATGTCGACCCGGTCCATCAGCGGGCCCGAAAGTCTGGCGTGGTACCGCCGGCGGACGATCGACGGGCACTGACACATCTGCCGGCCGCCCGGTCGGGCGCACGGACACGGGTTGGCCGCCATCACCAGTTGCGCCCGGGCCGGATAGACCGTCTCGCCATAAGTGCGCCTCAGCCGCACCTGACCCTGCTCCAGCGGCTGCCGCAGCGCGTCGAGCACGCCGGACGCGAACTCCGCGCACTCGTCCAGGAAGAGCACGCCGTGATGCGCGAGGCTAATGGCCCCAGGCTTGGCCAGGCCCGATCCCCCGCCGACGAGCGCGGCGACCGATGCGGTGTGGTGCGGTGCCTGGATGGGCGCCCGGCGCATCAGGGTGCTGCCGGGGGCGAGGGTGCCGGCGATCGAGTGCAGCGCGGTCACCTCGATGGCCTCCTGATCGTCCAGCGGTGGAAGCACACCGGGCAGCCGGGCCGCGAGCATGGTCTTGCCGGCACCCGGCGGCCCGAACATCGCCACGTGATGGCGACCGGCGGCGGCGAGCTCGATGACCCGCCGGCCCCGCTCCTGACCCAGCACGTCGGCAAGGTCCAGCGCGGATGCCTCCGGTGGCGGCCGTTCAGCCGCCGGATTCAGAAGGGTCTGCGAGCCGTACAGATAGCCGATGATCCGGCCGAGGCAGTCGGCGGCGCGGACCTCGATGTCGGGGACCAGGCGGGCTTCGGTGACGTTGGCCAGGGGTACCACGGCGAAACTGACGCCGGCGCGGCTCGCGGCCAGGACGGCCGGGAGCACGCCGCGGACCGGGCGGACCGTGCCGTCCAGGCCCAGCTCGCCGAGCACGACCGCGTCGGCGAGGCGGCCGATCGGCAGGTCCGCCCCGGCCGCGAGCACCGCGATCGCGACGGCGGCGTCGAAGCCGGAGCCGTGCTTGCGCACGTGAGCTGGGAGCAGGTTGACGGTGATGCGCTGCTGCGGCCAGTACGCCCCGGAGTTGTGAACCGCGGCGCGGACCCGGTCGCGGGCCTCGCTGAGCGCGGCGTCCGGCAGCCCGGAGACCACCAGGCTCGGCAGGCCGGGCGCGACGTCTGCCTCGACCACGATGACCTCGCCGACGACGCCGTGCAGGGCGACGGAGCGGACCATGGCGTACCCCATCAGAACGCCCCGCGCACGTGCTGGACCGCCACCGACCGGCTCACGAGCACGCCCACCACGTCGAAGCGCACCTGCTCGCCGCGGATGTCGTTGGCCGCGAGCCACATTCGCGCGAGCGTGCGCAGGCGGCGGACCTTGGCGGGCACCAGTGCCTCGATCGGCTGGCCGTACCGGGTGCTCCGGCGGGTCTTGACCTCCACGAACACCACGTCGTCGCCGTCGCGCGCGACCACGTCGAGCTCGCCGGCGCGGCTGCGCCAGTTGCGGTCGAGCAGCACTAACCCCTGTGACACGAGGTATCGGCAGGCGACGCGTTCCCCAAAGCCGCCGACGAGCTGGTTGTGGTTCGTCATGCGGGCGACTCTGACCGATCGCGGCGATCAACGCGGCGCGATGAAGACCAATCTGTGGATAACGAGGTGCTTGTGGATAAAAAACGGACATTTATTTGATCTTGGTATGCGGTGGGCCGGCGCCGCAGGTCAGCGTGGATGTGGCCGTTATCTGGCCGATTTCAAAAATTTCTCCGCCAGTGCTGGTGGACGAGGTCCTTGCCGTACGCCGGCTTGCGCTCCTCGCTGTCCAACACGAACCCGGCGCGCTGGTAGATGCGGCGGGCGCTGTCGAGGATGTCGTGGGTGAACAGGACCATCTCGCGATAACCGGCGCTCTTGGCGAACCGGATGCACTCGTCGACCAGGCGACCGCCGACACCCATGCCGCGGGCGCTGGGCTCGACGAGCAGGAGCCGGAGCTTGGCCGTGACGGGCGCGGCCGGAACGCCCCCGGCGGCCACGTCGCCGCGCCCGGAAGCGTCGTCGACGGCCGATTCGGACGGGTCGGCCCGGACGCAGAAGATCGAGCCGACCGGCTCGCCGTCGATCTCGGCGATCCAGCCACGGTCCCAGCGCGGGTCGTGCGAGTCGGCGTAGTCGGCGACGATGCGTGCGACCAGGCCCTCGAACTCGTCGTTCCAGCCGTACTCGGAGGCGTAGAGCGCGCCGTGGCGCTGCACGACCCAGCCGAGGTCGCCGGGCCCCGGCGGGCGCAGCACGACCGTCGGCGCGGACGCGACGCCGCCGCCGAGGATCGACTGGATCGCGTCCATGGCGCCGATGAGCCGGCGCCGGTCCGCCTCGGTCACCGCGTCGAGCAGGGTGGCCGCCTGCGCGTCCGAGCGCTTGTCGAGCTCCGCCTGGGCGGCCCGGCCCGAGTCGGTGAGCCGGATGCGCTGCTTGCGCGCGTCCGCGTCCGAGCGCTCGCGCACGACCAGGCCGTCGTTCTCGAAGCGGCCCAGGATGCGGCTCAGGTAGCCGGCGTCCATGTCCAGCCCCTGCCGGAGGTCGGCGACGTCCAGCGCGGGCACGGGCGCGGCCGCCAGCTCGTACAGCACCCTCGCCTCGGCGAGCGAGTAGGGCGAGTCGAGCAGTCCGGCACGCAGCACGCCGATCAGGTTGGTGTAGAAGCGATTGAACTGCCTGAATGAGGCGACAGACTCGATAGTCATAGTTGACATCGTCATGCTAACCGTTGACGCTGTCAACGATTTCCCCGAAAGCCGCGCGACGTGGCGTCGTAACTGATGGGAAACGCAGCGTCGTCAGGCTTGCCCCATGTCGCTACGTCGCGTGATCGTCGAACTCCCCGACCGGCCCGGCTCGCTCGGGCAGGTGACCACCCTTCTCGGCCGCCTCGGCGTCGACATCCGCCAGATGCGCGTGCTGAGTCGCGACGGCGCGGTGGCCAGGGACGAGTTCGTGGTCAGCGTGCCGGGCGCCGTCATCGACAGGTCCCTGCCGGCCCTGCTCGAGGAGATTCAAGGCGTCCGCGTGCTTGCAATCGCGCCAACCGATGCCGATAGCGGGATAGCGAGCGCTATCGTGGGGGCATGACCGCTCCTGTCGACAAGCTCGTGGGGCTGCTCGAGACGCTCCCGCCCGCAGAACGTCAAGAGATCACCGTCTGGCTGCTCAACCGGACCGTCCCGGCGGGCCCGGGCGCGTTGCTCGCGAGCGCCGCGCTGCGCGGTCGCAACCTCGTGGGCGTGCCGGATCTCGGGCCCGAGTCCGGTCACGGCGCCCTGGGCGGCTCGCTGCCGGCGGGCGAGGAGAGCCAGCTCGTCACGTTCCGCCTGCCGGCCGAGCGGCACGCCGAGCTGCGCGCCTGGTGCACCGAGCACAGCTTCACGATGGCCGCCGTGGTGCGCGGCCTGATCGAACGGTTCCTCGAAGAGCAGCAGCAACGCCGTTGACGCCGCAGCCGCCTCACGACGCGACCGCGCCGACCGGCCCGGTCAAGGCCGGACCGGCCGCCGCTCGCACGCCCAGGACGCCCAAGACCGCCCCCGGCGCCGGCAGGGCCAGGGCGCCCGAGAGCGCCGCGGGCACGGCCGAGATGCACGAGCGGCTGCCCGCCGCCATGCGCGACGCCGTGGATGACTTCGCCCGCCACCTCGCGGCCGAGCGCAACCGGTCCGTGCACACGGTTCGCGCGTACGTCGGCGATGTCGTATCGCTGCTGGACCACGCCGCGGCCGGAGGCGCGCAGGCGCCGGCAGAACTGACGCTGGCGATCCTGCGCGGGTGGCTCGCGCGCAGGCGCGCGGCCGGCGACGCGCGGACGAGCCTCGCCCGGCACGCCGCCTCCGCGCGGACGTTCACCGCCTGGGCCAAACGCGAAGGGCTCCTGGAAACGGATCCCGGGCAGCGGCTGGCGAGCCCCAAGGCCCACCGCGACCTGCCGACCGTCCTGCGCGCCGAGCAGGCCGAGACGCTGGTGACCTCGCCGTCGGGACGCCCGGACGCGGTCGGGCTGCGCGACCGGGCGGTGCTGGAGCTGCTGTACGGCACGGGCATCCGCGTCAGCGAGCTTTGCGGCCTCGACCTCGGCGACGTGGACCGGATGCGGCGCGTCGTGCGGGTCGTGGGCAAGGGCGACAAGGAGCGGGCCGTGCCGTACGGGCTGCCCGCCGACCAGGCGCTGACCGCCTGGCTGCGGCACGGGCGACCGGCGCTCGAGAACGCCCAGAGCGGGCAGGCGCTGCTGCTCGGCACGCGCGGAGGCCGGCTGCAGGCGGGCGCGGCGCGGCGGATCGTCGACGGATACGCGCGGGCGGCCGGGCTGCCGCACACCTCGCCGCACGACCTGCGGCACTCCGCCGCCACGCACCTGCTCGAAGGGGGCGCCGACCTGCGCTCCGTCCAGGAGATGCTCGGGCACGCCTCGCTGTCGAGCACCCAGATCTACACCCACGTGTCGATCGAGCGGCTGCGTAGCGCGTACGAGCAGGCGCACCCGCGCGCATAGCGAACGCGACGCCCGCACGAACGGCAGGCCCGTACGGACGCCAGGACCCGCACGGAACGGGACGCGAAGACGAGCGCGGACAGCCGAAAGCGTGCCGCCGCGGGGCAACGACGGGCCGCGGGCGCAGCTAAGGCCGACAGGGCGCAGACACGAGAACGGGGCCGAGGCGCGCCGAGCCGCGCCGAGGCGCGGGCCCGCACCGCTGAGGAAAGGCCCAGCCGAAACGCGCGCGGAAGCGTACGAAGCGGGTGTCGGCGGGGGTGGTGTGGGGACAAGCCCCGCCACACACGCACAAGGAGCCCTAAGATCGTGGATGTGTCCGCACCCGAGCCGCTCCCGGGCGCGCGGCTGCTGTTCTCGCACGACGCAGCCGTCGCGCACCTGAACCACGGGGCGTTCGGCATGGTGCCGATTGCCGTGCAACGGGCCCAGCAGCGCCTCCGCGAGGAGATGGACGCCAACCCGCACCGGTTCTTCGCCGTAGGGCTCGAGGAGCGGATCGCGCACGTGCGCCGGCACCTCGCCGCGTTCGTCGGGGCGGATCCGGACGGGACGGCGCTGGTCGAGAACGCCACGACGGGCACGTCGATCGTGCTCGGGAGCCTTGGCCTGGGTACCGAAGACGAAATCGTGACGACCGATCACGGCTATGGGGCCGTGGACCTGGCCGTGGCGGCCACGTGCCGGCGCACGGGGGCGGTCCATCGGGTCGCGCGGGTGCCGCTCGTCGCGGACGACGCGACGATCGTGGCGGCGGTGGTGGAGTCCATCACCGCGCGGACGCGGCTGGTGATCGTCGACCACATCACGGCCGCCACCGCGCGCGTGTTCCCGGTCCAGGGCATCGTCGAGGCGGTGCGGGCACGGTGGGGCGAGCGGGTCGCGATCCACGTCGACGCCGCGCACGTGCCGGGCAACCTGGACCCGGCGGTGGGCGAGCTGGGCGCGGACTTCTGGACCGGCAACCTGCACAAGTGGGCGTTCGCGCCGCGCGGCACGGCGCTGCTGTCGGTCGCGCCCGCGTGGCGGGAGCGGATCCGGCCTCTGGTGCTGTCGTGGCACGTCGAGGCGAGCTTTCCGGACAGCCTCGAGTGGGTCGGCTCGCACGACTACACGTCGTGGCTCGCCGCGCCGACCGGGCTGTTCGTGCTGCGCTCGCTCGGCGTCGCCCTCGTGCGGAGGCACAACGCGGCGCTGGCCGAGCACGGCCGGCGCGTCGTCGCGGACGCGATCGGCGCTGAGGTCCCGGCGGCGACCGGGCTGCCGATGGCGTTGATCCCGCTGCCCGCGGGCGTGGCGGCCGATCCCGCGGCCGCGACGGCGCTGCGCCGGCGGATCTCCGATGAGCTGGCCGCCGAGGTCGGGCTCTCCGCCTGGCGCGGGCGCGGCTACCTGCGGCTGTCCGCGCACGTGTACAACCGGCCCGAGGACTACCAGCGGCTCGCCGAAGGCCTGCCGAAGCTGCTGATCCGCTAGCCGAGCGGAAACAACCGCACGCGTGCCTGGCGTATCAGGGTGAGCGGGTCGAGATACACCCCTTCGTCGGTGCGCAGCCCCCAGTGCAGGCAGGCGGCGACGGGACAGCCGGGGTGCCCGGGTCTCAGTCGGCCCAGCGGTGTACCAGTGGAAACGGCTTGGCCTTGGACAACGTCCGGGTCGACCGGCTCGTAGGTGGTGCGCACCCCGCCCGGATGCTCCACGCTCACCACCGGCCGCCCGCCGACCATCCCGGCGAAGATCACCTTGCCGGGGCCGGCGCTGCGCACGAGCTGACCGGGCACCCCGGCCAGGTCGACGCCGCGATGGCCGGCCGAGTAGCGGTCCGACGGCGGCTCGAAGCCCCTCGTGACGGTCACGGGGCCGTCCAGCGGCGGCTCGTAGACCGACTCAGGGGACTCCTGGGCGGGCGGCGGGGCCGGCGGTTCCTTGGGTGGTGGGGTGGCGAGCGCGGAGCTGACAGCGGCCACCACAGAGCTTGCGGCGGCGACGGCGGTGGCGGCGAGGACAAGCAGCCCGACCCGGGCCAGCGTCTTGAACATGGCCGGCAGCCTGGCTCAAACGGGCGCGCCCGGCAAACCCGATCATGGCTATTCTGTGGATAACTGGTGCTTGTGGATAACCCGCGGGCGGCCCGAGAAAAGTGCTATAAGCGGCGGACAAAACGGGAGGCAAGCGGCATGAACATATTGAAGGCCGTACTCGTCGTGGTGGGCCTGATCGTGGTCGGGATGCTCGCCTGGGCGCTGCTCAAGCTGCTTCTGAGCCTGGTGCTGTACATCGTCGTCGGGGCGCTCGTCGTGGGCGGCGTCTGGTACGCGTACAACCGTTATGGCCGGCCGACGCGGACCCGGCGTCGCTAGAAAATTTCTCGGCGGGTCCGCGCGGCGCGGGGGCGGGCTCAGCCGCCGAAGGCGTTGTCGGGCAGCGAGATGTCCGGCTTCTCGAGCTCCTCGACGTTGACGTCCTTGAACGTCATGACCCGGACGTTCTTCACGAACCGGGCGGGCCGGTACATGTCCCAGACCCAGGCGTCGTGCATCACGACCTCGAAGTAGACCTCGCCGTCCGAGTTACGCACGTGCAGGTCGACCTGGTTGGCCAGATAGAACCGGCGCTCGGTCTCCACCACGTAGGAGAACTGACGGACGATGTCGCGGTACTCCCGGTAGAGCTGGAGCTCCATCTCGGTTTCGTACTTCTCGAGATCTTCGGCGCTCATCGCGGTCCGCCTTCCATAGCCACATTGTCGCCCACTTGCGCCGGAACCCGTACGGCCTCGCCGGGCGCCACGCCGACGTTACCGCGCCTTTGCCCCGGCCGCCCCACCGCCGCCACGTTCGCGTACGAGAAACGGTGCTCGGGGCACGGGCCGTGTGCGACGAGGGCCGCGCCGTGGTCCGGAGTCGAATAGCCTTTGTGCTCGTCGAAGCCGTATTCGGGGTACGACTCATGGAGCTCTTCCATGATGCGGTCTCGCGTGACCTTCGCCACCACGCTCGCGGCCGCGACGCACGCCGCGACCTGGTCACCCTTCCACACCGCGAGGCCGGGAAGGCCGAGGCCGTCGACCTTGAAGCCGTCGGTGAGCGCATAGTCGGGGCGCACCGACAGGCCCGCGAGGGCGCGGCGCATGCCGGCCAGGTTGCACACGTGCAGGCCGCGGCGGTCGATGTCGCCGGGCGGGATGATCACGGCGCTCCACGCCTCCGCGCGCTTGACCACCTGCTCGTAGACGCGCTCCCGCGCGGCCGCGGTCAGCAGCTTCGAGTCGTTGAGCTCCTCGATCTCGCCGCGGCGCCCGGGCGGCAGGATGACGGCGGCGACCACGAGGGGTCCCGCACAGGCGCCACGGCCCGCCTCGTCGGCGCCGGCGACCCGATCGAAGCCTCGCCGCTGCAGTGCCCGCTCGAGGGCCCAGAGGCCCGCTGCGCGGTGCACGACGGTGCGCGGGGGCGCGAGCATGCTCAGCCCACCTCCCGCACCAGGTCGGCGAGGTCGCCGGGGTAGAAACGCTCCCCCGTCGCGGCGAGCTCGTCCGCCGACCACCAGCGCGTGGAGTCCACGCTGGTCACCTCGTAGTCGTCGAGGTGCGTCAGGTCGGCGGTGAACGCGTCCGCGCGCACGACGAAGAACGACTGCTCCTGCGAGTACCACCGGCCGTCGAAGGGGAACTCGACGCGGTCGGTGCGCACCGGGCCGACGAGGTCGTCGGCGGTGATGCGCAGCCCCGTCTCCTCGTACACCTCGCGCACGGCCGCGTCGGCGAGCGACTCGCCCGCCTCCAGACCGCCGCCGACGGTGAACCAGTAGCGGTGCTCGGGGCGGGCCGGATCGCATCCGCGCAGCAGCAGCACGCGCCCGGACGGGTCGAGCAACAGCACCCGGGCCGCCCGGCGGTCGATCTCTGCGGCAGCCTCCGTCATACCGACGAGACTACGACGTCATCACCTGGTTGTCGGATCCGGCACCTTGTCGAAGGTGTCCGGCACGGTGAGCCATTTCGCGCGGTTGAACGGCCAGAAGACCACGAAGGCGCGGCCGATGACGGCGTCATCGGCAATGGTGGCCTGGTTCGGATCCTTGGTGCGGATGAAGTTGTACCGCGAGTCGCCCGATCTCGACCGGTGGTCGCCCATCACCCACAGCCGGTCCTTGGGCACCGTGACGTCGAACTGCTCTTCGCTCGGCAGGTCCTGCAGCCCGTCGGGGCTGGCGTAGATGTAGGACTCGTCCAACGGCTGGCCATTGACGGTGATGCGCTGCTTGTCGTCACAGCACACGACGTGGTCGCCGCCGACGGCGATCACCCGCTTGATGAAGTCCTCTTCCGACGGGTCGTTGCGCCACGAGTCCGGCGCCTGGAAGACGATGACCTCGCCACGGTGCGGGGAGCGGAAGTCGTACACCAGCTTGTTGACGAGCACCCGGTCCTTGATCAGCAGCGTGTTCTCCATCGATTCCGACGGGATGAAGAACGTCTGGAGGACGAAGGCCCGCACCACGACGGCGACGATGATCGCCACGCCCAGCAAAACCGGCAGTTCACGCCAGAAGGTACTGGGCTTTTTGGTCTGCTCGTCAATCACGCCCTGAAGGGTACGTGCTCGTCACCATCGCCGACGTCTCAACCGTCGCTGACGCGCCGAACGGGTCGAAAGCGTGAGAGACACCGCCAACGGGGCAACCAAGATGTCCGGCACCAACGGCGCGAGCGGCGCACGAGTGACGGCCGGGCCCGGTGGCCCCAGTGCCGCCGGTTTCGGGACGTTCTTGAAGGTGTCGGGCACCGACAGCCAGCCCCAGCGGCTGCTCGGCCACAGGATGACGAACGCGCGCCCGATCACGTTGGAGATCGGGACCTGGCCCTGGCAGCGCGAGTCCTGCGAGACGCCGCGATGGTCACCCATCACGAACATCTGGCCGGGCTGGACCTTCACCGGGCCGAAACGCCGCGCCGTGCACTGTTTCGGGTTCGGGGCGGCGTCCAGCGGCGAGTCCTCGTACAGGTACGACGACTCGTCGAGCGGATAGCCGTTGACCGTCACCCGGCCGTCCACGTCGCAGCACGCGACGGTGTCGCCGGGCAGGCCGATGACCCGCTTGATGAAGTCCTTCTCTCCGGGTTGGGAGAAGCCCACGAGATCGCCCACGGTACGACCGAGCTCAGCGAAGAAGCCGGCGTCCTTGTCGATCTGGTTCTCGGGCGCCCACGTGTCGGGACCGGTGAAGACGACGACCTCGCCGCGCTCGGGCTCGCGCACGTCGTAGAGCACCTTGTTGACCAGGACGCGGTCGCCGACGAGGAGGGTCTCCTCCATGGAGCCCGACGGGATGAAGAACGCCTGCACCAGGAACGTGCGGATGAGCACGGCCAGGCAGAAGGCGACGATCAGCAGCAGCGGCAACTCCTGCCACAGCGGCATGTTCTTGCGCTTGCGGCGGACCTTGCTGCGCCATGACGAGACGGAGTCGTCATCGTCGTAGCTGCCGCGCCCCCGCGCGCGTGACCCCGAGCCCGACCCCGACCCGAGGGAGCGCTCGCCGCGGTCATAGCTGCGCTCGTACCGCTCGCCGCGATCGCGCCGGTCACCGTACCCGGGCTCGTCGTAGGCGCCGTCCTCCTCGAACGCGCGGTCGCGCACCATCGGCGGCTCGTCGCGGTCCCAGCGGCCCCGTCGCGAGCCGTACGGGTCGTCCCAGGCCCGGCTGGGCCGGTTCCAGTCGCCGCCGCCCCGGTCGTCGCGCTCGTAGCCGCCGCGTCCGGGCACGATGTCGCGCCCGGGGGCGGTGTCGTGGCCAGAGGCGGTATCGCGGCCGTAGGCGCCGTCACGACCGCCTTGGGCGTCGCGGTCGTCACGCGTCCAGCTGCCGTCGTAGGCTCGCTGCCCCTCGACGGAGTCCGGCCGGCCCGTGGTGGCCCAGTAATCGTGGCCCGGGTAGCTGACGCCGCCGAAGGGTTGTTGCTGCCCATGCTGCTCGCCCGCCTGGTCGAGGTGGCGGTTGCGTGGGTGGGGGTCGTCGGCGCGATCGTCGTAACCATCGCGGCCGTAGGGGTCGCTTGCCATCGGCGTCAGCCTAGAGGCACAAGACCACTTTGGGGAGTCCGGCTCCGCCTGACCGAAAGACCCGGTCCCGGACACGACACAGGGAGGGAACGCAACGCGCCCCTCCCTGTCGACGATCCGGCGAATCGCAAGGTCAGCTGCTGACCTTGGTCTCGCGCTTCTCCTTGATCTTGGCCTTCTTGCCACGGAGATCGCGGAGGTAGTAGAGCTTGGCGCGGCGCACGTCGCCGCGGGTCACGACCTCGATCCGGTCGACAGCCGGGCTGTTGACCGGGTAGGTGCGCTCGACACCCACACCGAAGCTCACCTTGCGAACCGAGAAGGTCTCCCGCAGGCCGGCGCCCTGGCGACGGATCACGACGCCCTGGAAGACCTGGACCCGGGACCGGTTGCCCTCGACAACCCGGGCGTGCACCTTGATGGTGTCGCCGGCGCGGAAGCTCGGGATATCGGTCCGCTGCGACTGTGCGTCCAGCGCGTCCAGCGTGTTCATCGCGGCTGTTCCTCGTCACTCAAGGCACGCCCGCATACCGCGGCGCGCGAGGGTCATTTGATCATGAGTGCCCGGCACATCTGCCCGCGGCAACCTCACTACTTTGCCACATCGACGCGTCGAACCTGAAATCAGGCCCCTTGATCGGTACCGCGGGAGCGTTCCTCCAGCGCCGCGATGAGGTCCGGACGCCGCTCCGCGGTGCGCTGCAGTGCCTGCTCACGCCGCCACCGGGCGATCCGGCCGTGATCACCCGAACGCAGGATTTCCGGCACGTCGAGACCGCGCCAGCTGGGCGGCTTCGTGTACATGGGCGCCTCGAGCAGGCCGTCTGCGTGCGACTCGTCCACGAGGGAGTCGGCGTTGCCCAGCACGCCCGGTAGCAGGCGGGTGATCGCCTCGAGCACCACGAGCACGGCGACCTCGCCGCCGAAGAGCACGTAGTCGCCGAGGGAGATCTCGCTCACTCGCATCCGCGCGGCGGCGTGGTCGAAGACCCGCTGGTCGATGCCCTCGTACCGCCCGCAGGCGAACAGCAGGTGGTCCTCGGCGGCCAGGGCGCGCGCGGTCGCCTGGGTGAACGGCGCGCCGGCGGGTGAGGGGACGATCAGATGGGTCTGCGGGCCGGCCAGCTCGTCCAGGGCCTGGCCCCACGGCTCGGGGCGCATGACCATGCCTGGGCCGCCGCCGTACGGCGTGTCGTCGACGGTGCGGTGCACGTCGTGGGTCCAGCGGCGCAGGTCGTGCACGGCCAGCTGGAGCGTGCCGCTCGCGCGCGCCTTGCCGATCAGCGACAGGTCCAGCGGCGCGAGGTACTCGGGAAAGATCGTGACGACGTCGACCCTCATAGGTCGAACAGGCCTTCCGGCGGGGTGATCACGATGCGGCGCCCTGGCACGTCGACCTCGGGCACGATCTCGCGGACGAACGGGACCAGGCCGGTGCGACCGTCCAGCAGGCGGACGACCAGCAGGTCGTGCGCGGGCGCGTGGTCGATGCGCAGCAGTTCACCCACGCGCTCCCCCGCGGCGTCGACGACGTCGAGGCCGACCAGCTCGTGGTCGTTGAACTCGTCGGGGTCGTCGCTGGCCGGGATCGTGGCGCTGTCCACGCACAGCAGGACGCCGCGCATGTCCTCGGCGAGGTTGCGCTCGTAGATGCCATCGAAAACGATGAGGAGACGGCCCTGATGTGGGCGTACCGACTCGATGGTGAGGGTCGGCGGGGGCTTCCAGGCGCCCGGGGGCACCGTCTGCAGATGCCGGACCGCCGTCGAGTCGGTCTCGAGGACCGACCCGACGGCGAAACGTTCTGCCGGCGCATCCGTGCGCACGTCCACGACGACCTCGCCCCGGACGCCGTGCGCGCGGATCACCTGGCCGACGACGAGCAGCATGCGGTCAGTACGCGTCGACGATCTCGACACGCACGCCACGGCCGCCGATCGACGTGATGACCTGCCGCAGCGCCTTGGCCGTGCGGCCACCACGCCCGATCACCGTGCCGAGGTCGTCCGGGTTGACCCGGACCTCCAGCCGCTGACCGCGACGGGAGTCGACCATGCGCACGCGGACGTCGTCAGGGTTGTCGACGATGCCCTTGACCAGGTGCTCCAGCGCCGGGCGCAGCACGTCAGGCCTCCGCGCCGGCGCCGGCACCGGACTGCTCCTCCGCCTGCGCGGCCGGAGCCTCGGCCTCGGCCTTCTTCTTCGGTTCGGCGGCCTTCTTCGCCTTCGGCGCGTCGGCCAGGCCGGCGGCGGCCTGGGCCTCCGCCTCGTAGGTCGCGCGACGGTCGGGCGCCGCCGCGGCCACCTTCAGCGGCTCGGCCGGGGCGGGCAGGCCCTTGAACTTCTGCCAGTCGCCGGTCTTCGACAGGATGGCCCGCACGGCCTCGCTCGGCTGCGCGCCGACGGAGAGCCAGTGCTGGACGCGGTCGGAGTTGACCTCGATGCGCGAGGGCTCCTCCTTCGGGTGGTACAGCCCGACGAATTCGATCGCCCGACCGTCGCGCTTGGTGCGCGAGTCGGCGATGACGATGCGGTACTGCGGGTTGCGGATCTTGCCCATCCGCAGGAGCCGGATCTTGACGGCCACTTGGTTGCTCGCTCCTGGATCTGTTGGAAGCCGAGCGACCGCCCGGACACCGTGGGGATGGTGCCGTCGGCTGCTCTGTTGGACTGGCGCGACGCCGGGTTAGAGGGCTCGGACACGCACCGGATACCAGCAGACCATTGTGCCAGACCCACTACCGTGCGCAAAAACCGCCCCTGCCACCTGCCCGCACCGCTCGCGGCCGGCTCAGCCGGTGACATGCGCCGCCTCGCCGGGTCCTTTGCCGGTACCTCGCCGCCGGCTCCCGCGTGTTGCCCGCCGCCTCGCGCTCAGCGCAGGGGCGGGCGGTCCCACCCGGCCGGCAGGCCCGGGATCTCCCACCCGGCCGGGGGCACGAAGTCCGTCCAGGTGCCGTCGAACGGGAAGCCACCCGCCTCGATCTCCTTGACGACGCGGAGGCCCTCCTCGCGTACCGCCGCCTCGTCATCGACCCAGTAGTGCTCGGGGATGGCGAGGCGCTCGAGGAACTCCTCCTCGTCCTTCCACTGCCAGCTGCGGTCGGGCGCGACGAGGATGTCGAGGTCCTCGTCGGTCACGTCGACGCCGGAGGCGCCGTCCGGGTCGCTCCAGCGGATCGCCGGGCGTTCCAGGTTGACGTACCACCCGGTGAACGCGTCGGCGTCGCTGCGGAACCACCACACAGAGTGCGCGGGGTCGCCGGGACGGTGCAGCTTCAGCACGCCCGGCCCGTTCCAGGTGCCGTGCCTGAGCGCGGTGCCGAGGGTGACGTACTCGGCGAAGGGCATCGTGCGCATCCCCCGCCCGTCGCCGGACACCTCGTTCACCACGGGCGTGTTGCGGGCGATCCACAACAGCAGCCCGCGCTCGTCGTCGGACACCACGCGCGCGGGCCGGACCCAGCCGATCCGCCCTCGCCGCACGTTGCGGTGCACGACCACCTGGCCTGGCGTGAACACGACGCTCAACCGCGCTCCCTCGGTCGGTCCCAGCCCGCGGTCACGGGCTCCGGGATGGTCCAGCCGGCCGGCGGCCGGAAGTCGGTCCAGGTGCCGTCGAACGGCCACACGCCCGCCTCGATGGCCGGGACGATCTTGCGCCCTTGCGCCCAGACCGCGTCGGGGTCACTCACCCAGTACGCGTCCGGGTACGCCAGGCGCTCCTCGAGCTCGTCCTCGTCCTTCCAACCCCAGCGCCGGTCCGGCCACACCCAGATGTCCAGGTCCTGGTCGGTCAGGTCGATCCCCGCGACCGCGCCGTCGTCCCACGCGACGCCGGGCTCCTCGAGGTTGACGTACCACGCGCGGAAGTTGTGCTGCGGGTCGAAGAGCCACCACACCGAATACGCGGCCGAGCGCGGATGAAACTTCAACGTGCTCGGCCCGCGGTACACATCCTGGATGATCTTCTTCGGCGTCTCGATCCACTCGCCGAACGGCATGTCCCGCGGCCCCTGGCCGTCCTCGGTCACCTGGCGGATCAGCGGACTTCCCGTGGCGAGCCACAGCCGCGTGCCCTGCTCGTCGTCGGAGACGACTCGGGTCAACGGCGCCCAGACCAGCGTGTCACGGGCGAAATGCCGGTGCAGGACCGGTCTTCCGGGACGCAGCGGCACGTTAGCGATTGTATTCGGCGCGCGCCCGCGCCTCGACGACCATCGACCCGGGCGCCGTGTGACAACGGCCTCGCCTTGTGGTCCATCGCCGCCCACGGGCCGCCGCGCGGACGCGTCACTCCGAGCGCGGACCTGGCTCTTCGCTCGTGGACCCGGCATTTCGCGCGCGGACCTGGCACTTCCGCGCGCGGGACGGCACTTTCGCGCGTGGGGGCGGCACTTCGCGCGCGTGGGGGCGGCACTCCCGGCGCGGGGGCGGCACTTCGCGCGCGAGGGCGGCACTTCGCGCGCAGGTGCGGCTGTTTAGGGCGCGGGTGCGGCACTTCGGGCGCCCACGGGCGGGAGTGCAGGCGCGGGGGCGGGGCGGGCGGCTTTGCCGCGCGGAGGCGGTGCGGGTGGGTCAGCGGATCACGCGGCCGCGCAGCACGATGCGGCGCGGGCGGAGCAGCGTGGTGAGGTCGGTGCGAGGGTCCTCGGCGTAGACGACCAGGTCGGCCAGGCCGCCCTCGACGAGGCCAGGGAAGCCCAGCCACTCGCGGGCGCCCCAGGAGCCGGCTCGCAGCACGGTCTCGGCGGACAGGCCCGCCTCGCGGTGCAGCAGGAGCATCTCCTCGGCGGCCAGGCCGTGGTCGATGCCTCCGCCCGCATCGCTGCCGACGTAGATCGGCACGCCGGCCTCGTGCGCCGCACGGACCACGGAGGGGAAGCGGTCTCGGAGGGCGAGCATGTGCCTGGCGTACAGGGGGAACTTGTCCTCGGCCTGCGCCGCGATGCCGCCGAACGTCGCGATGTTGATCATCGTCGGGACCAGGGCGGTGCCGCGGCGGGCCATCTCCTCGATGTCGTCCTCGGCGAGGCCGGTGCCGTGCTCGACGGAGTCCACGCCCGCGCGGACGAGCGCGGCCACGGACTCCTCGGCGAAGACGTGCACCGCCACCCGGGCGCCGGCGGCGTGCGCCGCCGCGACCGCGCCCGCCATCGCGGTGACGTCCCACGCGGGGGCCAGGTCGCCGCTGCCGCGGTCGATCCAGTCGCCGACGAGCTTGACCCAGCCGTTGCCACGAGCCGCCTGGCGGGCCATCTCGCCGGGCAGGTCGGCCTCGCCGACCTCGACGCCGATGTCGCGCAGGTACCGCTTCGGGGGCGCCACGTGCCGGCCCGCACGCACGAGCCGGGGCATCTCGGGGTCGTCGTCCAGTGACGGGTACGGGATGGGCGAGCCCGCGTCGCGGATGGCCAGCACCCCGGCGTCGCGGTCGACGACGGCCAGCGACCGGGCCTGGTCGACGTCGTCGGAGGGCCGGCCGCCGGACTGGATGCCGAGGTGGCAGTGCGCGTCGACGAGGCCGGGCAGGACGTAGCCGTCGTCGGCGACGGTCAGTGCGCCCGCGACCGGCTCGAACGTGACTCGGTCGCCGACCAGCCACAGGTCGCGCCGCTCACCGGACGGCAGCAGCGTCCCCCGCACATGCAGCGCGGGGCCGCGCTGTGCGGCGGACTCGGGATTCGGCGCGGGCACGGCGAGCGGCTCAGGCGTCCTTGTCACGCTTCTGCAGCTTCGAGAAGTCGAGCTTCGGCAGGCGGAACCCGGGCGGCATGCCGGCCGCGTTCGGGTCCATCGAGGCCGGGTCCAGGCCGGGCGGGAGCTGGGGCATGCCGCCGCCGAGGCGCGGCTGGCGCATGCCGCCGGTGTTGCCGCTCTTGGTGCCCTTGCGCTTGTTCTTCGGCGACTTGGTCGCCTTGCGGCGGCCGCCGGGCAGGCCCATCATGCCGCCCATCTGCTTCATCATCTTCTGCGCGTCGGCGAAGCGGGTCAGCAGCTGGTTGACGTCGGTGACCGACACGCCCGAGCCGTTGGCGATGCGCACGCGGCGCGACGCGTTGAGGATCTTCGGGTTGGAGCGCTCCTTCGGGGTCATGGAGCGGATGATCGCGGTGACCCGGTCGAAATGCTTGTCGTCGATCTCGGCGAGCTGGTCCTTCATCTGGTTCATGCCCGGCATCATGGCCAGCACGTTGGCGATGGGGCCCATGCGGCGCACGGCCTGCAGCTGCTCGAGGAAGTCCTCGAGCGTGAAGTCCTGGCCGCCCATGAGCTTGGCGGCCATCCGCTCCTTCTCGTCGTCGGCGAAGGCCTGCTCGGCCTGCTCGATGAGGGTGAGCACGTCGCCCATGCCGAGGATGCGCGAGGCCATCCGGTCGGGGTGGAAGACGTCGAAGTCCTCGAGCTTCTCGCCGGTGGACGCGAACATGATCGGCTGGCCGGTGACGTGGCGGACGGAGAGCGCCGCGCCACCGCGCGCGTCGCCGTCGAGCTTGGACAGCACCACGCCGGAGATGCCGACGCCGTCGCGGAATGCCTCGGCGGTGGTGACCGCGTCCTGGCCGACCATGGCGTCGATGACGAACAGGACCTCGTCGGGGTCGACCGCGTCGCGGATGTCGGCGGCCTGCTGCATCATCTCGGCGTCGATACCGAGGCGGCCGGCGGTGTCGACGATCACGATGTCGCGCATCTGGCGCTTGGCGTGCTCGATCGAGTCGCGGGCGACCTGGACGGGGTTGCCGACGCCGTTGCCGAGCTCGGGCGCGTACACCTCGACGCCGGCCCGGCCGCCCAGCACCTGCAGCTGGTTGACGGCGTTGGGCCGCTGGAGGTCGGCGGCGACGAGCAGCGGCTGGTGGCCCTGGCCCTTGAGCCACCGGGCGAGCTTGCCGGCGAGCGTCGTCTTACCGGAACCCTGCAGACCGGCGAGCATGATCACGGTCGGCGGGTTCTTGGCGAACTGCAGCCGCCGCGCCTCGCCACCGAGCGTCGCGACGAGCTCCTCGTGGACGATCTTGATGACCTGTTGGGCCGGGTTGAGCGCCTGCGACACCTCCACGCCCCGCGCCCGCTCCTTGAGCCGGGCGATGAACGCCTTGACCACGGGCAGCGCAACGTCGGCCTCGAGCAGCGCGAGCCGAATCTCGCGCGCGGTGGCGTCGACGTCGGCGTCGGTGAGCCGCCCCTTGCTCCGCAGCTTCGAGAAGATGCCGGAAAGCCGGTCACTCAGGGTGTCAAACACGACGGATCCGTCCTCGGGTGTAGGAGTCCCTTGAAGGGTACGCGACCGCGGACACCCCGTCGCGGCCCGCAGCGCCGCGCAACCGCGCGTGACGACCTCCGCAACGCGGCAACCTGGCCTTCTCACGCTTCCGAGCGGCGATATTTGTGACCGATTCGTCCAAATTACTCCCTAACTCGGGAGATGTGGCGCTCCTCCCCGCTGCGAGCGCCGAGCGGAGACAAGCGCCCGTCATGAATGCGGCGCGGACCGGACGCGGCGCGAGCCGGGCGCGGACCCAGGCGCGGGCGCGGGCGGCCGGGGGCGCGGGCGGCCGTGGACAGGGCACGGACCCAGGCGCGGAAGTGGGCCGGACGGAGCTATCGAGGGCTCGTGCCCACGCCACGCGCGCAGCGGCCTCAGGACGGGGCGGCGGCCCGGAGAACCGCGGCCTCCACGCGGACGCGGGCGTCCGTGTCCCAGGTCCCAGCCAGGTAGAAGGCGTCGACCACCTCGCCGCCGAGGGTGGAGATGCGGGCCGAGCGTACGTCGGCGCCGACGTCGCCGAGTGCGCTCGCCACCCGGAAGAGCAGGCCGGGAGTGTCCGTGGCGCGCAGCTCCAGGACCGTGGCGTCCGTCGCGGCCGACGGGGGCTGCCACACGACGCGCGGGGGCGCGGTGGTGCTGCGGCGGGTCGAGCGTTCGCGGGCGGCCAGGCGCTCGGCCACCGGGAGGTCGCCGGTGACGGCGCGGCGCAGGTCGGAGACGACGGCCTCGCGGTCGATGTCGCCGCCGTAGCGGGGCTGGACGGCGCAGACCATGCGGGCCAGGCCGTCCACGGTGACGGTGTCCGCGGTCACGACGTCGAGGCGGTGCAGCGACAGGCAGCCGGCCACGGCCGCCAGGAGGCCACGGCGGTCGTTGGCGGTGACGGCGACCGAGTCGATGTCCAGGTGTACCGATGGAAGGCGCGACGGGACCGGGAGCTCGGCGGCCGGCGACGGCGGCGCCGCGACCACGCCGGTGTCCAGGGCGCGTTCGACGTGGTGGACGAGTTCGGCGATGAGCCGGCCCTTCCACTCCGACCAGGCGGCGGGGCCGGTGGCGGCCGCGTCCGCGCGGGCCAGGGCGTGCAGCAAGGAAAGGGTGGAGGGGTCGCCGACGGCGCCGGCCACGGTGGCGATGGTCTGCGGGTCGGACAGGTCGCGGCGGGTGGCCGTGTCGGGCAGGAGCAGGTGCAGGCGGACGACCTTCTCGACCTGTGCGACGTCGGTGGGGCTGAGGCCCAGGCGCTCAGCCGCGGCGGCGGCGATCGGGGCGCCGACGATGCTGTGGTCGCCCGGGAGGCCCTTGCCGATGTCGTGCAGCAGGCCGCAGAGCACGAGCAGGTCGGGGCGGTCGACGTCGCGTGTGAGGCGGGCGGCCTGGCGGGCCGTCTCGACCAGGTGGCGGTCGACCGTGTAGAGGTGCACGGGGTTGTGCTGGGGCAGGCTGCGCACCCGCGCCCATTCGGGCAGCCAGTTGACGACCAGGCCGTACCGGTCGCACGCCTCCCAGACGGAGATCATCGACGGGCCGCTGCCGAGCAGGGTCAGCAGGGCGTCGCGCGCGGGGGCGGGCCACGGGCGGGGCATCGGGCCGGCGAAGCCGCCGAGCCACTCGAGGGTCGCGTGTGCGATCGGCAGGTCGGCGCGGGCGGCGGCCGCGGCCACGCGCAGCGGGAGGGCGGGATCCGGGCGCGGGGTGACGGCGGCGCGGGCGAGCACCACCTCGCCGCGCTGCTCGACGACGTCGCGGGCCAGGGGGCGGCGCTCCTCGTGGCCGCGGCTGCTGGGGGCCGACCAGCGGTCGACGGCGCGCCAGGCGTCGTCGCTGGCGTAGGCGATGGTGCGGGCGGCCTCGGCGATGCGGCGCAGCACGTCGTCGCGGTCGCCGAGGTCGAGCAGCTCGGCGACCTCGTCGCGGTCCTGCGCGAGGAGGCGGTCGACGCGGCGGCCGCGCACGGCGTGCAGGGCGTCGCGGACGTCGAGCAGGGTGCGGTGGGCGCCGCGGACGGCGGGGCGGGGGCCGTCGGCGACGCCGGCGAAGCCGATGCCGCGCAGGACGCCGAAGTCGCGCAGGCCGCCGCGGGACTCCTTGACGTCGCCCTCGAGCAGGAACGCGAGCTCGCCGTGTGCGTTCCAGCGCTGCGTGGTCAGGGTGCGCAGGCCGGGCAGGAGGTGCCGCGCCTCGCGGCGCCACTGTGCGACGGCGTCGGCGTGCAGGCGGGCCAGGAGGGCCTCGTCTCCGGCAATGAGGCGGGCGTCGAGCAGGCCGAGGGCGACCTTGAGGTCCTCGCGGGCCAGCGCGAGCGCCTGCTCGGGGCTGCGCGTGGAGTGGTCGAGGGCGAACTTGGCGTCCCAGACCTGGTACCAGATCCGGCTGCCGAGCTCGTCGGCCGCCGCCTGCGCGCCCGCGCCGCCGTCGTGGAGCAGGACCAGGTCGAGGTCGCTGCGGGGTGCGCACTCGCGCCGTCCGAGGCCGCCTACGGCGACGAGGGCGGATCCTGAGGTACCACCGCCGGCTTCGGAAAAAATCTTCGAGAGCCATTCGTCGATCGCGGCCGAGCGCTCAGCACGCGCGTCGGCGCCCGCCCCGGTGGAAAGGACCGGAGCGGGCGCCGACGGTTGTGTCATGTGAGTGAGGATAGAGATCAGTGGCGGCTTAGAGCGCGTCGAGCCCGCGCTCGCCGGTGCGGACCCGAACGACCTCGTCGACGGACGTGACCCACACCTTGCCATCACCGATCTTGCCGGTGCGGGCGGCGGTGACGATGGCGTCGACGACCTTCTCGAAGTCGAGCTCGTCGGTGACGATCTCGACCCGGATCTTCGGCACGAACTCCACCGTGTACTCCGCACCGCGGTACACCTCGGTGTGGCCCTTCTGACGGCCGTATCCCTGGACCTCGCTCACGGTGAGGCCGGCCACGCCGAGCGCGTGGAGCGCCTCCTTCACCGCGTCGAGCTGATACGGCTTGATGACCGCGGTCACCAGCTTCATGCCCATTCCCTCCGACATTCCTCGACGCTATCCGGCTACCGTTTCCGACGCCGGGGCTTCCGCCGCCGGCGCGGGGGACTTGCTCGTTCCGACGCCCGCGAGGGCGAAGGCACCGCCCGCGCTGCTGGTGCCCGGGGTCATGTCGTAGGCGCTCTCCGCGTGCTCCGCGATGTCGATGCCCTCGACCTCGGCCTCGGTGCTGACCCGGAAGCCGACCGTCTTCTCGATGATGAAGGCGAGCACGAAGGCGACGGCGAACGAGTAGACCGTGACGATAGCGCTCGCGCCGGCCTGCGCGCCCAGCTGGCCCGCGCCGCCGCCCATGAACAGGCCGCTCTTGGCGCCAAGAGCACCGGTGATGGCCGAGTTGAGCTTGTCGTTGGCGAAGAAGCCCAGCCACAGGGAGCCGATCCACCCGCCGACGAAGTGCACGCCGACCACGTCGAGCGAGTCGTCGAAGCCGAAGCGGTACTTCAGGCTGACCGCGAGGGCGCAGACGATGCCGGCGACGAGGCCGAGCAGCACGGCCGCCCAAGAGTCGATGAAGCCACACGCGGGGGTGATGGCGACGAGGCCCGCGACCGCGCCCGAGGAGGCGCCGACGAGGGTGGGCTTGCGGTCGCGGATCCACTCGACGATGACCCAGCCGAGGACGGCGGCGGCGGTGGCGACCTGGGTGTTGACGAAGGCCAGGCCGGTGACGCCGTCGACGGTCAGCTCCGAGCCGGCGTTGAAGCCGAACCAGCCGAACCACAGCAGGCCGGCGCCGATGGCGACGAAGGGCACGTTGTGCGGCTTCATGGCCTCCCGCGGCCAGCCGACGCGCTTGCCGAGGACCAGCGCGACGCCGAGCGCGGCCGCACCGGCGTTGATGTGCACGGCGGTACCACCGGCGAAGTCGAGCGGGTGCAGGTGCTGGAAGATCCAGCCGCCGCCCCACACGTTGTGGGCGACCGGGAAGTACACGAGCGTGGCCCAGCCGAACGCGAACAGCAGCCAGCCGCCGAACTTCGCCCGGTCGGAGATGGCGCCGCTGATCAGCGCGACGGTGATCACGGCGAACGTCATCTGGAAGACCATGAAGACGTACGTCGGGATGCCGATGCCGCTGGCGTTGTCCGTGGTCGCGCCCCACATCTGGTCGATGTAGGTCTTGCTGCCGAAGTACTGGCCGAGGTCGCCGAACAGGCCGCCCGCGCTGTCGGTACCGAACGACGCGCTGAAGCCGTAGAACAACCACAGGATGCTGACGAGCCCGATCGTCGAGAAGCTCATCATCATCATGTTCAGGACGCCCTTGGAGCGGTTCAGGCCACCGTAGAAAATGGCCAGGCCGGGCGTCATGAGCAGCACGAGCGCGGTCGATACGAGAAGCCACGCGGTGTGGCCGGTATTGATAGTCACTTCAGGCACGCGGGCCTCCTGGTGGTCGAGATCCTCCCTCCCGACCTTCGAGGCAGCGTCGCCCTCCAGCCGGTTGCGCGAGAGCTTCCCGGGCCCACGTTTCACGCACCGGCGCTGCGCGGTTTCTACTGCGTCACGTCATGTTTCCAGCGTGTGAAGAAACGTTCACACATCGGAAAACGACTACCGCAGCGCATATTCCAGCGTGTGTCGCTCGTAATCGATCAGACGCAGGTCACGCACGGGACGCCGCAGATGTCCCTTGTGCACGATTCGCACGAAGGCGGGGTCGCCGGCCGCCGCCATGCGCCGGATGCCCTCGATGTGATCGACGATGCGCTTGCGGATCACGCGCACGAGGCGGTGCCGGTCGCGCGGCGTCAGCCCGTACGCGTCGGCGAACATGCGCAGCCGGCGCGGGCGGTTCGGGCGTTTCCAGCCCAATGTGTACGAGTCGCGGTCGGAGAACAGCGGGACCCACGTCCACGCCGCGTACGCCACGTCGTAGATCCGCGCGCCCGGCGACGCCAGGTCGAAGTCGATCAGCGACAGGGTCCCGTCCGGGCGCCAGATGACGTTGTGCGGCGCCGCGTCGTGGTGGCAGATCACCTCGGTGTCCGGCGGCGGCGGGCCGAACGAGCGCCACACCGCGTTGGGCGGGGGCCGGAAGCCGGCCTGGGCGTCGTGGAACATCCGCAGCATGGTCGCGACGGTGACCATCGCCTCGTCGGTCACCCAGTGCGGCGCCAACGGATACTCACCGCACTCGCCTTCGAGATATTGCAGTACCTCGCGGCCGCGCTCGTCGATACCGTACGCGCGCGGCGCGCCGGTGAACCCGACGTACTCGAGGTGGCGCAGCAACGCATGCACAGCGGGCGTCCAGGGGCCCGCATTGCGGCGCACCGTGTCGCCCGAGCGCACCACGACGGAGGTGTTCCCGCCATGGAGCGGGATCTCCTGCTGCGTCACGTGATCGTCCTTCGCTGACCTGACGGGGGGAACCGTGCTGTCGTGCTGTTGGTGGCCGCCGGGAGAGCGCGACCGGGCCTTACCGTCCCAAGGTACCGTCCGAGGTTACGCGTCCGCGCCAACGAGGGCGTCGACGAACTGTCGGGCATCGAACGGAGCGAGGTCGTCGGGGCCCTCGCCGAGGCCGACGAGCTTCACCGGAATGCCCAGTTTGCGCTGAACCGCGATGACGATGCCGCCCTTGGCGGTGCCGTCGAGCTTGGTCAGCACCACGCCCGTGACGTCCACCACCTCGGTGAACACGCGCGCCTGCTCCAGCCCGTTCTGCCCGGTCGTGGCGTCGAGGATCAGCAGGGTCTCGTCGACCGGCCCGTGCTTCTCCACCACCCGCTTGACCTTGCTGAGCTCGTCCATCAGGCCGACCTTGTTCTGCAGCCGTCCGGCGGTGTCGATCAGGACCGTGTCCACACCGGCATCAATACCCCGTTTCACAGCGTCGAACGCCACCGACGCCGGATCGGCCCCTTCCGGGCCCCGCACGACGTCGGCGCCGACCCGTCCGGCCCACGTCGCCAGCTGCTCGGCCGCGGCCGCGCGGAAGGTGTCGGCGGCGCCGAGCATCACGGTGTGGCCGTCGGCCACCAGCACCCGGGCGATCTTGCCGCACGTGGTGGTCTTGCCCGCGCCGTTGACCCCGACGACGAGCAGCACCGCCGGGCGGCCGTTGCGCGGCGTGGCGGCCAGGGAGCGGTCGCGGTCCGGGTCGAGGGCGGCGACCAGCTCGGCGGCGAGCATGTTGCGCAGCTCGGTCCCGGTGGCGGTGCCGTGGATTCGGGCCCGTTCGCGCAGCTTGGCGACGATCTCGGTGGTCGCCTGTACGCCGACGTCGGCGCCGATCAGGGTCTCCTCGATCTCGTCCCAGGTGTCGTCGTCGAGCTTGTCGCGCGACAGCAGCGCCAGCAGGCCCTTGCCGAACACGTTCTGGGAGCGCGACAGCCGCGTGCGGAGGCGCACCAGGCGGCCGGCGGTCGGCGCGGGCGTCTCGATCGCCGGAGCGGGCGCCGGAGCGGGCGCGGGGGCGGGCGCAGGGGCCGGGGCGGGCGCGGGCGCCTCGACCACCGGCGGCGCCGGTGGGGCGGGCGCCTCCTCGACGGTCGGCGCGGGCGCCTCGGCGGGCTTCTCGATGACCGGCGGGGCCGCCTGCGTGGTCGGCTCGGGCTTCGCCGGCGCCTCCGGCGGCGCGGGCGGGAGTGTCGGTGGCTTGCGGAAACGGGGCGCGACTAGCGCCAGGGTGGCCCCGATCACCACGACGAGCAGCACCAGGCCGAAGACGATGTACGACTCCATGACTGGAATCCTCCCAGACGCGGCGCCGAACGGCCTGCAGTGGCGCCGAAGCGGGCCGGGCAGGATCATTCGGGTTGCACTGGTCACACCCGCCGCACCACCCTCGGGAGGTCGCATCCTCATGTCCGACACCGAACTGGACACCGACCGGGGGCCGCTCATGCTCGGTCCGGTCCTGCGCCGGATCGAGGGCGACCAGGCGACGATCTGGGTGGAGACGGCGCGCCCGGCGACGGTCGAGGTGGACGCCGCGCCCGGGGGCGGTGCCGCCCGGACGTTCAGCGTCCACGGCCACCACTACGCCCTCGTCGTGGTCTCCGGGCTGCCGGAGGACGCCGTCACGCCGTACCGGCTGAAGATCGACGGCGTCGAGGTCTGGCCGCGCCCGGACGACCCGTTCCCGCCACCGGCCATCCGGACCCGCCGCGCGGGGGCGCCGGTCCGGCTCGTGTTCGGCTCGTGCCGCGAGGCGAGCCCGCTCAGCGTCACGCGGTACCCGCCGGACGCGCTCGACGCCTACGCCGGGCGGCTGAGTGCCTCCATCCGTTCGGACGCGCCGACCGAATGGCCCGACCTGATGGTGCTGCTGGGCGATCAGGTGTATGCCGACGAGACTCCCGAGAAGATCCAGCGCTGGCTGCGCCGGCGCCGTCGTCAGCGCCGCGCGGACGCGCCGACGACGCAGGTGGTCGACTTCCACGAGTACACGAAGCTGTACCTGGACTCGTGGGGCGACCCGGAGATCCGCTGGCTGCTGTCCACCGTCCCGAGCGTCATGATCTTCGACGACCACGAGATCATCGACGACTGGAACACCTCGCAGCGCTGGCGCGAGCAGATGGCCAGGCTGTCCTGGTGGGACCAGCGCATCCAGGCGGGGCTGTCGTCCTACTGGGTGTACCAGCACATGGGCAACCTCGCCCCGGGCGTTCTGGCCGAGTGCCCGATCTACGCGGCGGTCGCCTCCGCCGGCGATGCGACCGAGGTCCTCGACGCCTTCGGCTCCCGGGCCGACCGCGACCGCGCGTCGTACCGCTGGAGCTACACCGTCGACATCGACCGCACCCGCCTCGTGGTCCTGGACAACCGCGCCGCACGGGAGCTCGATCAGGGCAAGCGGGCGATGCTGCCGGACAGCGAGTGGGCGTGGTTCGCCAAGCAGCTGCCGGGCGACTACGACCACCTGCTGATCGGTTCCTCCCTGCCGTGGCTGCTGCCGCCCGCCATCCACCACCTGGAGGCCGCGACCGAGCGCCTCGCCGAGTCCCCGCGCGGCTGGGTGGGCCGCTTCGGCGAGAAGCTGCGCCAGGCGGTGGACCTGGAGCACTGGGCGGCGTTCGGCCGCTCCTTCGACGCGCTGAGCGCCCTGCTGGCCCAGGTCGGCGCCGGCCAGGGCGGCGTCTCACCCGCCCCGGCGACGATCAGCGTCCTGTCGGGTGATGTTCACCACTCGTACGCCGCCCGCGCCGACCTCGGCCCCGAGGTGATCAGCGCCGTGCACCAGCTCACCTGCTCCCCCGTGCACAACGACATGCCGAAGCTCATCCGGCCCGCGATGAAGTTCGGCTGGAACCCGCCGGCGGCGCGGATGATGCGCTCGGTCGCGCGGGCGCTGGGTCTGCGCAAGCCGGTCGTTCGGTGGCGCAAGACCGCCGGCCCGTACTTCGGCAATGCCGTGGGGCTGCTCCTGCTGGAGGCGCGGGCGGCGCATGTGGCGATCGAGGGGACCCGGCCGGACAAGACGCTCGGCGAGGTCGCGTCCCTCAAGCTCAGCTGACCCGAGGGTGGGTTTCGGGCGGCTCGTTGAGGTCTGTCCACGTCCAGAGGGTCGCCACCCGAGCGCGGCCGGTGAGATATGACACAGCCGGGTCGCGGATCGGGGCGAACCACATCTGGCCGAGGCGGTCCACGGCCTCCGGCAGGGGGACCCACGCGCCCGAGCCGTCGTGCCGGCCGACGCCGGTCACTTCGAAGCCGAGCATCTCGTACTGGACGCCGCCGGCCGGGTAGCGGGCGACCCACAGGAGGCGCTCCGGGAGTACCGATGAGAAGCCGGCCTCGTGGGTGACCTTGGCCAGGAGGGGCTCGCCGGGCTCCACGGCGCCGCCGGGCAGGGCCCAGTCCGGTGGGTCGCTGATCAGCAGGACGTCCTTGCCGCGGCGCAGCACGGCGCCGACGGCGAGTTGGTGACCGGTCACGCCTCACCTTAGGCCGCCCGCGCGGGCGCGCCGCCCGTTGCCCGTGCAAGGCGTGCGGACTGCGCGCTACCGGGCCGAACACGAGGCGGGCATACGATCGCGGGCATGAGCTTTTACGACGTCGAGATCGCCGACCTGCAGGGCAAGCCGCTCGACCTGGGGCAGTTCCGCGGCCGCCCCGTGCTGGTCGTCAACGTGGCCTCGCGATGCGGGCTGACGCCCCAGTACAGCGAGCTGGAGGAGCTGCACAAGGAGTACGAGGGGCGCGGGTTCTCCGTGCTCGGGGTGCCGTGCAACCAGTTCGGCGGGCAGGAGCCGGGGACCTCTGAGGAGATCGCCGAGTTCTGCAGCACCACCTATGGCGTGACGTTCCCGATGACCGAGAAGGTGGAGGTCAACGGGGACGGGCGGCACCCGCTGTACCAGCTGCTGACGCCCGTCGCCGACGAGGAAGGGCACACCGGGGACATCCGGTGGAACTTCGAGAAGTTCCTCGTGGCGGGCGACGGCACGGTGGCGGCGCGGTTCGGGCCGCGGACGCAGCCCAAGGCCGATGACGTGGTCCAGGCGGTCGAAGCGAACCTCTGAAACAGGGTCGACGGAAGCGCCGTTCACCGGCCAGGTGAACGGCGCTACAAGCCGACCGGGAGCTACAGGCCGAAGGCGCGGCGCGGGTAGGACAGGTCGTCGCCGGGGGCGTAGCGGTACGCGGACAGGCCGGCCGCGCGGGCGCCGCGGATCATGCGGTCGATGTCGTCCACGAGCATGCAGCGCGCAGGCGGGGTCTCGACCAGGGCGCAGGCCGCGGCGAAGTACTCCTTGGCCGGCTTGTGCACGCCGATCTCGGCCGAGTTGGCGACCGCGTCGAACTCGCCGGTCAGGCCGAACGAGTCGAGGACGTCGCGGAACTCGGCGGTCGAGTTGGTGGCGACGCAGACCGGGTGGCCGGCGGCGCGCACGTCGCGCACGAAGCGCAGGACCACGGGGTCGATGCTGCCGGGGTACACCACCCACTCGTCCATGAGCTCGGCCGCGCGCTGCGGGCCGCCCACGCGGTCGGCCAGGGTGTCCGCGACGGTCGCGAGCCACTCGGCGCGCGTGATGCGGCCCGTGATCGCCGGCAGGAGGCGGTCCCACTCGAGCGCCGTTTCGAGGACCGTGCCGGGCTCCAGGCCGTACCGCTGCTCGATCTTGGCGTTGATCGACCCGTCGAAACTGCGCAGCACGCCGTCGAAGTCGATGAGCAGGGCCGTCGGCCGCTGAGTGGCGCTCACGCCGTCACCTCCGCTTCGCTCCGGCGCCGGCGCGAGTTAATGCTGTGCCCATGGTGAGCGGCCCCTCCGCTTCGCTCCGGACCGCTCACGCCGTCACCTCCGCTTCGCTCCGGCGCCGGCGCGAGTCAATGCTGTGCCCATGGTGAGCGGCCCCTCCGCTTCGCTCCGGACCGCTCACGCCGTCACCTCCGCTTCGCTCCGGCGCCGGCGCGAGTCAATGCTGTGCCCATGGTGAGCGGCCCCTCCGCTTCGCTCCGGACCGCTCACGCCGCCTCTTCCGTTCGCAGGCGCTGGGAGATGACCTCGGTAACCCCGGAGCGCATGGTGACGCCGTAGAGGGCGTCGGCGACCTCCATGGTGCGCTTCTGGTGGGTGATGATGATGAGCTGGCTGCGCTCCCGCAACTGCTCGAAGAGGGTGATGAGGCGGCCCAGGTTGACGTCGTCCAGGGCGGCCTCGACCTCGTCCATGATGTAGAACGGGCTGGGGCGGGCGCGGAAGATCGCGCAGAGCAGCGCCACGGCGGTGAGGGAGCGCTCGCCGCCGGACAGCAGCGACAGGCGCTTGATCTTCTTGCCCGGCGGGCGGGCCTCGACCTCGATGCCGGTCGTGAGCATGTCCTCGGGGTCGGTGAGCACGAGGCGGCCCTCGCCGCCCGGGAAGAGCACCGAGAAGACCTGTTCGAACTCGCGGGCCGTGTCGTGGTAGGCGCTGGTGAAGACCTCGAGGATGCGGTCGTCGACGTCCTTGACGACGGTGAGCAGGTCGCGCCGGGTCGCCTTGAGGTCCTCGAGCTGGTCGGAGAGGAACTTGTAGCGCTCCTCCATGGCCGCGAATTCCTCGAGGGCCAGGGGGTTGACCTTGCCCAGCAGGTTGAGCTCGCGCTCGGCCTTGGCGGCGCGCTTCTCCTGCGTGGCGCGGTCGAACGGCACCGGCTCGGGCGCCGGGCGGCCGTCGGCCTCGGCGGCGGCGATCTCGGGCGCGGTCGGCGGCACGGGCAGCTGCGGGCCGTACTCGGCGACGAGCGTGTCGGCGTCCAGGCCGAACTCCTCGGCGGAGCGGGCCTCGAGCTGCTCGATGCGCATGCGCTGCTCGGCGCGGGCGACCTCGTCGCGGTGCACGGCGCTGGTGAGCCGCTCCAGCTCGGCGGTGAGGTGCTTGGCGCGCCCGCGCACCTCGGTGAGGGCGCTCTCGCGCTCGGCGCGCGCCGCGGCGAGGGTGTCGCGGGTCTCCTGGGCCTCGGCGATGGAGTCGCCGAGGCGCTCGAGGGCGAACGCGGCGCCGTCGGCGACGGCCCCGGCGATGCGGGCGCCACGGGCGCGGGTGGCCTTGCGGGCGGCGGCGCGCTCCCGGGCGGCGCGCTCGGCCGCGGCCTGGCGCAGCAGCGCGTCCGCGCGGCCGGCGAGGGCGCCGACGCGCTCCTCCGCGGTGCGCACGGCGAGGCGGACCTCCATCTCCTGCTGCCGCGCCGCCGGCACCTCGCCGGCGAGGTCGTCGCGCTCCAGCGTCGACGGGTCCTCGTCGATCGGCGTGGACTCGGCCGCGGCCAGGCGCTCCTCGAGCTCGGCGAGGCTGGTCAGGCCCGACTCGCGCACCGCCTCGGCCTTCGACTTGGCCGCGGCGTGGCGCTCGACCTCGGCACGGGCGGACTTGGCGGCGGCGCCGAGCTCGGCGAGGCGCCGCGCGGCCGCGTTACGGACGCTGTCGGCCTCCTTCTTGGCCGCGGCGGTCTCAGCGACGACCTGCTTGGCCGCGGCGGCGGAATTGCGGGCCATGGCCAGCAGCTCCCGCGCCTCGGCGACGCGGCGCTCGGCGTCGACCTTCTGCTGCCGGGCCTCCTCGACGGCCGCCTGGACCTCGATGAAGCTGTGCTGCTTGCCGGACCCGCCGGCGGCCGCGTAGGCGCCGATGACGTCGCCCTCGGGCGTGACGGTGCGCAGCGCGGGGGCGTAGGAGACGATGCGGCGCGCGGTGGCGAGGTCGGGTGCGAACACGACGTCGCCGATGGCGCGCTCCAGCGCGGGGCGCAGCTCCTCGGGCGCGCGGACGAGGTCCATGGCCCACGCCGCGCCCGGGGGCAGCGGGACCCGCTCGACCGGGGGCGCGTCGAGCATCGGCGCGGAGGCGATGAGCAGCGCGGCGCGGCCCGCGTCGTCCTGCTTGAGCATCTCGACCGCGGCGATCGCGCCGTCGACGCCGGAGACCGCGACGGCGTCGGCGAGGGCGCCGAGCGCGGCGGCGAGCGCAGCCTCGTGGCCGGCCTCAACCGACAGCAGCGCGGCGACGCTGCCGAGCAGGCCGGGGACGCGGTCGGAGCGGGCCAGCAGGGTGCCGGCGCCGTCCTTGCGCCGCAGGCCCATCGCGAGCGCCTCCTCGCGGGCCTTCCACTGCGCGGCGTCCTTCTCGGCGACGCGCTCGGCGTCGCTGTGCTGGCGCACCTCGCCGTTGATCGTCTCGAGCTCGCGCGACGCCTCCTGGTGGCGCATCTCGAGGTCGGCGTTGGCGTTGTCGGCGACGGACGCGCCGGCGCTCGCCTCGTCGTAGAGGCCCTGCGCGGCGTCCGCGCGCGCCTCGGCCTCGGCCAGCTGTACCGCAAGACGCTCGATCTCGCCCGCGGCCGCGGTCGTGCGGGAGCGCGCCGACTCGACCTGCCCGGCGAGCTTGGCGAGGCCCTCGCGACGGTCGGCGATGGCCTTGTGCGCGGCGACGATGGCCTTCTCGGCGAAGGCGAGACGCCGCTCCAGGTCCTGCCGGCGCTCCACGGCCTCGGCGAGGCGCTCCTGGCTGGCCTCCAGCGCCGCGCGCAGCTCCTCCTCCTGCTCGCGGACCTTGTCGGCCTCGGCGGTCAGCTGGTCGGGGTCGCGCCCGGGCCGCTCCTCGACGGGGGCGGCGGAGAGGTTGCGGTGCCGCTCGGCGGCCAGCTGGTGCAGCGAGCGGTAGCGCTCCTGGAGGGTGGACAGCTGGTACCAGGTGTCCTGCGCCTCGGCCAGCACGGGCGCGTCGGCGGCGTGCTCGGCCTCCAGCGCGGCGAGGCGCTCGTTGATCGCCTCGACCTCGGCCTCGACCTCCTCGCGGCGGGCGCGCAGCGCGGTCTCGTCGGCGATCTCACGGTCGAGGGTCTCGCGCAGCGTTGCGAGGTCGTCGGCGAGCAGGCGCAGCCGGGCGTCGCGCAGGTCGGCCTGGATGCCGGCGGCGCGGCGGGCCACCTCGGCCTGGCGCCCGAGCGGCTTGAGCTGGCGGCGCAGCTCGGTGGTGAGGTCGCCGAGGCGGTTGAGGTTGGCCTGCATCGCCTCGAGCTTGCGGATGGCCTTCTCTTTGCGCTTGCGGTGCTTGAGCACCCCGGCGGCCTCCTCGATGAAGGCGCGGCGGTCCTCGGGCCGGGCGTGCAGGACGCCGTCGAGACGGTTCTGGCCGACGATGACGTGCATCTCGCGGCCGATGCCGGAGTCGGAGAGCAGCTCCTGGATGTCGAGCAGGCGGCAGGAGTTGCCGTTGATCTCGTACTCGCTCTCGCCGGAGCGGAACATCCGGCGGGTGATCGACACCTCGGTGTAGTCGATCGGCAACGCACCGTCGGTGTTGTCGATCGTGAGGGTCACCTCGGCGCGTCCCAGCGGGGCCCGGCTGGCGGTGCCGGCGAAGATGACGTCTTCCATCTTGCCGCCGCGCAGGGCCTTGGCACCCTGCTCGCCGAGCACCCAGGCGATCGCGTCGACCACGTTGGACTTGCCTGAGCCGTTCGGCCCGACAACGCAGGTGATGCCCGGTTCGAGCCTCAGCGTGGTCGTGGACGCGAAGGACTTGAAGCCCTTGGCCGTCAAGGTCTTGAGGTGCACGGATCTCCACGGTTGTCGAGGTGTGTTACCGGGCAGGCTACCGCCGGGAGAGTACCCGTCCCTGCAGCACCGCACACCATAATGCGCGTGTCGTGGGCACAGCGCCCACTCGAGTCACTCGCGCAACCAACCGGACGATCGGGTCGTTACGTGATGGGGTCGTTACATGACTGCGCGCCGAGACCCATTGGATGTCGGCGCGCGGGTTTACTGTGCAGTTCTGCGCAGAATGCGGTGTCCTGAGGTGTTCAGGCCATCGCCGGCTCGACGAGCCGGACCAGCTGGTCCGCCTCTGACGCCGCTGCAGCGAGCCGGTCATTTTCGGCGCGGAGCCGAACGACCTCGAACTCGAGCGCCCGAACCTTGGCGCGCAGTTGGGTGACCTCGTCGACAAGGCGCCGGTCGGGCGCGCTGCCTACGTGGCCGAAGAGGGCCTTAGCCATATCGTCTCCTTGTTAAGCGCAGCCGGTCGATTCCGGCAAACGCGCGCCCAGCACCCGCGACCGAAGCACAAGGGCATGAATGGGCGCGACTGGCGACCCCTCTATGTTCCTTCCGGGGCGCGACTTAGTCAAGCCAACCGGCACGCCAAACGTCCTGGCCAGGGTGTTCTCACTCACCCGGGTGCGTGATCCGCACCGCCGCGCCGATCGTGGCAGTGTGCCACCGGTTGCTCTGCGGCGCCACTGCAAAGTAGCGTCTCGTTTGAAAATTCTGGGGACGACACGACCGGGAGAGTGCGATGACAGCACCGCGGCCCGGCCTCGATACAGGACGCCTTGCGGGAGGTCAGTCCGTGCGGCAACTGGTCGACCGGCTCGGCCCCACGGGCGTCGCTGCGCTCGTCGCGGCCGTGCTGGTCCTGTTCGGCCTCGGCTCGTTGATCGTGCCCGCCCTGACCGACGGCGGCGGCACCTCCAACGCCGAGCGCGCCGCTCCCCCGGCCGCGCCGGCGGCCGAGCCCGCCGCCTCCAGCGCACCGGCCGCGAGCGGCGCACCCTCGTCGGCCGCCACCACGCCGGGTGCCGCCAGGACCACGCTCGTCGCCGCGAACTTCAACACCGGCTACGAGGACCGCGTGGTGCAGCTGATCAACGGTGAGCGGCGCAAGGAGAAGTGCCAGCCGCTCAGGGTCGACGCCAAGCTGCGCGCGGCCGCGCGGGGGCACGCCGCCGACATGGCGTCCAGGGACTTCACCGGCAGCCGGGGCAGTGACGGCAGCGATGCGGCCGCGCGCGTGCAGGCCGCCGGCTACAGCGGGTTCGCCGACGAGCTGACCGCCAAGGGCGGCGACGCCGGCGACGTCGTCAAGCGCTGGCTGCACGACGGCAACACGCACGACATGCTGGTCGACTGCGCCATCACATCGATCGGTGTCGGGGCCGCGATGCGCGGCCGCACGCCCTACTGGACGGCGGACACCGGCCGTGCTTGAGGGGGCCCAGCATCGTTAGTCCGGTCGTGGACCGGGTGCCGACGCTCCTGCCGCTGCGGGCGCATCCGCTGGCCCGGCCACACGCATGGGAGATCGTCGCGGGACACGGTCCGGCGTTCACCGTCGTCGTCGACGTAGCGGGCGGGCCCGGCAGCGGCCGCGACCCGCTGTGGACGGCCGCCATGAGCCGCCTGGACGCGGCCGGGGTGCGCCTGCTGGGCTACGTGGACGTTGACTACGGCACGCGCCCGGTCGCGGACATCCGCGCCGACGTGTACCGGTGGGCCGGCTACCCGGTGCGCGGCGTGTTCCTGGACCGCACGCCCGTCAGCCCGTACTCGATCGGCCCGGTCGCGGTCGTCGCGCAGGCGGCCGTGCGCGGCGGGATGCCCGACGTGGTGCTCAACCCCGGCGAGCCGCCCGACGAGGCGTACCGCGAACTGGGCCTGCCGGTGTGCGTGTTCGACGGCAGCTGGCGGGAGTACCGGCGCTGGACCGGCGCGGGCGCGCGCCCGGGCGACGGGCACCTGGTGCACGCCGTGCCGCCGTGGGAGCTCGACGAGGCGGCCAGGCTGCAGGTCAGCCGCGGCGCCGGCTTCGGGCTCGTCACCGACCTGGGCGCGCCCGACCCCTACACCGACCTGCCCGCCTGGTGCGGCCTCTGGCCCGGCCTCGCCGAGGCCGGCGGGGAGCCGGGCAAGCCGGCCCCGGTGCCGCGGCGCCCGCGCCCCTACCGCCAGCTCAGCGTGGTGCGAGACGGGGCCGCGGCTGGCAGCGCGGGCAGGAGTACGAGGACCGGTTCATGAACGCCTCCCGGCGCATCGGGCTGCCGCAGCGGTTGCAGGGCAGGCCCTCGCGGCCGTAGGCGTTCAGCGAGCGGTCGAAGTAGCCGCTCTCGCCGTTGACGTTGACGTAAAGCGCATCGAAGCTGGTGCCGCCCTGGCCGATCGCCTCGTTGAGCACGTCCCGGACGTGTCCGAGCAGGCGGCGTACCGATGGACGGGAAAGCTGCGACGTGTCCCTCGCGCCGTGCAGGCGGGCCCGCCACAGCGCCTCGTCGGCGTAGATGTTGCCCACGCCGGAGATCAGCGTCTGGTCCAGCAGCGCCCGCTTCACCTCGGTGCGCCGGCGGCGCAGCCGGTCCACGAACGCGTCGTCGACGAACAGCGGGTCGACCGGGTCCAGCGCGATGTGGGCGAGCTCCGCGGGCAGCACGGCGCCGCCCTCGGACACGGCGAGGCCGCCGAAGGTGCGCTGGTCGACGAAGCGCAGCTGCGGCCCGTCGTCGTCGAACGTGAACCTGATGCGCAGGTGCGTCTCGTCGGGCGCGTCCGCGGGCTGCATGAGCAGTTGGCCGGACATGCCGAGGTGGCCGACGAGCGCGTCCTCGTCGTCCAGCGGCAGCCACAGGTACTTGCCGCGGCGCATGACCGCGCCCACGCGGCGGCCCGCGAGGACGCCCGCGAAGTGCTCGGCGCCGGGCATATGGCGGCGGATCGCGCGCGGGTGCAGCACCTCGACCGTGGCGATGCGCCGGCCGGACACCCACTTGTCGAGGCCGCGGCGTACGGTCTCGACCTCGGGCAGCTCAGGCATGTTCCCCTCTGGATCGCGTAGTGCCGAACGAACAGATCGCGTAGTGCCAGAAAGTTAGATCGCGTAGTGCCAGACAGTGATGAGATACGAGCCGTACCACAGCCCGAACGCGCCGACGGCCGCCACGACGAGCGCCGCCGTGCGCGGACGCGCGCGAGCGAGCGCGACCGCGGGCGGCACCAGGATCAGCAGCGCCGGCACGAGCAGCCGCGGCTTCGAGTGGTAGTAGCCGGCCTGCCCGAGAACCAGCACTAGCACGATGACGCCGTACACGGCCAGCGGCGGCCACATGCGCCGGCTCAGCGCAGCCGCGGCGAGGATGACGGTGCCGATCAGCATCCACGCGACGCTGACCTGGATCCAGCCGTCGCCGCCCTTGAGGGCGTCGCGCACGAACAGCACGCTCGAGGTGCCGTAGTCGAACGTGGTGCCCCAGCCCGCGGTCTGGATGTCGAACCACGCGCCCAGGTCGCCGACGCGCAGCCCGACCCACAGCAGGTAGGCGGGCACGCCCGCGAGCGCAATGGCGGCCGCCAGCAGGGGCTTCCACGGCCGCGAGGCGCCCTCGGCCGGCTGCGAAGCGCCCTCGGCCGGCTGCGAAGCGCCCTCGGCCGGCCGCGAGGCCCCCGCGCGGGCGCGGTAGACGGCGATGCCGGCGGCGACCGCGAGGGCGATGGCCGCGGCCGCGCCCGTCGGGCGGGTCAGCCCGGCGCCGAGCCCGAGCAGGCCGGCGGGCAGCCAGTCACCGCGGTGCGCGCACAGCAGCATGCCGGCCACGAGCGCGGTGAACAACGCCTCCGAGTACCCCATCGACAGCACCATCGACATCGGCTGCACGCAGAACAGCGCGGTGAGCACCAGGCCGACGCGTTCGTCGTACAACCGCGTGAACAATGCGCACAGCAGGACCGCGGCCGCGCCTCCGGCGAGCCACGACACGGTGATCGCGGCCGTGCCGTAGTCGAGGCGGGTGACGTAGTGCACGAGGCGCACCAGCATCGGGTAGGCGGGGAAGAACGCCAGCCCGTTGCCGGTGAGGTTGCCGTCGGCGTCGAAGCTGTACCCGGTCGGGTACCCCTCCTGGGCCACGCGCACGAAGTGCCCGCCGTCCCAGGCCAGCAGCCGGTCACGGATCTTGTCGTCGGGCGCCATCCACCACAGGAACGCCAGCTGCAGCAGGCGGCTCAAGGCGTACAGGCCCAGGGGGAACGCGATCAGCGTGGAGCGCACGCGCTCCGTTTTTTCATTGACCGGCGTCATCGTCATTGGGGGGCGGTTCCTCGGCGGTCTCGGTCTTTGCGGGGGTGTGGGCCTTCTCGGGGACGGCGTCGTGCGCATCCGGGGCGGCGGCCGCGGACGACTCGGGCTGGACGCCGGACAGCTCGCGCCAGGCCGCTTCGGCGGCGCGCTGCTCGGCCTCCTTCTTGCTGCCGCCCTGCTCGCCGCCGTAGCGCTGCTTGGCGACGATCACCCAGGCGGTGAACCGCTTGGCGTGGTCGGGTCCCTCCTCGTCGATGCGGTACTCGGGCACCCCGAGGCCGCGCCCGGCGGTGAGCTCCTGCAGGCTGGTCTTCCAGTCCAGGCCGGCGCCGCGCAGCGCCGCCTCGGCCATGAGCGGGTCGAACAGCTTGTGGATGACCTTGGCGGTGATCTCCAGGCCGTACTGCAGATAGATCGAGCCGATGAGCGCCTCGAGCGTGTCGGCGAGGATGCTGGCCTTGTCGCGGCCCCCGGTCGCCTCCTCGCCCTTGCCCAGCAGCAGGAACGGCCCGATGCCGTTGGGGCCCAGGCGGCGCGCGACGTCCGCGAGGGCGCGCATGTTGACGACGCTGGCGCGCAGCTTCGCCAGCTGGCCCTCGGCGAGCTTGGGGTGGTTCTGGAACAGCGCGGTGGTGATCACCACGCCCAGGACCGCGTCGCCGAGGAACTCCAGCCGTTCGTTTGTTGGCAGGCCGCCGTTCTCGTACGCGTACGAACGATGGGTCAGCGCCCGCTTGAGCATCTCCGGGTCGAACTCGACGCCGAACGCGGCCTCGAGATGATTCTGGTTCTTCACGAGCGCTCTCCCAGTGCGTCACGGATGGTGAGCCCGCCGGCCGAGGAGAGTTCGGTCAGCAGATCGTCGGCGAGGCTCGCGACCGCAGGGGTGATGCGGCCTCGGTGCAGTCGTGCGGCGAGGGCAATGCCGTCGGCGACCTCGGCCCCTCCGGCCGAGCCGTGGCAGACGACCACGTCGCCGGCCACGCCGAGCAGAACGGCCGCCGCCTCGTGCCTGACGGACGTTCCGGCGTTGTGGTGCAGCCCGGACAGGGCGCCCTCGATGCCCTTGAGCAGCACGTTTCCGGTGAAACCGTCGCTCACGACGACGTCGGCGGGGCCTCCGCGCGGTACGTCGTGACCCTCCACGAGACCGACGTAGCGCCCGCCGGCGGGCAGCGGGACGTCGGACAGCGCGATCGACACGGCGCGGCGCAGGCGGTCGCCCTTGCCGGGCTCACTGCCGATGGACAGCAGCCCGACGCGCGGGCGCTCGATGCCCAGCGCGACGGCGGCGAAGGCGGTGCCGAGCACGGCGTGCTGGACGAGCTCGAGCATGGTGGCGTCGAGCGTCACGCCGACGTCGAGGAGCAGCACGGTGCCGTTCGGGGTGGGCACCTGCGCGGCGAGGCCGGGCCGGCGCACGCCGCGCAGGCGGCCGAGCACGTGCGCGGAGGCGGCAACGGCGGCGCCGCTGGACCCCGCGGAGACCATCGCGTCCGCGCGGCCCGTGTAGACCGCCTCGGCGGCCGCGCGCACCGTCGTCCCGCGGCGGATGTTGCGCAGCGGCGACTCGGCCATACCGATGGCGGCGTCGACGGTGATGACACCGACGCGCTCACGGTCACCGACCGCGAGCGCGCCAATGACCTCGTCGGCCGCTTCGCGCGGCCCGACGAGGACGAGGTGGAGGTCTGGATCGGCGCTGCATGCACGCAGAGCGCCGTCAACCACGACGGCGGGAGCCCCATCCCCGCCGAGGAGGTCGACGGCGATCCGCGCGACGCCGGACGGGGACTCCCCGCCGTGCGGCGATCGGTCGGATCGCGTCACCCGGACCTGGTGATCAGACCTCGATGACCTGGCGGCCGTTGTACGTGCCGCAGACCGAGCACGCCGCGTGGGGCAGCTTGGGCGAGCGGCACTGCGGGCACGGCTGGGTGGAGACCGCGACGGCCTTCCACTGGCTCCGGCGCGACCGGGTGTTGCTGCGCGACATCTTCCGCTTGGGAACGGCCACGGACTTACTCCTCTGACGTCTTGATCTGGGACAGGGCGGCCCAGCGCGGGTCGATCTGCTCGTGGGTGTGGCCCGCGGGCAGTTCGTCGAGCGGAACCCCACAATCGGGGCACAAACCTAGGCAGTCTTCACGGCACACGGGGTTGGCGGTCAGGGAGAGCACCACCGCGTCCCGCAGTGCCGGCTCCAGGTCGATCAGGTCGCCCTGCAGCCGTCCGACCTCGTCCTCGTCCGTCGTCTCGTCCGTGGTGCTGTGCTCGTAGGCATAGAACTCTTGGAGCGGGACGTCCAGCGTGTCGCTGATCGGGCGTAGGCAGCGCCCGCACTCGCCGACCAGCGGGCCGGTGACGGTGCCGGAGACGAGGACGCCTTCGGAAACCGACTCCATCCGCAGCTGGAGGTCGAGCTCGGCGCCCTGGGGCACGCCGATCAGCTCCAGGCCGAGGTCCTTGGGCGCCGGCACCTTCCGCGAGACCGCATGCAGAGCGCCCGGTCGGCGTGGGAGGTCTCTCGTCTCGAGGACCAGCGGCGACCGGGGATCCAGGTGCGGGTGCTGTTGGTGTGGCATCGTTTCAGACTCCGGCCAGGCAGGGCCGACGGACTAGGCTACCCGAGCGGCAGATCTTCCGTCGAATCGCCCCCACCATAGCGCGCCCGGGGGCCGTTCTCAGAACGGCAGTGGGCGATCGTCCTCGCCGGACGGGGTGAACGAGCCGATCTCGCGCAGCGCGTGCATCTTGTCCCGCCCCCGCTCGATCGAGGCGAGGGAGCGGGTCAGGAACTGCTCGAAGTTGGCCAGGGCGGTGTCGACGTAGTCGTCGACCTCGTCGCGCAGCCGCTGCGTCTCCGCGCGCGCCTCGTTGATCATGCGCGACGCCTCGTGCTCGGCCGACACGACGATCTCGTTGATCGACACGAGGCGGGTGTGCTCGGCCTCGGCCTCGGCGATGATCCGCTCCGCCTCGCGCCGCCCCGCCTCGACGATCTTGTCCCGCTCCTCGAGCAGCGCGGTCGCCCGGCGCAGCTCCCCTGGCAGGTCGGCACGCACCTGGTCGAGCAGATTGATCATGTCGGCGCGGTCGAACACGAAGTTGCTCCGCGACATCGGCGCCGACCGTGCACCCTCAACCAGTCCGATGATCTGGTCGATGCTCTCGAGCGGATCCACCTGCGGTCACTCCTGTTCCCAACGTCGAACGACGTAACCATGATGCGGCTCGAAGCACGATGCCGCTTTATCGCCACTCGGGTTTTGCATCTACTTTCGCGACGAGGCGAACCGCTCCCGCAGCCGATTCGCCACGAGATCGGGTACATGTGGCGAAACGTCGCCGCCCCACTTGGCGACCTCTTTGATGAGGCTCGAGGAGACGAAGGAGTACTTCGGGTTGGTCGGCATGAACAGCGTCTCGATACCGCTGAGGCCGTAGTTCATCTGAGCCATCTGCAGCTCGTAGTCGAAGTCGCCGGCCACCCGCACGCCCTTGACGATCGCGGTGACCTCGTTGGCCCGGCAGAAGTCGACCAAGAGGCCCTGGAAGGCGTCGACGCGCACGTTGGCATACGGCGCGGTCACGGTCGCGAGCATCTCGAGCCGCTCGTCGACGGTGAACAGCCCCGCCTTGCTCTGGTTGATCAGCACCGCGACGACGACCTCATCGAACATCAACGATGCCCGACCCACGATGTCCAGGTGCCCGTTGGTGACCGGATCGAACGAACCCGGACAGACCGCGCGCCTCATTGCACCAGCCCAAGCCTCATGAGCGGGGACCGTACCAAAGGTTCTTTCAGGCGGTGCGTGAGCCGTCCTGATCGCGTCGGGCATACCACAGCGCGGTCTCCCCGTAGCGGCGCTCGGCCACCTGCCCGAGCCCGTCGGGCCAGGCGAGCGGGGCGCCCCGGCTGGAGCGCTCGACCACGACCACCGCGTCCGGGGCGAGCCAGCGCGCGGCGAGCGCCTCGAGCACCGCGCGGACGCGGTCATCGGTCACGGCGTAGGGCGGGTCGATGAACACCGCGTCGTAGCGCTCGCCGGGCTCCCCCGCGACCAGGCGCTCCACCTTGTCCGTGACCAAGCGCACCCGGTCACCGACGCCGAGCGCCGCGACGTTGCCCCGGATGACGCGCGCCGCCTTCGCGTCGGCCTCGGCGAGCAGCACGTGCGCCGCACCGCGCGAACAGGCCTCCAGCCCGACCGCGCCCGAGCCGGCGTAGAGGTCGGCGAAGCGCGCCCCGTCCAGGTCGAGCAGGTTGTCCAGGCTGCTGAACAGCGCCTCGCGCACCCGATCGGACGTCGGCCGCGTGCCCTGGCCCGCCGGCACCGTCAGCCGCCGGCCGCCCAGCGCCCCGGCCACGATGCGCGTCATTGTGATCCGCCTCACGCTCTTTGTTCAGAAATTCATGGCTCGGGCCCGTGCAACTGACGACCGTTGTTCCCACCAGACACCGCTCCGCTTCGCTCCGCTGCCAGGTCCGCGGTGTCAAGAACAAACGATCACCCTTTCTCCAGATACTCCGCCCGCTCCTCGTCGACCAGCCGCGCGATCATCTCGGCCAGCCGCGGGTGCCCCTGCAGTTCCCGGTCCTCCTCGATCAGCTCGGTCGCCTCAGCGCGGGCCTCGCCGATGAGCTCCGAGTCGCGCAGCAGCGACAGCAGGCGCAGGTGGGAGCGGTGGCCGGACTGGGTGGCGCCGAGCACGTCACCCTCGCGGCGCTGCTCGAGGTCGAGCTCGGCGAGCTTGAAGCCGTCGGTGGTGGAGGCCACCGCGTCCAGGCGCGCCCGCGCGGGCGTGCCCTCGCCGGACTCCGTGACCAGCAGGCACAGCCCGGGCGCGCTGCCCCGCCCGACGCGCCCGCGCAGCTGGTGCAGCTGCGAGACGCCGAACCGGTCGGCGTCGAGGATCATCATCATGGTCGAGTTCGGTACGTCCACGCCGACCTCGATCACCGTCGTGGCGACCAGCACGTCGAGCCGGCCCGCGGCGAACGAGCGCATCACGGCGTCCTTCTCGTCGGCGGGCAGGCGCCCGTGCAGGACCCCGATGCGCAGCCCGTGCAGCGGCCCCTCCTCCAGCTGCGGCGCGACGTCGAGCACCGCGACCGGGGGCCGGCGCCCGTCGTCGCCGACGGGCGGGACGTCCTCGCCGTCGGACTTCGCATCGCCGATGCGCGGGCACACGACGTACGCCTGGTGGCCCTTCGCGACCTCCTCGCGCAGCCGCCGCCACGCCCGGTCCAGGAACGCGGGCTTCTCGGTGACCGGCACGACGTGCGAGGCGATCGGCGAGCGCCCGCGCGGCAGCTGGCTGAGCACCGACGTCTCCAGGTCGCCGAACACGGTCATCGCGACCGTGCGCGGGATGGGGGTGGCGGTCATGACGAGCACGTGCGGCGGCTGGTCCGCCTTCGTGCGCAGGGCGTCGCGCTGCTCGACGCCGAAGCGGTGCTGCTCGTCGACGACGACGAGGCCGAGGTCGGCGAAGTCGACGCCCTCGTAGAGCAGGGCGTGGGTGCCGACCACGATGCCCGCGCTGCCGCTGCGGATCTCCTCGAGCACCTTGCGGCGCGCGGCCGCGCCCAGCGAGCCGGTCAGCAGCGCCACCCGGGTGGCCTGCGGCGCCGCGTCGAGCTCGCCTTCCCGGGCCATGCCGCCGAGCAGGTCCATGACGTTGCGGTAGTGCTGGGCGGCCAGCACCTCGGTCGGGGCCAGCATTGCCGCCTGGCCGCCCGCGTCGACGACCTGCAGCATGGCGCGCAGCGCGCACAGCGTCTTGCCGGAGCCGACCTCGCCCTGCAACAGCCGGTGCATCGGGTGCGCCCGCGCCAGGTCGGCCGCGATCTCCTCGCCGACGTCGTGCTGCCCGCGGGTCAGCTCGTACGGCAGCCCAGCGTCGAACGTCGCCAGCAGCCCGTCGTCGCGGCGCGGGCGCGGCACCGCCGGCCAGTCCTCGGCCCGCTTCTTGCGCTGCACCAGCGTCAGCTGCAGCGCGAACGCCTCGTCCCACTTCAGCCGCCGCCGCGCGATCGCCAGGGACTGCTGCGACTCGGGCCGGTGGATCTCGCGCAGCGCCTTGTCCAGCGACGTGAGCCGCCGGTTCGCCCGCGTCGGGGCCGGCACGTGGTCGGGCGTCGGCGGCAGCACGTCGAGCACGGTGCGCACCGCCGCGGCGATGCGCCAGGTCGGCACGCGCGCGGTCGCGGGGTACACCGGGATGATCGCCCCGGCGAACTCCTCGACCGCCTCCTCGCCCTCGCCGGCGTCGAGCAGGACGTAGTCGGGCTGGTTGAGCTGCAGCTTGTTGTTGAAGCGCCCGACCTTGCCCGAGAACAGGCCCCACCGCCCCGGGCGCAGCTGGTTCTCGCGCCACGGCTGGTTGAAGAACGTGACGCTGATCTCACCGCCGCTGTCGTCGCCGATGACCGCCTCGACCAGCGACCCGCGCTTGCCCCGCGTGGCACCTCGCTGCTGCGTGAACTGGCGCGAGTTGACGCGTTTGACCTGCCCGAACACCGTCACGTCGGTGTCGGTCTCCAGCGCCCGGATGTCCGTGTGCTCGCCGCGTTCCTCGTAGCGACGCGGGAAGTGGTACACCAGGTCGCCCACGTTGTGCAGGTCGAGGTGCTCGGCGAGCAGCTTCGCCCCGTTGCCCCCGAGCACCTTCTGCAACGGCGTCGTCATGTCGATGTCGGCCACTCGGCCCATCTTCCCCCGTCCGGCGTCCAGCCGTTACTCGACACCCACCAGCAGCGGGTAATGCGGCTGCCCACCCTCGTAGCACTGCACCTCGACGAACGGCCACGCCCCCTCGACGTGCGCGCGCAACGCGTCGCCCAGCCCCGCGGGCGCGTCCTCGCCCACGATCAGGGTGACGAGCTCGCCGCCGCCCCCGAGCATCCGGTCCAGCAGCCCGCACGCCGTGCGCGACAGATCCTGCCCGATGAGGTTGACCTCCCCGTCGACGATCGCGAGCACGTCGCCCGGCTGGCACCGCCCGGCAACGGTCAGCGCCTCCCGCCCCGCGATCGTGACCTCGGCCGACCGGCACCGCGCGGCCGCCTCGGCCATCGCGATCACGTCGTCCTCGAACCGCCGCGCGGCGTCGCGCACGGCCATCGCGGCGAGCGCCTGCACCGGCGAGCGGGTCGGCACCACCCCCGCGCGGACGCCCAGCGCCCGCGCCTCCGCGGCGGCGGCCGAGGCGACGCCGAGCACGTTGGAGTCGTTGGGCAGCACGACGACGCGCCCCGCCCCGGTACCGCAAATCGCCGCCAGAATCTCCCCGGTCGACGGGCTGCCGGTGACCACCGCGGCGCCTTCGCCCTCGAGCAGCTCGGCCAGGCCGGCGCCGCTGCACACCACGACGACGGCCCGCTCGCTCGGCGCTGCGACTTCGTCGCGGGTCTCATCCGCCGCGACGGCGACCGGCGCGGCAACCACCGGGGCCGCCTCCGGGCCAGGGGCCGCCTCCGGGCTCGCAGACGCCACCGCGCGCGCGGCGATCTGATCGGCGAACCGGGTCACCGTGATCCGGCTGGGCCGGCCCGCCTCGACCCCGGCCTCGATCGCCGCCCCGACGTCGTTGACATGCACATGGACGTGCCAGATGGGGCCCTCCCCCACCACGACGAGGGAGTCCCCGAGCCCGAGCAGGGCGCGGCGCAGGTCCTCGACCGCGCCCGCCGACGCCCGCAGCAGGTATTGCACCTCGTACCCGTACGCGTCCGAGCCCGTCTCCCGCACCATGCTCGCGCCCGGGCGCACGCCGACCGGCACGACCGGGCCCGGCTCCAACTCGGGCGGCGCCTCGCCGGTCAGGGTCTCCACGAGGGCGTCGAGCAGCACCACGAGGCCGCGCCCGCCGGCATCGACGACACCGGCCCGGGCGAGGGCCGGCAGCTGCTCAGGCGTCCGCGCGAGCGCCACCCGCGCCCCGTTCGCCGCCGCCCGGGCCACCTCCGCCACGCCACCGGGCCTGGACGCGGCGCCATCGGTCCCGGACGCCACGCCACCGGGCTCGGAGGCCAGGCCATCGGTCCCGGACGCCGCGCCACCAGGCCCGAACGCCACACCACCAGGCCCGGACGCCGCGCCATCGGGCAGGAGCGCTACGTCATAGGGCCCGGGCGCCGCGCCATCGGGCACGAGGGCCACGTCATGGGGCCCGGACGCCGCGTCTAGGGCCGCCGCGGCGGCGGCCGCGCCGACCGACAGCACCGTGCCCTCGACAGGCGCCGCGACCGCGCGGTACGCGCCGCGCGCCGCCTCGTCCAGCGCCCGGGCGAGCTGGCGGCCGTCCGCCGCCGTGACGCCCTCCAGCCCGTCGGCGAGGCCCTTGAACAGCTGGGCCAGGATGACGCCCGAGTTGCCGTGTGCGCCCATCAGCGCTCCCCGCGCCACCTCGCGCAGCACCTCACCCACCGCGTCCTCGGCACCCGCCGCGCCCTCGCCGCCGGCCGCGGCCTCCGCGCGGTCGCCCAGGGCCCGCACCGCAGCGGTCATGGTCAGCACGAGGTTGGCGCCGGTGTCGCCGTCCGGGACCGGGTACACGTTGAGCGCGTCGATCTCCGCCTGATGGCGCCGCAGCGCGCCCAGGCCGGTGACACACCACCGGCGGACGATGGCGGCGTCCACGCTGTCTGGCACGGGCCAGAGCCTAACGGTGGGCGCCGCCATTCCCCACCGATGCGCCCCAGACAGGGCCGATTGGGTGTCGCGGGCCGGCATCAGGTAGCCTTACCGGGTTGCCCGCCGCTCACCCGGCCGGTGACGCCTGGAACGAGGTCCGCAACGCGGGTCCGTTCCGACCCGAGACTGCAATCAATCCCAGGAGATCCCCGTGGCTAGCGTGTGCGACGTCTGCGGCAAGGGACCGGGCTTCGGCCACAACGTGTCCCACTCGCACCGGCGGACCAACCGCCGTTGGAACCCCAACATTCAGACGGTGCGCACCCCGGCCGGTGGCGGCACCACGCGGAAGATGCAGGTCTGCACGTCCTGCCTCAAGGCCGGCAAGGTCGTTCGCGGCTGACACAGCCTACGCAAAGGCCCCGTGACCAGGTCACGGGGCCTTTTGCCGTGCGCCGCGCTCCAACCGCGACCCCCTAGGCCGCGGTACGCGACGCCCTGCGGTACTCGACGTCGCCGCTACCGCGCGCCGCGGGCGCTCTGCCCACGATCAGAGGTCCCGGCCGAAGGAGCGCACGTCCGGGTACCCCTTGTAATGCCCGAAATCCTCGATCCGCGCATATCCGCTCTGCTGGTAGAGCGAGATCGCCTCGGGCTGCGCGGTCCCCGTCTCCAGCCAGACCCGCTGCCGCCCCGCCTGCCGGGCCGCGTCCTCCACGGCGGCCAGGAGGGCCTTCGCGAGGCCGAGCCCGCGGAACTGCGGCGCGACGTACATGCGCTTGAGCTCCGCCGTCGTCTCGTCCTCGGCGAGGGTGCGGAAGCCGGCGCACCCGGCCGGCGCGTGGTCCACGTACGCCACGAGGAACGCCCCCTCCGGCGGGTCGAACTCGCCCGGCTGGATCGGGGTGGTGTCACCGTCCCCGCCGTACCGTTCGCTCAGATCGGCGAGCGCGGCGGCGGTGAGTTCGGTGGCGACCCGCGATCCATAGCGGGTCAGTCGGATGTCGATCTCGGTCACGACCGTAAAGGGTACGGGCCGTATAGGGCCTTACTGCTTCGGCGGGAAACCGTCACCGAAAGTGATCCCATCCGGGGGCGCCGCCCGCGTACCTGCGCCCATCCACCGCCACACCGTCACCTTCTGTGACCGAACTGGGTGCCACCACGGATCCCACGACGAGCCAGTCGGCCGACAGCTCGGTGTCCGGAGGGAAGGTTGCGGCGAGCGCGTGGTCGTCTCCGCCGGCGAGGATCCAGTCGTACGGGTCGACGCCGAGCGCGGTCGCGGCGGCGAGCATCGGCTCAGGCAGGGTGAACGCGTCGCGCCGCAGGTCGATGCCGACGCCGCTGGCCGCGGCGATGTGGCCGAGGTCGGCGAGCAGCCCGTCGGAAACGTCGATCATGGACGTCGCGCCCATCCGCGCCGCGACCGCGCCCAGGTGGTACGGCACCTCCGGCCGGCGGTGCGCGTCCACGAGCAGCTTCGGCGCGCGGAACCCGCGCGACAGGATCGAGTACCCGGCCGCGGCGTGCCCGATGCGCCCTGCGACGGCCACGACGTCGCCCGGGCGCGCGCCCGAGCGCACCACCGGCGCCCGCCCCTCGAGATCGCCGAGCGCGGTCACCGCGATCGTCAGCGTCGGGCTCGAGGAGGTGTCCCCGCCCACGACCGTCGCGCCCGTCTTCGCCGCCTCCGCGGCCAGGCCGTCGGCAAGCTCCTCCGCCCACGAGATCTGTAGGTTCGCCGGGGCGCAAAGGGCCACCAGGAGCGCGGTCGGGCGCGCACCCATGGCGGCGATGTCGGCGAGGTTGGCCGCGGCCGCGCGGTGGCCCACGTCGCGGGCACTGGACCAGTCGCGGCGGAAGTGCCGCCCCTCGACGAGCGCGTCGGTGCTCGCCACCACGCGCGCGTCCGGGGCCGCGACGACGGCCGCGTCGTCCCCCGGCCCGAGCAGAACAAAGGGCGACGCCGCCCCGAGCCGAGCCGTCACCCGTGAGATGAGCCCGAACTCCCCGGCGGTTGCTACGGTCACCCGTCCTCCAACCTGATGCTCGTTAGTGTCGCCGAAGCCGCGCGTCATGACACGATCACGCACGGCGGTTGATTGCCGGTTCCATTCTTGCTGTAGGTTGACGCCTGATCAGCGCTCGTACGGCGCAGGGAGGGAGTCGTGTCGTGGTACAGGCCTACATCCTGATCCAAACAGAGGTCGGCAAGGCACGCGACGTTGCCACGGCCATCCATGGCCTCAGCGGGGTGGTCCGCGTGGACGCGGTCACCGGCCCCTACGACGTCGTCGTCCTCACGGAGGCGCGCAGCATCGACGAGCTGGGCCAGCTCATCGTGTCGAAGGTCCAGCTGGTGCCCGGCATCACCCGCACCGTCACCTGCTCGGTGGTGCACTTGTAGTGAGCGCGGACACGACGCGCCCCACGCCGAGCCCCGCCCGGATCGCCACCCTCGCGGCACTGCCGATCGCACTGGTGGTCGGCCTGGTCGCCTTCTGGGTCCTCGGCGGTTTCCCGGGTCATGCCAAAAAGCCGAGCGCGGCAGCGGTACCCGCCGAGGCCCCCCAGCTCGCCCCGAGCCCCGCCACGGTCTGCCGCGCCCTGGTCGCACGCCTCCCAGACGTCCTGGGCGGCCTGTCACGCCGCCCCGTGACGGCAGGCGCCGAGCAGAACGCCGCCTTCGGCGACCCCGCGATCGTCCTGACGTGCGGCGTACCTCAGCCGACGGTCCCCCAGGACGCCCAGCTCCTGGGCCTGTCGAACGTCTGCTGGTTCCCGGAGGAACATTCGGGCGAGACCGTGTGGCAGACCATCGACCGCGAGGTAGCGGTCCGCGTCGTGGTCCCCAAGGCCGCCGACGGCTCCTGGCTCGTGAACCTTTCAGCCCCCATCGTCGCCACGGTGCCCGCAACGGCTCCCGGCACGTTGCACTGCTGAGCCTCTCCCCGCGCCAGCCCTCACCCGCACGCACCCGCCACGGCTCCGCTCGCCCCACCCGCTCCGCGTCCGCGCGCTCCGCGTCGACCGCACCGCGTCCACCGCGCCTCGTCCGCGCTCCCCGTCCACCGCTCCGCGACCGCGCGCTCCGCGTCCACCGCGCTCGTCCGCGCTCCCCGTCCACCGCGCCGCGTCCACCGCTCCGCGTCCACCGCGCCGCGACCGCGCGCCGACGCGTCCCGGAACCGCGCTTATCGCGCCCCGGCGCCGCTCCGTCCCGCGCGCGCCCGCACGCACCGCAGCACCAAGCCGCCGCCACCACGTCCGCCTCGCTCAGGCCAGTCCGCAGCAACTGGTCGCGCCTCCGCGCGGATGCGTCAGCCCAGTGCGGCGTCGAGCGCCAGGCGGACGTCCGCGACCAGGTCGGCCGTGTCCTCCACACCGCACGAGAATCGCACGAGGCCCTCGGGCGTGTCGTCGCCCCACTGCGCCCGGCGGTCGGCCGAGGTGTGCAGGCCGCCGAACGACGTCGCGGCGAAGATCAGCTCGGAGGCGGCCAGGAAGCGGTCCACGGCCGCCTTGTCGGCGAGCGTGAACGTCACGACGCCCGGCACGCGGCGCATCTGCCTTCCCGCCGCCTCGTAGGCGGGATCACCCGGCCGCCCGGGCCAGCGCACGGACGCTACCGCCGGATGGCCGGCAAGCAGGTCGGCGACGGCCGCAGCGTTCGCGGTCTGCCGCGCCAGGCGCAGGTCCAGGGTGCCGAGCGACCGGTGCGCCAGCCACGCCTCGAACGGCCCGGGCACGCCACCCGTCCGCGCGCGCCACGTGCGGATCATCGCCGCGAGCTCCGGATCCCGCGTGCACACGTAGCCCAGCAGCATGTCGGAGTGCCCGGTCAGCGCCTTGGTGCCCGACGCGACCGAGAAGTCGGCGCCGAGGTCGAGCGGCCGCTGCCCGAGCGGCGTAGGCGTGGTGTTGTCGACCGCGACGAGCCCGCCGGTGGCGTGCGCCCGCGCGGCCAGATCGGCGACGTCACAGACGTCCAGGCCCGGGTTGGAGGGCGTCTCGAGCAGCAGGAGCCGGACGCCGTCAAACGCCGGGTACGGCCCCGCCGTCGGCATCGTCCGCACCTCGATCCCGCGCCCGGGCAGGTGCTCGGCCGCGAAGGCGCGGGTGAGGAAGTACCCGTCGCTGGGCAGGATCACGGCATCGCCACCGCGCAGCGTGGCCAGCAGCACCGCGGTGATAGCCGCCATGCCGGAGGCGAAGACGACGCACTCGCCGCCCTCGAGCTCGCCGATGGCCTGCTCCAGCATCCGGTACGTCCGGTTGTCCGACCTCCCGTACCCGTCCACGCCCGCCTGGGGCCCCGCGACCGGATCCAGGTGATAGGGCGCCACGAACACCGGCGACGGCAGGAACGGCTCGCCCGCGACCGGCGCGGGCACGCCGGCATGCACGACGCGAGTCCCATCCCCACGCGCCTGCGAACCGCCACGTCCCGCAACCGCGCCGTCAGCGGCCCCCTGCACCGCGTCCGGGCGGCCGCCAAGGCCGGTGGCAGCGGACTCGTCCGCGGCGGTTGGCTGGGCCGCCGAAAGCGGCTCGGGGGCGGTCACTGGCCGGTCGAGGGGACGCCCGGGCGCTCCGGCTTCGTCTCCCTGGCCATGAGCGCAGCGATGGCCTTGAGCGGGTCGACGCCCTCGTGGCAGACCAGCTCGACCTGCTCCGTGATCGGCATCTCGATCCCGACGCTGCGCGCGAGGTCACGGATCGAAAGGCAGCTCTTGACGCCCTCTGCGGTCTGGCGCGTCGCGGCCTGCGCCTGCTCCAGGGTCTCGCCGCGGCCGAGTCGCTCGCCGAACGTGCGGTTGCGCGACAGGGGCGACGAGCACGTGGCGATCAGGTCGCCGAGGCCGGCGAGGCCGGCGAAGGTCATCGGGTTGGCGCCGAACGCCGCGCCGAGGCGGGCCGTCTCCGCCAGGCCGCGCGTGATCAGCGTGGCCTTGGTGTTGTCGCCGAAACCGAGCGCGGAGGCCATCCCGTAGGCGAGGGCGATCGCGTTCTTGACGGCGCCGCCGAGCTCGCAGCCGACGACGTCGTCGTTGGTGTACGGCCGGAGGTAGCGCGTGCTGATCGCCCGTTGGACGAGCTCGGCGCGACGAATGTCGCGGCAGGCGACAACGGTGCCCGCGATCTGCTCGGCGGCGATCTCGGGCGCCAGGTTGGGGCCGGTGACCACGGCGACCCGGTCCTGCTCGACCCCGGCCACCTCGACGATCACCTCGCTCATCCGCTTGAGCGTGTCGAGCTCGATGCCCTTCATGAGGCTCACGAGGGTCGCGTCCGCGCCGATCGCGCCGCTCCAGGCCGACAGGTTGGTGCGCAGCGTCTGCGACGGCACGGCGAGCACGACGAGGTCGGCCCCGTCGATCGCCTCGTGCGCGTCGGACGTCGCCGTGACGGCGTCCGGGAGCCACATCGTGGGCAGGTAGTCCGGGTTGTGATGCTGGTCGCGGATCGAGGCGGCCAGCTCGGCCCGGCGCGACCAGATGGTGACGGCGGGCGTGCCGGCGTCGGCCAGCACCTTCGCGAAGGCCGTGCCCCACGAGCCGGCCCCGAGGACCGCCGCGCGCTGGATGCTCATGCCGCCTGCTCTTCGGATCGCTCCGCCGTGCGCTTCGGGGTCCACAGCGGCGGCGGGGTACCGCCGCGGATCTCCACCAGCATGTCACGCAGGTGCAGCATGATGTGCTCGGTGATCTCCCCGAGGGTCTGCACGGTCGGCTGCGCGTCCGCCCACGCCGACAGGTCCATCGGCTCGCCCGCCACGATGGTGACCATCGCGCGCGGGAGCAGCTTGAGCTTCTTCGTACGCGGGTCGTAGATCTGCTCCGGCCCCCACATGACGATCGGGATCACGGGCGCCTGGGTGTCTAGCCACAGCCGGGCCGCGCCGGTCTTGCCGCGCATCGGCCACAGGTCGGGCTCACGCGACGTGGTGCCCTCCGGGTAGATGACCACGGCCTCGCCACCGCGCACGCCCTCCCGGGCGGCCTCGAGCGCCTTGACCGCGTCGGTGGTGCCGCGACGCACCGGGATCTGGTGCACCGCCTTCAGCAGGTACCCGAGCACCGGCACCTCGAACAGGCTGGACTTGGCCAGGAACGACGGCCATCGCCCCGCGTCGTAGATGTAGTGCGCGACGGCGAGCGGGTCCGCGTGGGAGATGTGGTTGACCACGATGATCACCCCGCCCTCGGCCGGGATGTGATCCATGCCCCGCCAGGTGCGGCGAGTCAGCACCTGGATCGCGGGCTTGACGGTCATGACGGCGAAACGCCGCCAAAAGCCCAGCCTCCGGCGCACCATCTCACCCTCCCCTCACGGTTCTGCTGCGAATCATGCCACTGCCGGGCGCCGTGTGGCCGTGTCAGGATGGCTCATGCACTGCCACGGCCAGTCGACCATCCAGCCGACGGCTTCCGAGCGACCGGCCGCCTGGGTCGCCGTGGTGCCGGTCAAACCCCTGCGAGCGGCCAAGACGCGGCTGCGCGGCGCCGTTCCCGAGGCCGTACACCCCGACCTCGTGCTGGCCATGGCACGCGACACGGTAGCCGCCGCCCTCGCGTGCCGCGCGGTCGCCCGCGTCGTGGTGATCTGTGACGATCCGGCGGTGTGCGCGGAGCTGACCACGCTGGGCGCCCTGTGTCTGCCCGACGCCCCGGCCGCCGGCCTCAACGCCGCTCTCGCGTACGGCGCCCAGGCCGCCCAGCGCCCCCTCGGCCCCTTCCACGCCCGCGCGACCGCCACGGACGGAGAGCCCGGCGCGGACGGCCCAGGTAGCGCCCTGGGCGCGGGTGGCACCGCAGGTGCGGACGAAGCCGACGTCAACCGAACCCAACGCGATCAACTGACCGCCCCGGAACGCGCGGACGCGACAGGCGCGGACGCCGCACTCATGGGTGCGGCCCGCACGCCCGCCGTGCATCCCGGCGCGGGACGAGCGGACGCGGCACGCACGGACGCGGCACGCACGGACGCGGCACGCACGGAGACGGGACGCGCGGACGCGGGACGCGCGGACGCGGTTTCGGTGGTCGCGCTGACGGCGGACCTGCCGGCCATGCGTCCGGAGGATCTCGAGTCCGCGCTGGTCGCCGCCGCGCGGACGGGTCGGCGCGCGTTCGTGCCGGATCTCGAGGGCACCGGAACGGTGCTGCTCGCGGCCCCCGCCGGCCAGGCCCTGACGCCGCATTTCGGCCCGGGTTCGGCGGCGGCGCACCTGCGCTCGGGCGCGGTACGTCTCGACGGAGCGTGGCCGAGCCTGCGACGCGACGTCGACACCGCGGCCGATCTCGATGCCGCGGCCAGACTCGGCCTTGGCACACATACCGGACAAGTCATCTGCACGGTAGCGTGATCTGCATGCAGGGGACGGTGGCGACGTTCGACGACGAGAGTCGTACGGGCACGGTGTTGCTCGACGACGGGGTCGAGCTTTCGTTCCCCGCGGCGGCGTTCGACGCGTCCGGACTGCGCCACCTGCGGCTCGGTCAGCGGGTGCGGCTCGACCAAGACGATGTGGGCACGATCACGAAGGTCACACTCCCGACCCTTCCGTGATGGCCAAGCAGCGGGAAGTTCATGTTCAGACCGGCACAAACAGGCCATGATGATCCGGTGGACGAGAGCAAGGCCGGTCGAAGCCGCCCGCGCAACGCCGCCCAGCGGCAAGACCCGGCAAGTGCGCCGCCCAACACGACGAGGTCCAACGGGAACGGGGCCCCGGCGCGGGCTCGTCGAGCCACAAAGGTCGCGCGATCAGCGGCGGCCGACGAAGCCACGGTGAGCGAGGTCACGGTGAACGAGGCCACGGCAGACACGACGCGGGCACCAGAGCGGGTGCCCGCGCAGAAGACCCCGACAAAGTCGGCCGCCTCCGCGCGCGCCACGTCCGCGCAGCCAGAACCCGCGGAAGGCCAGTCCGCCGAGAGCACGCCCGCATCCGAGCAGGCCAAGCCCGCGGAAAGCCAGTCCGCGGAAAGCAAGGCCGCACCCGGGCCCGGGAAGCCCGCAGACAGCCAGGCCGCGGAGGACACGCCCGCATCCGCGCCGGCCAAGGCCGCGGCAGCGAAGCCGACCTCCGCCAACGCCGCGGAGGGCACCCGCGCACCCGCGAAGGCCGCGGGGCCTAAGGCGGCCGACGTGAAGCCAGCAGCAAGCCAGCCGACAAAAACCGCGCCGAGCGACGTCGCGCCGACCGCGAGTAAGCCAGCTGGGATCACGCCCACCGCGAACGGGGCGACGGCGAGCGGGGCGACGGCGGCCAGAACCGCGTCGGCAAGGTCTTCGGCCACCAAGCCCGCAGAGGCCAGGCCGACGGGTGCCGGGACGAAGCCCACGGAGCCGAAGGCGCCATTGACCGGCGCCAAGCCCTCGACCGACGCCAAGGCCGCCACCGCGCGATCGACCACCAAGCCGACGGCGAGCAGCACCAACGGAGCCAAACCGACGGCCGGCGGGTCCGCGAACGGCCACGCGACAGGCGCGGGAGACGCGAACGCCGCCAAGGCCACCAACGGGCGAGCCGTCGACAACGGCGGACCGGCCGAGGGCGCGTCGGCCCCGAATGCCAACGGAGCGGCAGAGACCTCGAACAGCGCCCCCGCGGATGCGCACGCCGCCCAGGACCTGGACGCCACCGAGCGCCTTGGCGCGGACGCCGCCCAGGACGCGGAGGCGTTGGAGACGACCGAGCGCGCGGACGAAGCCGAAGCCGCGAACGCGGCCCAGGTCGCAGACGCCAGCCCCGCCACGGAAGCGGACGCGGCAGCGAGCGACGGCGCCGACGCACCAGCAGCGGGCACGGACACGGCGGCCACCGGCGAGGGCACGGACGAGGCAGCAGCAGGCGACGGTGCGGACACAGCGGCCACGGGCGAGAGCGCTGGCGCGGCAGCCGTGGGCGAGGGCGCGGAAACGAGCGGTGGCGAAGAACTGGACGCGGTCGAGGGCAATGTGACCGAGGACTACGCCGTCGAGGCGGCGGACAGCACCGGGTACGACGCGAGCGGCGCGGACGCGGCTGCCGGAGACCTCGAGGCCGTCCGTGGGGACCTCGGCGCCGGATGGTTCGGGGCCGAAGGAAGCGAACTGCGGGTACCGGATGAAGAGAAGCCGCTGCCCGACGACCGGTATCTCAACCGTGAGCTGTCCTGGCTCGACTTCAACGCGCGCGTCCTGACGCTCGCCGAGGACGCCGGGACGCCGCTGCTGGAGCGGGCCAAGTTCCTTGCCATCTTCGCCAGCAACCTGGACGAGTTCTACATGGTGCGCGTCGCGGGGCTGAAGCGGCGGCTGCAGACCGGCCTGCCCGTGCGGCGGCCCGGGTTCCTGCCGCCGACGGAGCAGCTGGAGCAGATCGCGGAGCGCACTTCCGCGTTGATGTCGCGGCAGTCGCGGGTCTTCGCCGAGGAGATCGCGCCGGCGATGGCCGAGGAGAACATCCACATCGTTCGCTGGACGGAGCTGGATCCGGCCGAGCGGGAGCGGATGCGCGCCTCGTTCCGCGAGCAGATCTTCCCGGTGCTGACGCCGCTGGCGGTCGACCCGGCGCACCCGTTCCCCTACATCTCCGGGCTGTCGCTGAACCTGGCCGTCGTGGTGCGGGAGAAGGACGGCGGGCCGGAGCTGTTCGCGCGGATCAAGGTGCCCAACAACGTGCCGCGGTTCTTCGCGCTGCACGCCGCGCGCGACGGGGCGCGGGTGATGCGCTTCCTGCCGGTCGAGGAGCTGATCGCCGCGCACCTCGGGCAGCTGTTCTCGGGCATGCAGGTGGTCGAGCACCACCTGTTCCGGGTGACGCGAAACGCCGAGGTCGAGCTCGACGAGGACCGCGACGAGGACCTGCTGCAGGCGCTGGAGCGGGAGCTCGCGCGCAGGCGTTTCGGGCCGCCGGTGCGCCTCGAGGTGGCCGCGTCGATCTCCGACCACGTGCTGGAGCTGCTCGTACGCGAGCTGGACATGGACTCCCACGACGTGCTGCGGGTGCCCGGGTGGCTCGACCTGACGGCGCTGTGGGAGGTGTACAACGGCGTCGATCGTCCGGACCTGAAGGACCCGCCGTTCGTGCCGGCGACGCACCCGCACTTCGCCGAGGGCGAGACGCCGCGCAGCGTCTTCGCGCGGCTGCGTGACCACGACATTCTCGTGCACCACCCGTACCACTCGTTCTCCACGAGCGTGCAGCGCTTCGTCGAGCAGGCCGCGGCGGATCCGAACGTGCTGGCGATCAAGCTGACGTTGTACCGCACCAGCGGCGACTCGCCGATCGTCGATGCACTCGTCGACGCGGCCGAGGCGGGCAAGCAGGTGGTGGTGCTCGTCGAGGTGAAGGCGCGCTTCGACGAGAAGGCGAACATCGGCTGGGCGCGGACGCTGGAGCGGGCGGGCTGTCATGTCGTCTACGGCCTCGTGGGCCTCAAGACGCACACGAAGACGGCCCTCGTGGTGCGCCAGGAGGGCAACCACATCCGCCGGTACTGCCATGTCGGCACCGGCAACTACCACCCGAAGACGGCGCGGCTCTACGAGGACTACGGGCTGCTGACCGCCGACCCGGAGGTCGGCGCCGACCTGACCGACCTGTTCAACGTGCTGACCGGCTACAGCCGCCAGACGTCGTACCGCCGGCTGCTGGTCGCACCGCACGGGGTGCGCCGCGGCATCATCGAGCGGATCGAGCGCGAGGTCGCGTACGGCGCCGACGGCCTGGTGCAGCTCAAGGTGAACTCGCTGGTCGACGAGGAGGTCATCGACTCGCTGTACCGGGCGAGCCGCGCGGGGACGCGGGTCGACCTGATCGTGCGCGGCATCTGCGCACTGCGCCCGGGCGTGCCGGACCTGTCGGAGAACATTCGGGTCCGATCGGTCCTGGGCCGGTTCCTCGAGCACTCGCGGGTGTTCCGGTTCGGCCACGGCGCCCGCGCCGAGTACTGGATCGGGTCGGCGGACCTCATGCACCGCAACCTGGACCGCCGCGTGGAGGCGCTGGTGCAGGTCACCGACCCGGCCTCGACCGAGGAGCTGCACCGGGTACTGAGCTTGATGATGCGAGACGACACGGGGGCGTTCGAGCTGTCGGGCAACGGCGATTGGCATCGCCGGCCCGGCAAGAACCCTCAGGAGGCGCTGCTGCGCCGTATCGTCGACCGGGTTGAGTGACGCCGGTCCAAGCTCGAAGGTGGCTGGATGCTGGAGGAAGAGCGAAAGTACCTGGTCGACGACGCGTTCACGATGCCGGACCTCGGAGCCGCCGGAAGGGTGAGCGTCCGAGGCCCGGTGTCGTTACGGGCGACCTACTACGACACCGCCGAGAGGCTCCTCGCCCGGCACGGGGTTTCGCTGCGGTACCGCAGCAGCGACGCCCGGTCGCGCACGTGGACGGTGAAGTTGCCGTCCTCGACTCCGGGGCTGCGCCATGAGCACTCCCGCCCGTCGGCGGGGGCGGGCGTCGTACCGGAAGACCTGCTGGACCTGGTGACGGCGTACCGGCGCGGTCGCACCCTGCTGCCGGCGGCGGTGCTGCGCACGTCGCGCACCGTCTACGACGTCACCGACCGCGACGGCAACGTCCTGGCCGAGGTGGCCGACGACGCGGTGAGCGTCATGGAGGGCCGCCGCGTCGTGTCGGGCTTCCGCGAGATCGAGGTCGAGCGGATCGGCGGCGAGCCGAAGGTGCTGGACAAGATCGAGCGGCTGCTGCTGCGCGCGGGCGCGCAGCTGGGCGACTTCGTGCCCAAGCACGTGCGGGCGATGGGTCCGGTGGAGGCGCCGGTGCTGGTGGCGCCCGAGCCGCTGCGGCGCAGGCCCCGCGCCGGCGACGTGGTGACGGAGGCGATCCGTCGCGACGTGGCTCGGATCTTCAAGCACGACCCGTTCGCGCGGCTGCGCGAGATGATGCCCAACGGCGACACCCCGGTGCACCAGATGCGGGTCGGCACACGCCGGCTCCGTAGCGACCTGCAGACGTTCCAGGCGCTGCTGGAGCCGGAGTGGACGGCACGGCTGCGCGCGGAGCTGGCGTGGCTCGCCGAGGCGCTCGGTGGCGCCCGCGACGTGGAGGTGCTCCGGGCCCGGCTGTACCGCACGGCCGGCGCCGACCCGCTGTCGCCGCCGGACTCCGACGCTGTCCAGCGCATCGACGCGGCGCTGGCGTCGCGGCAGGCGAAGGCACTGGCGACGCTGGACGCGGCGTTGCACTCGCGGCGGTACGTGAAGCTGCTGGAAGCGCTGGTCGGGGCGGTGCAGGAGCCCCGCCTGTCGCCGCTGGCGCAGGAGCGGGCCGACCGGGTGCTGCCGGGGATCGTGCGCAAGCCGTGGCGGCGCCTGACCGTCGGCGGGGGCGGCGCGCCCGGCGCCGGCGGCCTCACCCCGGACCTGCCCGACGACGACTGGCACGAGGTCCGCAAACGGGCGAAGCGGGCCCGCTACGCCGCGGACGCGGTCTCGGTGGTGGTGGGTCCCGACGCGGTACTGCTGGCCAAGGCGATCGCGCGGGCGCAGGGCGTGCTCGGGGAGCACCAGGACGCGGCGATCGCCGCGGACGCGTGGGTCGAGGCGGCCGCGACCGAGCCCGGCAACATCGCCCTGGCGGTGACCGCGGGGCGGCTGTTCGAGCGCGAACGGGCGGCGGTCACGCGCGCCCGCGCCGAGTTTCCGGCCGTGTGGCAGTCGGTGGTGGAGGAAAAGAACATCGCATGGCTGAAGTGAACACGGTGGTCCGCGCGGCGGGCGGCGTCGTGTGGCGGCGGGGCGAGAACGGGGCGCTGGAGATCGTTCTGGTGCACCGCCCGCGGTACAACGACTGGTCGCTGCCGAAGGGCAAGCTCGACCCCGGCGAGCACGAGCTGACCGCCGCGGTGCGGGAGGTCCACGAGGAGACGGCGGTCGAGGCGGTACCGCAGATGCGGCTGCCCTCGATCCGGTACCTGACCGGCGAGCCGGGCGTGGAGAAGAGCGTCGACTACTGGTCGATGCGCGCGGCCGCGTGGACGCCACGGGCGGCCGACGACGAGATCGAGGAGGCCCGGTGGGTGCCGGCCGCCGATGCGCAGGCGGCGCTGAGCTACGCGCACGACCGCGGCGTCGTGCGGGCGTTCCTGGCCCTGCCGCCGGTGACCGCGGTGGTGGCCCTGGTGCGTCACGCGAAGGCGGGCAGGCGGCGCGACTGGATCGGCCCGGACTCCGAGCGGCCCCTCGATCCAACCGGGGAGCGCGACGCGCGGGCCCTCAGCGCGCTCCTGACGCTCTTGCGGCCGGACCGGGTGGTCTCGGCCACCCCCCTGCGCTGCCGGCAGACCATGGAGCCGCTGGGGCTGCCGGTCGAGATCGACGCGACGTTCGACGAGCTGCGGGAGCCTGAGCCGGCCGCGGCGGCGCTGGCCGGGCTGGCGGCCCGTGGCGGCACGACGGTGGTGTGCAGCCAGGGGAAGCTGATGCCGTCGCTGCTGACGGCGCTGACGAAGCGGACCGACGTCAACTTCCACACCCGCAAGGGCGCCGGCTGGGTGCTGTGCTTTTCGCAGGGCCGCATCGCCGGACGCGACCGGCTGGCACCGGTGACGCTGCAGTAATCCACAGCAGAAAACGCGAAAGGGCGGCGCCGTACTTTCACGGCGCCGCCCTTTTCGTTGCCTGCTTACTTGGCGGCGGCCTTCTTGGCCGGGGCCTTCTTGGCGGCGGTGGTGGTCTTCGCGGCGGCCGCGGTGGCCGTCGTCGTCTTGCGGGCCGTCGTCGTGGACGCCGCGGCGCGGGTCGTCTTGGCGGCGGTCTTCTTGGCGGGCGCGGTCTTGGTGGCGGCGGCCTTGGCCGGGGCGGTCTTGGCCGCGGCGGCCTTCGCCGGGGCGGCCTTCGCCGTCGTCGCCTTCGCCGTGGTGGCCTTGGCGGTCGTCGCCTTCGCGGTCGTGGTCTTCGTCGCGACGGCCTTCTTGGCCGCGGCGGCGACCTTCGGCACCTTGCCGCTGGCGACCATCTCGCGGAAGCTGGCGCCGGCGCGGAACGCGGGAACCGACGTCTTCTTCACCTTCACCGCTTCACCGGTGCGCGGGTTGCGGGCGGTTCTCGCACCACGGATGCGCTTCTCGAAGACGCCGAAACCGGTGATGGCGACCTTGTCGCCCTTGGTCACGGCGGCCTGGATCTCCGCCAGCACCGCGTCCAGCGCCGCGTTCGCCGACTTCTTGTCGCCCAGGCGAGCGCTGAGCGCCTCGATGAGCTCGGCCTTGTTCACGTTTCCTCCCGTACCAGAATTGAAGTCCCTGTGGGCAAGGTATCCCAACGCACACAGGATACAAACATATGACGGAAAAGAAATCGTTGTGGAGTAACGGATTTGACCGACGGCTCATCGAGACGCCCTACGGAGGCTAGTGAACGACGGGTGTCCACTCCGGACGGCCTTGTTCGAAGGCGCTGATAGCGTCCTCGTGGCGAAGGGTGAGGCCGATGTCGTCGAGCCCTTCAAGCAGCCGCCAGCGACTGAAATCGTCCAGTGGGAAGGCCCATTCGTGGCCGGCCGCGCGCAACTGGCGCGCCTCCAGGTCGACCGTTACCGCGAGCTTCGGGTCGGCCTCGATCGCGGCCCAGAGGGTCTCGACGTTTTCGAGGTCGAGCTCGACCGGCAGAAGCCCGGCCTTGAGCGAGTTGCCCCGGAAGATGTCGCCGAAACGCGGCGCCACCACGACCCGGAATCCATAGTCGGTGAGCGCCCAAACGGCGTGCTCACGCGAGGATCCGGTGCCGAACTCGGGCCCGGCGACAAGGATCGAGGCGCCCTCGTACGCGGGATTGTTGAGCACGAATTCGGGGTCGGAACGCCACGCGTTGAACAGTCCGTCGGCAAACCCGGTGCGGGTGACGCGCTTGAGGTAGACGGCGGGGATGATCTGGTCGGTGTCCACGTTGGACCGGCGCAGCGGGACGGCCGTGCCGGTGTGGACGGTGAACTTGTCCATGTGTTCGTGTCCCTTTTAGTTCAGGTCGGCGGGGGCGGCGAGATGACCGGCGACGGCCGTTGCGGCGGCTACCGGCGGCGAAACCAGGTGGGTGCGCCCGCCACGGCCCTGGCGCCCCTCGAAGTTGCGGTTGGAGGTCGAAGCGGAGCGCTCGCCCGGCTTCAACGTGTCCGGGTTCATACCCAGGCACATGGAACAGCCCGCGAAGCGCCACTCCGCGCCGGCGGCGGTGAAGACCTGGTCGAGGCCCTCCGCCTCCGCGGCCGCGCGCACGGACGCCGAGCCGGGCACCACGAGCATCCGCACGCTGTCGGCGACCTTGCGCCCGCGCAGGACCGCGGCGGCGGCACGCAGGTCCTCGAGCCGGCCGTTGGTGCAGGAGCCCAGGAACACCACGTCGACCGCGATGTCCCGCAGCGCCGTGCCGGGGGTGAGCGCCATGTATTCCAGCGCCTTCTCCGCGGCGACGCGCTCCGCGCTCTCGAGGAAGTCGTCCGGGCTGGGCACGAAGCCGCCCAGCGGCGCGCCCTGGCCGGGGTTGGTGCCCCAGGTGACGAACGGGGTGAGCTGCGAGATGTCCAGCGTCACCTCGGTGTCGAACTTGGCGCCGTCATCGGTGCGCAGGCTGCGCCAGTACTCCTTGGCGCGGTCCCAGTCCTCGCCCTTCGGGGCGTACTGGCGGCCCTCGATGTAGGCGAAGGTCGTCTCGTCCGGCGCGATCATGCCGGCCTTGGCGCCCCACTCGATCGACATGTTGGAGATGGTCATCCGACCCTCCATGGACAGCTTCTCGATCGCCGGGCCGCGGTACTCCACGACGTGCCCGCGCCCGCCGCCCGTGCCCACCTGGGTGATGAGCGCCAGCACCAGGTCCTTGGCGGTGACGCCGGGGCCGAGCTCGCCGACGACGTTGACCGCCATCGTGCGCGGGCGCGCCTGCGACAGCGTCTGCGTCGCCAGGACGTGCTCGACCTCGGAGGTGCCGATGCCGAACGCGAGGGCGCCGAACGCGCCGTGCGTCGAGGTGTGCGAGTCGCCGCACACGATGGTCATGCCCGGCTGCGTCAGGCCCAGCTGCGGTCCCATGACGTGGACGACACCCTGCTGGGCGTCGCCGAGCGGGTGCAGCCGGATGCCGAACTCCTCGGTGTTGCGCCGCAGCGTCTCGATCTGCGTGCGCGAGACCGGGTCGCTGATCGTCAGCAGGTTGTCGGTCGGCGTGTTGTGGTCCTCGGTCGCGATCGTCAGATCACGGCGGCGCACCGGGCGCCCGGACATGCGCAGGCCGTCGAACGCCTGCGGGCTCGTTACCTCGTGCAGCAGGTGCAGGTCGATGTAGAGCAGGTCGGGCTCACCGGCCGCGGCCCGCACGACGTGCGCGTCCCACACCTTCTCCGCCAGCGTACGCGGCTGCTGTTGTGCTTCTCCCACCATCTGGACATCCTAAAATTTGGGAGGTATGTTTCGGTCTGTGGGACACAGTATGAGCGGTGTCGGCGTGCTCGACAAGGCGGTTGTCATCCTTGCCGCCTGCGTCGACGGCGCCAGCCTGGCGGAATTGGTGGAGCGGACCAAGCTTCCGCGCGCCACCGCGCACCGCCTGGCACAGGCGTTGGAAATCCACCGCCTACTCGTTCGTGACGCCCAGGGCCGCTGGCGCCCGGGCCCGCGACTGGGCGAGCTCGCCAACGCCGCACCGGACGTCCTGCTGACCGCCGCCGAGCCGATGCTCACCGCGCTGCGCGACGCGACCGGCGAGAGCGCGCAGCTGTACCTGCGCCGCGCCGACGAGCGCCTGTGCGTGGCCGCGGCCGAGCGCGCCAGCGGGCTTCGCGACACGGTGCCGATCGGCGCGGTGCTGCCGATGACGGCCGGCTCCGCCGCACAGGTGCTCCTGGCGTGGGAGCCGCCCGAGGCCGTGATGCCGCTGCTGCCGCGCTGCAAGTTCACCGGCCGCACCCTCGCCGAGGTGCGCCGCCGGGGCTGGGCCCAGAGCGTGGCGGAGCGGGAGCCGGGCGTGGCGAGCGTCTCCGCGCCGATCCGGGACCGCACGGGGCGGGTCATCGCCGCGATCAGCGTCTCGGGGCCGATCGAGCGCCTGGGCCGCCGGCCGGGCGATCGGCACGCGATGGCCGTCGTGCGCGCGGGGCAGCGCCTCTCGGGCCTGTAGGCGTGGGCCGCTGCCGGCCCCCTCGATCGCTTGAGCGGGCGTCCGGGCGTGCCAAGGCACGCTCAGGCGCCGCACGCGCTCAGGCGCCGCACTGGGCCGCGCGAGGCCGCGGCCCGCGCATCGTCGCCGCCCGGGCGCGACCGTGCGGGCGGATGGCCACGCATGGTCGCGCCCGGCTACGGGACGATAGCGACGTCCCGCGAGGCTCGACGCCGCAACGGCGATGCGCGAAACGGCCCCAGAAAGTCGCGCCCGGAGGCCCGCTCGAGGACCACGTCCCGCGAGGCACCACGACCGCGATGCGGAGAGGCAGCCACGACCGCGACGCGGAGGGACGGCCGAGCCCGGTCGTAGACCGGGTTGCGCGCCGCGCGGACGCGCTTACGATCGGCGGGATGTGCCGTCCGGCGCGTTCGGGGCCACCCGGGCAAGGGCGCGCACTGCATCGGCGGATCCGGGGCGCGGTCCCGGAGCGCATCGGCCGGAAGGAACGCCAGTGCCCGATTCGACCACACCTGCCAGCCCCGAGCCGGACAGCTCGGCGGGCAGCCACCCCTCGACCCCGTCCTCAGGTCACGGCCCGTCCGGGCCCGACGCGCCGGACTCCCCGGCCGCGCCCGAGCAGCCGCAAGAGCCGCAGGTCGCACCGCCCGCCCAGACGAGCGGTGGCGGCGGCCGCGGCGGCTGCATGACCGCGATGATCGGCCTCTTCGTGTTCATCGCGGCGCTGCTGGGGATCGCCACCCAGCTGTAGGCCCGGCGGCCTCCAACCCCGACGACGCGCCCGCCCGGACCTTACCGGCGCGGGCGCGGCCGTCGTTGCAGCAGGACGGCCGTCGATTTACCCGATCGGCTACGTCGCCTCCCGTCGCTACGATCCCGGTCACATCCAACGGGGGAGGCATGACCATGACCACACCAGACATTCCGCCCAGTCCGGACGCGGCCGCGATACCGCCGCCCGGGCCCGTCGACGACTCCACGGCCGCGGACGGGCCGGCGCAGAGCGACCACGCCGCGCCCGACGGGGCGACCGCCGTGCAGGCCACAGCGGACGAGGCCATCGAGCACGCACCGTCCGCGCAGGCCGCGTCCGAGCAAGGCGCGTCCGAGCGAGCCGCCAGCGCGGGCGAGACCATCGAGCAAGTCGCGTTCCAGGAAGCCGCGCTCGAGCCCGAGAAGGCCGAGAACGGCGCGGATGACGCGTGGCCCGAGAGCCTGCCGCCGGACAGCGGCGCGCCACCGAGCCGCCCCCGGCGCCGGCTCGCGGTCACGCTGACCGCCGCCGGGGTCGTGCTGGCCGTGCTGGCCGGCGGCGCCGCGTACGCGATGAAGCGGCTGTGGGAGGAGCCGACCGGCACGCTGCCGGAGGACATGGTGCCGGCCTCCGCCGCGGCGTTCGCCCGGGTGAACCTCTCCCCGGGCCTCGGCCAGCGGGTCAAGTTCGAGGAGCTGCTGCGCAAGACGCGCGGGGGCGGTGGCAAGAAGCTCGACGACGTCAAGCGGGACCTGTTCAAGGACCTCAAGGCGCCGGTCGCATACGAAGACGTGGCGCCCTGGTTCGACGACCGCATCGGGGTGGCGCTGTGGGCCGCGCCCGCGCGGCCGGGCCGGGCGGTCACGCTGATCGTGGCGTCGGCCAAGGACGCCGGCAAGGCGCGCACGACGCTGGACGCCGCGCAGCGCAGGCGCGGGACGGACAGGCTGGGCTTCGTGGTCGCCGGCGGGTACGCGCTGGTGGCCGTGGGCGACGAGGGCTCGCAGGCGGCGGCGGACGCCGCGGCGGCGGAGGCGAAGAAGAGCCCGCTGAGCAGGGACGCCGGGTTCCGTTCGGCGATCGCGACGCTCCCGGCCGACCAGCCGGCGATCGGTTGGGCGGATCTGGCGAAGGCGAACCGGCTCACCCCGCAGCTGCAGGAGGCGTACGAGGCGCGGCTGGCGGAGGACAGCCCGCTCGGGGTGCTGGGCGGCTCGGGCGAGCTGGTGCCGTTCGGCGATCTGGGCGCCCTGGGCGAGCTCGCGCCCGGGCCGACGCCGAGCGCCGCACCGACGCCGAGCGCTGCGGCGCCGAGCGGGCCCGCGCTGGACGTGAAGGGCGTCGCGGTGCTCGGCGTCCAGGCGGGCGACGACGGCCTCGACGCCCGCCTGCGGCTCATCGGGTTCGAGGGGCTCCCCCTCGGTACCGATGCGGCCCCCTCGGACGTTCTGAGCGCTCTCGGCGCCCTCTCCGGCGACGCCAGCGCGGCCGGTGTCGTGGCGGGCCCGCTCGGGGACCTCAGGGCGGCGCTGGGCCCGAACGCCGGGTACCTGCCGCTGAGCCTCTTCGGCGCCCTGGACTTCCGCTCCCTGGCCGCCCCGGAGGGCATGCAGGCATTCACCGGCGATCCCAACGAGATCGAGAAGTACCTCCAGGAGCACCCGGAGCTGTTCGAGAACGACAACGGCGACGGCACGTTCTCGATCCGCACGATCGTGCCGCTCGGCAGCGTGGTCGACCCGGACGCGATCGCCACGACGCTGACGTCCGCGCTCGGTAGCGCGAAGACGGTGTCGTTCACGGTGGCCGGCAAGGCCGACGAGGCGTCGATGGAGCTGCCGGTGCAGCTGGACCTGCGGATGGCGGACGCCGCGGCGGCCAAGCAGCTCGCACAGTCGCTCGCCGACCTGGCCAAGATCAGCAAGGCGAAGGTCGAGCAGCACGAGGACCACGTGGTGCTGCGCTCGGGTGCGTACGCCGGCGGCGCCTCGCACCTGGCCGACAGCGCCCTGTTCCGGCGTGCGATGGCGGGCGGCGTGGCGCATCCGGGCGTCGCCGTGTACGTCGGCGGCGGCGCGATGGCCGGCGGCCCGGTGCAGGCGGTCGGGGTGACGGCCGGGCGCGACGGCGCGGACGCGGTGCTGCACGCGCGCTTCGTCATCGGGTGACGCGATGAGGGGCCGCGCCCGCGCGCGGGCGCGGCTCCCCTTCGGCGCGCGACAGGATGTACCGAATAAGAAAAAAGCCGCACCACCGAAGTGGTGCGGCTTTCGCAGCGTAGCCCCGACCGGATTCGAACCGGCGCTACCGCCTTGAGAGGGCGGCGTCCTGGGCCGCTAGACGACGGGGCCCCAGTACTGCGACGTGCGGTGGAACTCTACAGCACCGCGATCTTGCTGCAGTGCTGGGGTACCAGGACTCGAACCTAGACTAACTGAGCCAGAATCAGTCGGGCTGCCAATTACCCCATACCCCATTGGCGCTTACCGCGCCGGAAGAGAACTTTACCGGAGGTCCCCGTTCACGCCAAATCGGTTGTCGGCAACACGCCTAATCCAAGGTCAGGACCCTGTTGCTGAGCGCGCCGATGCCCTCGATCGAGATCACGACCTCGTCGCCCGCCACGATCGGGGACACGCCGGCGGGGGTGCCGGTGAGGATCACGTCGCCCGGCAGCAGCGTCATCACGTGTGACACATATGACACCAGCGTCGCGACGTCGAAGACCATGTCCTTGGTGCGGCCGAGCTGGCGCACCTCCTCGTTGACCTCGCAGCGCACCTCGACGTCGGAGACGTCCAGGCCGGTGACGATCCACGGGCCGATGGGGCAGAACGAGTCGAACCCCTTCGCGCGTGTGAACTGCACGTCCTTGCGCTGCAGGTCGCGCGCGGTCACGTCGTTGGCGCAGGTGTACCCGAAGATGGCCGCCGCCGCGCCCGCGCGGTCAACACGGCGCGCGCCGGTGACCCCGATCACGACCGCGAGCTCGGCCTCGTGCTCGACCTGCTGCGACTGCAGGGGCAGCCGGATCGCGTCGTTGGGGCCGATGATCGACGTGGAGGGCTTGAGGAACAGCAGCGGCTCCTTCGGCACCTCGTTGCCGAGCTCGGCCGCGTGGTCGGCGTAGTTGCGCCCAACACACACCACCTTGCTGGGCAGGATCGGCGAGAGCAGCCGCACGTCGGCGAGCGCCCAGCGCTGCCCGGTGAATCGTATGTCCCCGAACGGGTGGCCCTCGATCTCCGCGACGGTCAGGCCGGACAGCCCGGCCACCGGCTCACCTTCGACGACCCCGAACGACATGCCACTGTTGTGGGCGAAACGAGCGATACGCACGGTGGAAATCTACTCTGCCGGCACGTAGCGCTCCACGAACGCGTTGCGGAACGTGCCACGCGGGTCCATCCGCGCGGCGAGGGCGGCGAAGTCGGCCGCGCGCGGATACCGCGGCGCCTGCCGGAAGACCTTGCCCCAGTGCGGCCGCGCCCCCAGCGGCGCGAGCTGCTCCTCCAGCGCCTCAACCGCCCCAAGAACAAGATCATCATTCGGTACCCAGGTGAAGTGCAACGCCACACTGTCGCGCCCGTAATGGGGGCTGAGCCACAGCTCGTCCGCCGCGACCGTGCGGATCTCGGAGATCTGCAACGCCGGAACGACCAGGTCACGCACCCGCTCAACGGCCGCGAAGGCCGCGGGCGCGTCCGCGCGCGCCACGAAGTACTCCGTCTGCAGCTCCTCCCCGCTGCTGGGTGTGAAATCGAGCCGGAAGTGCGGCAGCCGCTCGTGCCAGGGCCCGGGCGCGCCGCCCTGCTCCGTGCAGTGCTCGGGCGACATGCTCGCGATCGGGTGCCGCGGCCCGCCGGCCGGCTTGGCCCCGAACAACTCGCCGGGCGCGGGCGCGTCGTCGACGCGCCGTTTGACCCACACCTGGTCGACCGTGTCCCCCGCCCAGCCGGTGAACAGGCTCACGCTGTAGCCGGCGGCCGCGATCTCGTCCCAGTGCGCGTCGAGCTGCGCGCGCGGGAGGTGCTCGAAGACGTGCTGGCTCATCCGGTACGCCGGGACGACGTCCAACGTCACCCGCACCACGACGCCGAGCGCTCCGAGGGCCACGACGGCGCCTGGGAAGTCCGCGTCCCCGCGCCCGAGCGAGACCAGCTCTCCCCCGCCGGTGACGATCTCGACCCCGGCGACGGCGGTGGCAAGGTTCCCCAGCCCAACCCCGGACCCGTGCGTGCCGGTCGCGACCGCGCCCGCGATGGAGATGTGCGGCAGCGACCCGAGGTTGTGCAGCGCATACCCGGCGGCGTCGAGCCACCGCGCCAAATCCCCGTACCGCACCCCGCCCGCCACGCTGACCGTCCTGCGCGCCTCGTCGATGCGGATGTCGGCCGGCAGCCCGGCGACGCTGATCAGGTCCTCGGGCGTGTCCGCGATCGTGTTGAAGGAGTGCCCGGTGCCGAGCACCCGCGCCCGCTCCGCCCTCGCCACGATCTCCTGGACCTGCTCGACCGTCTCGGGCCGGTGCACCCGCGCCGCCCCGAACTCGATGTTCCCGGCCCAGTTGCGCAGCCTCTCGCCCATTCCGCCTCCCGATCGCACCCGTGGTCCCGCATCCGCCGTCGCCGTCGCCGTCGCCGCGACTCGCGGCGCACGGACGATGCCTCGCTCCGTCTGCCGTTGGCTCGCGCCGCCCGCCGCCGGTTGGTCCCGCCGGCCGCTGGTTCGTTCCGCCAGCGGCCAACCGCCTCCGACCATGCCGCCTCCGAGCATGCCGCCCCCGCGCCGTCACGGCTACGGCTACGGCTACGGCTACGGCTACGGCTACGGCTACGGTGATCATCCCCACCGCCACCATGACGCTCGGACGCGGGAGGCCCGGAGGCGCAGAAGCGCCCTCCGGAGGCGCGGGGGCGGGTCAGGCGGGCTGGTTGAGGTACCGGAGCATCTGCTGAATCTCGGCGGTCCGTGACTCGTCGATGCGCTTGGCCAGGTCCAGCGCGCCGGGGTTCACGCCCGTGCCGGTCTCCATCCGGGCGATCCCGATCGCGTTGTGCTGGTGGGCGATGAACATGTTGAGGAACCTGGTCTCGAAATCAGTGCCGCTGGCGGCGGCGAGCGCCTTGATGTCGTCGGGGCTCGTGCCGTGCGCGCCGCCGTGGCCGGAATGTGCGGACGGGTCGGCGGACGGCGGCTGGCTCCACGACTCGAGCCAGACCTGCATCGTCTTGAGCTCGTCGGTCTCGGTGACGTCGATCGCGGCCGCAAGGGTGCGCACATCCTCGCGGACCGCCTTCGTGCGGGCCAGACGGGCCATCTCCAGCGCCTGGCCGTGATGGGTCACCATCATCTGGCTGAACATGACGTCGGTGTCGTTGAAGACGCGTTGCTCGGTGCCTGCCGGGGCGGGCTGTGCCGGGGCGGCGGCGCAGCCCGCCAGCAGGAACGTCGCAAGAAGGAACGCGAAACGCTTCATGTCCGGGGGTCTCCTTGCGCGCGGTGGCGTCCCGGTGATCGGGACGCCACCGCTTTTCCAGTGGTACCGAAGGTCAGACGCGCAGCCACAGGGCCGGGACGTTGGGAGGCTCCCAGCCGGCGATCGCGGTGTGCGCCTGGCGGCACTGGTACGTCACGCCGTTGTAGGTGACGCGGTCGCCGACCTTGTACGCGGCGCCGGCGGCCCAGGTGGTGGTGCCCGTCGGCGGCTGCGTGGTCGGGGTGACCGTCGGCGACGGGCTCGGACGCGTCGGCGTCGGCGACGGCTGCGTGGGCGTCGGGGTGGGGTTGCCACCGCCGCTGCCGACCTGCAGGTCGACGCACGAGTAGAACGCGTTGCCGGTGTCGGCGATGTTCCAGCGCGCCAGCACCAGAATGCGGCCGGTGCGCCCGCCGAGGCTCACCGTGTGAGAGACGGTGGCGTCGGGCTGCCGGCCGCCCCCGTCGATGTTGGCGATGCGGGTGCCGCCGACGAAGTACTCGAAGTTCGTCGTGGCGTGGCGGGCGGTGAACACCCACGTGAACGTGACGGTGTTGCCGACCGAGGTGGCCGGCCAGCCTTTGTTCGGGTCGTCGAGCTCCGCGAACCGGCTGTTGCCGCCACTGCAGCTCGTCAGGCCCTTCGGACCCTCGACGCTCTGCGGTTCGTAGACGATCTCGCCGCAGTTGGCGACGCGGCCTTGCGCGCACATCGCCTGACGGCTGGGCGGTGAGGAGATGTACCCGTGCGCCGACGCCGGGGACGCCGTCACCAGCAGTGCGGCGGCCACGGCGGCCAGCGTCAGGGGTACCGCAGCGATCGCTCTGCGCATCCAATCGCTCCTTCCAGCGGTGGGGGTGATGCCGCTCAATGTAAAGGAAGGATTGTTAACAGTAAATAACCTTTATGAATATTGGTCGATGGAGCGCTCTCATTTAAGGTAGGGTTCAGCCCTCTTTGAGACGCCCCCGCGCGGGGGCCCTCCCAGCTGGCCGTGGGGCTCGCGACGCCCTCTCCGGCGACTACCGCTTGCCGCGCCGGGCCGCAAAAAGTCCCTGCCGTAGGCGCGCCAACTGGCGTAGTCCGCACGGGCGGGGCAGCGAAACGGCGACGCGGCCAGGCTGGTCGTAGACCTCGAGGCTCGTCGCCTCGCGCGCACGGAGCGCCCGTTGATGTCGGCACCGCCTCGACGCATGTGCAGGCGGCACGAGGGCGCGGACACGAATCATTCGGTGAGTCACCCGCTCTGGCGCCGCGACCGGGTGTGCGCGTCCTGGTTTCCGGCGGCGGGTTTATCCCGCGGCATCGCGGTCAGCACCGCACCACGAGCCGGCCGACACCGGGCTCGCACTGAGTCGCGAGGAGGCGTCATGCCAATCATCACCACATCCGACGGTGCCCAGATCTTCTACAAGGACTGGGGGTCGGGCCGGCCCGTCGTGTTCAGCCACGGCTGGCCGCTCAACGCCGATGCCTGGGACGACCAGCTGATGCTGCTCGCCTCGAACGGCTTCCGCGCGATCGCCCACGACCGCCGGGGACACGGCCGTTCCACGCAGACGTGGAACGGCAACACCATGGACCAGTACGCCGACGACCTCTCCGACCTGCTCGACCAGCTCGGCCTCACCAACGCGATCCTGGTGGGGCACTCGACCGGCGGCGGCGAGGTCACCCGGTACCTCGGCCGCCACGGCACGTCGCGCGTATCGAAGGCGGTGCTGGTCGGCGCAGTGCCGCCGCTGATGCTCAAGACGGAGAACAACCCCGAGGGCTCGCCGCGCGAGGTGTTCGACCGCATCCGCGCGGGCCTGGCGGCCGATCGCAGCCAGTACTACCGCGACCTGAGCGGACCGTTCTACGGCGCCAACCGGCCCGGCAGCACGGTGTCGCAGGGCAAACGCGACGAGTTCTGGCTGCAGAGCATGCAGGTCGGGATGAAGGCGGCGTACGACTGCGTCAAGGAGTTCTCCGAGACCGACTTCACCGAGGATCTCAAGCGGATCGACATTCCGGTGTTCGTCGGGCAAGGCGACGACGACCAGATCGTGCCGATCCAGGCCGCCGCGCTCAAGGCGGTGCAGCTGCTCAAGGACCCGACGCTCAAGGTGTACCCGGGCGCGTCCCACGGCATCGTCGGCGCCTACGAGGCGGCGTTCAACGCCGACCTGCTGACGTTCGTGCGCGACTGACCCTGGCCCCCTGGCGGCGTCGCCGGCGGGCCCGCAGCCACCCGGCGACGCCCATGGACCCGATTCGCGCGAGCGCGGCTGGCCCGGCAATCCCGCGCACGGGCACAGCTGGCCCAACGGTCCCGCGCGGACGAAGCTAGCCCGCGGTCCCGCGCACGGGCGCGCTGGCGGACGCTGAGCAACGAGGTCGGCGCGATTGTCGTGCCGACGAGCCTTGGACACCGGCCCCGGCGGCTGGTTGCCTTGACGCATGGACGACGTGATCGTGCTGGGCGCGGGCGTGATCGGGCTGACGTGCGCGGTGCGGCTGCTGGAAGACGGCGCTCGGGTGCGGGTGGTGACGGCCGACGAGCCGGCCCGGACGGTGTCCCGGCTGGCCGCCGCGGTCTGGTACCCGACCCACACCGACCCCGATCCCCGCGTCCTCGCGTGGGCGCACGAGACCTACGACGAGCTCATGGCGCAGGCCGGCGCCGCCGTGCCGGGCGTCGTGCCTCGCCCGACCCGGATGATCCTGCGCGCGCCGTCCGGCCCGCCGTGGTGGGCCGCCGCAGTGCCGGACTTCGCCGTGCACCCGGGCGGCTCGAGCGCCTCCGCGGGACCGGACGAGTGGCGGTTCACGGTGCCGTCGGTCGAGATGCCCCTGTACCTGCCGTGGCTGGCCGACCGGGTCCGCGAGCTCGGCGGGACGATCGCGCTCGGGCGCGTGGAACGGCTGCGAGAGCTGGACGGGCAGGCGGGGACGCTGGTCAACGCGACCGGGCTCGCAGCGCGCCTGCTCGCGGACGATCCGGCGGTGTTCCCGGCCCGGGGGCAGGTCGTCGGGGTCGCCAACCCGGGCCTGGTGACGTCGGTGCGTGACGAAGAACACCCGGACGGCATGACGTACGTGCACCCGCGCTCCCGCGACGTCGTCCTCGGCGGCACGTTCCAGGCCGGCGAATGGAGCGAGACACCGGACCCGGGCACCACGGAGGCGATCCTGCGCCGCTGCGCCGAACTGGTGCCGCAGCTGGAAGGCGCCCGGCCGCTGTGGGAGGCGGCGGGGCTGCGCCCGGCGCGGCACGGCGGCCCGCGCGTGGAGGCCGACGCGGTGACGCTCCCGGGCGGCACGCGCATCGTCCACGCCTACGGCCACGGCGGCGCGGGCGTCACCCTGTCCTGGGGTTGTGCTGCCGAGGTGGCCCGCATCGTTGCCTGACCCTGCCCCGCAACGCATCCGAGCACGAGTGCCAAGAAACGTTTCACGCGTGGCCGATCGCGCCCGGACGGCGCGGCACTGCATTCGAGCGCGACTCGAAGGGGTGCCCTTCTGCGAGGCACGGGTCAGACGCGGCGCCATCCGGACACACGCCGGAACGCGACAGCGCGGCGTCCCCCGGGGCGGAACCCCCTCGAAGACGCCGCGCGGTCGCGGGCGATGGCGGTGACGGTGGTGGCTGAACCAGATCAGGCGTCGCGGGTCTTGAACAGGTACGCGGCCACGGCCAGCAGCAGCACCGTCCAACCGCTGAAGACCGCGAAGCCCTGCCACTGCGTCAGCAGCGCGTCCGGGGGCAGCGTCGGCTCGAAGATGCGCTGGCCGGCGTTCGTGGGCATCCAGGCGTGGATGTGGGCGCCCCAGTTGCCCGGCAGCAGCTCGGTCAGCTGCGACACGATCAGGATCAGGCCCAGGACGGCCGTGATGGCGCCCGCCGTGTGCCGGATGATGGCGCCGAACGCCAGCGAGAACAGGCCGAGCATCGCCATGTAGAGGCCGGCGCCGACGACGGAGCGGGTCACGCCCGGGTCGCTCAGCTCGACCGGGATGTGGTCGGCGATGATGGCACGGCCGAGGAAGAACGCGGCGAAGGACAGCAGCTCGCCGACGGCGAGCATCAGGGCCGCGAACACCAGGATCTTCGCGGCCAGCACCGTCATGCGGCGCGGCTGGCCCTGGAGCGTGGAGCGGATCATGCCGGTGGTGTACTCCGCCGAGATCACCATCACGCCGAGCACCGCGATCACCAGCTGGGCGATGAAGACGGGGCGGGCGATGACGATCTCGATCGGGTGCTCGCGCAGGTAGCTCTGGCTGCCGGGGTCGGCCGTGTTCCACTGGTTCATCACCGCCCACGCGATGACCGACATCAGGCCGAGGGCGATGCCGGCCATGGCGACGATCGACCACACTGTCGAGCGCACGGTGCGCAGCTTCGTCCACTCCGAGCGGAGCATGCCGGGAAGGCCGGCTCGTGGAAGTACCAAATCCGTCATTGCTTTTCTCCCGGGATCGCCGCGTGGTACTCGACGCTGTCCTTGGTCAGTTCCATGAACGCCTGCTCCAGTGATGCCTGCAGCGGCGAGAGCTCGTGCAGGCGCACGCTGTGGTCGTACGCCAGGTCGCCGATGCGCGGGAGCGGCAGCTCTGTGATGAGCAGCGCGCCGTCGGGCTCGGGCGCGACCTTGCCACCGGCGTCGGTGACGAGGGCCGCGAGGCGCGCGGCGTCGGGCGTCCGCGCGCGCACGGCGAGGGCCGAGTTGCGGTCGATGAACTCGCGCACCGTGCAGTCCGCGATCATTCGGCCCCGTCCGATCACGAGCAGGTGGTCGGCGGTGTTCTCCATCTCCGACATGAGGTGGCTGGAGACGAGCACGGTGCGGCCCTCGGCGGCCAGGGAGCGCATCAGGTTGCGGATCCACAGGATGCCCTCGGGGTCGAGGCCGTTGACCGGCTCGTCGAACATGAGCACCTTCGGGTCGCCGAGCAGTGCGCTGGCGATGCCCAGGCGCTGGCCCATGCCGAGCGAGAAGCCCTTGGAGCGCTTCCGCGCGACGCCGGCGAGGCCGACGATGTCGAGGACCTCATCGACGCGACGTCGCGGCAGGTTGTTGCTCTGGGCGAGGCACAGCAGGTGGTTGTACGCGCTGCGCCCGCCGTGGATGGCCTTGGCGTCCAGCAGCGCGCCGACCTCGCGCATGGGGTTGTTCAAGCTGACGAACGGGCGTCCGTTGACCGTGACGGTGCCCGCGGAGGGCGCGTCCAGGCCGAGGATCATGCGCATCGTGGTCGACTTGCCCGCCCCGTTCGGGCCGAGGAATCCGGTGACCTGCCCGGGGCGGACCGTGAACGACAGTCGATCGACGGCGACGCGTTCGCCGTAGCGTTTGGTGAGGCCGACAGCCTCGATCATGGTGGCTTCCTTCCGCTGGCTTGGCCGGCCCCCGCGCGGGCGCGCCGTCTCAGCGGAAGGTAGTGGGGTGTTGCTGTGGCGAAGCTAAGAGTTGCTGTGACGCCGCTCAGCTGCGCGTGTACGTCATGTCGAAGTCCTTGGCCCACTTGATGCCGTCCTTGGACATCTCCCAGTAGGCCGTGATGCGCTTGCCGTCTGCCGTGACGGTGCCGGTGAAGCGCTGGTTGAAGCCCTCGGCCGCGCGCCAGATGCGCCACGTGCCGCCGTCGAGGTCCATGCCGTATACGCGCAGGACGCCGCGGGCGTCGGAGTACAGCATCGTGAAGGTCTTGCTGCCGTCGTCGAAGCCGATCACCGATGTGGTCGGGAACGGCGAGTCGGCCACCCACTCTCTCGGGACGTCGTCGCCGGGCGGGTCCGCGTCCGCGCGCTGGACGAGAAACTCGCCCTCGTCGGCCCACGCGAAGCTCGTCCAGCCGCGCATCGTGACCTTGCCGTTCACGGTGGCGGTGACGTTCCACATACCCAGCAACGGCCCCAGCCGCCGCCGTACCTCACTCATCGCCACTCCCCGGACCCGAGTTCCCGCCGCAACATGAATCCGACTTATACACTAGGCCGCCGCGCCCGGGCTCCACCCTGCGGTCAGTTGCGCGCGGCCGCGAGGAGCCTGTCGCATTCGGCGAGGAGGCGCCCGCGCAGCGGCGCTGCGCGGGCGGCAAAGGAGCGCTGCGCCTCGACGTAGCGCGCGCGTCCCTCGACGGTCTCGATGCGGACCGGCTCGTAGCCGAGGTCGGCCAGGTCGTACGGCGACGCCTGCATGTCGAGGGTGCGAACGTCGCGGGCGAGCTCGAAGCAGTCGGCGATGAGCTCGGCCGGCACCAACGGGGCGAGCTTGTAGGCGTGCTTGTAGAGGTCCATGTTGGCGTGCAGGCAGCCCGGCTGCTCGTTGGCCACCTGCGTCTCCCGCGTCGGCTGCAGGAGGTTCAGCGGCCGCGCGGGGGCGGTGTAGAAGCGGTACGCGTCGAAGTGGCTGCAACGAATCCGGCCGGCCTCGACGACCGCGTCGGTGCCGTCCGCGCCCAGGCGCAACGGCCACGCGTTGTGCCGCAGCTCGTCCTGTGTCTGGCGGTACACCATCGCCCACTCGTGCAGGCCGAAGCACCCCAGATGCGGCGTCCGCGCGGCGGTGGCGGCGAGCAGGTCACGGATCCACGCGATCGCCTCCTCGCGCCGGGGCGGCACCGTCGCCGCTTCCTCCCCCGATTCCGCGAGCACGACGCCCGCGCCCGGGTGCCAGCGGCGAAGCTGCGCGGGCCGATACGAGTAGTAGGTGAACAGAAAGTCCTCGACCGGATGCTTGCGACCGAGCCGGCGACGAGCCAGGTGCGGCTCGATCCAGGCGTCCACGCGCGCCTCGTGGGCGGCGCGGCGAGCCTGCCAGATCGACCGGTCCAGAACAACGAGCTGCACCGTACAAGCTTAGGAGAGGTAGCGTCGGCACCATGCGGAAGCTCTGGGCCATGCTGCTCGCCTGCTGTCTGCCACTTGCCGCGTGCTCGGACGGGCCCGGATCTACGTCCGCGCGGCCGGACAGCACGGCGCCGGGCGCCCCGGCAGGCTCCGGGCTCGGCCAGCCGACCCGGGTCAAGGTCACCGTGCCACCCGCGCTCGCGACCGCGCCGTTTGATCGGGAACGGTACCTCCAGCTGCCGGCCGGCTGGACCGCCTCGGTCTATGCACGCATCGACAAGGCGCGCTTCATGGCGCTGACGCCCAGCGGCGACCTGCTCGTGTCGCAGCCGGGCGCCGGCAACGTGCAGCTCGTGCGCGCGGGCGCGGTGTCGGAGTTCGCCAGCGGCCTGCGCCAGCCGCACGACATGGTGTTCGCGCCGTTGAACGGGCAGATGTACCTGTTCATCGCCGAGTCCGACCGCATCGTGCGCTACCCGTACGCCAACGGCGACCTCAAGGCCCACGACGGACAGGTCGTCGTCGACGGGCTGCCCGACACGAGCACGCCCGAGCTGCACGGCACCTACGCGCACGTGCTCAAGAACATCGCGGTGCGCGGCGAGACGCTGTACGTGTCGATCGCCTCCACCTGCAACGCGTGTGTCCAGGACACCGTCAGCGACCCGCAGCGCGCCACGATCTACACGTACGCCGCGACGGGCACCAACGCGTCGCGGCACCTGCTGGCGCGCGGCATCCGCAACGCGGAGGGCCTGGCGTTCCGCCCGGGCACCGACGAGCTGTGGATCGTCGTCAACAACCGCGACAACACCCTGGTCCCCGACGGCCGCGACGTCGACGGCGACGGCACGTCGGACAAGGGCAAGCGGATGGCGCAGTTCGTCGACGACTACCCGCCTGAGGAGTTCATCAAGGTTCGCGACGGCGGCTTCTACGGGTGGCCGTTCTGCAACCCCAACAGCGACCACGGCCTGCGCAACATGCCGTTCCTGCGCGACTACGAGCTCAACCGCGACGGGCAGAAGGCCGACTGCGCCAAGGCCGACCCGATCGATCTCGGCCTGGCGCCGCACAGCGCCCCGCTGGGCCTCACGTTCTACAACGGGGCGGCGATCGTGCCGCTGCACGGCTCGTGGAACCGCACGAAGCCGGCCGGGTACAAGGTGCAGTACATCCCGTGGACCGCGTCCGGGCCGGGCGACCCGGTCGACCTGGCGACCGGCTTCGTCGACCCGAACGGCAAGTGGTGGGGCCGGCCCGTCGACGCCGCGGTCGACACCGACGGCACGCTACTCATCAGCGACGACGGCAGCGGGACCGTGCTACGCCTGACGCCACCGCGCGGCAGCGCCGGCTAGGCCGCCGTCCCGCCAGGTCGCACGGGCGCTCACGCCACGCGGGACCGCTTTGGGCCGGGCGTGGACGCCGATGCCATGCGGGACCGCGTTGCGCCGCGCGGACGCCGGGCCGCGCGAGAACGGCCACACCGCACGCGAACATCGGCCCTCGCCGCGCGGACGCCCAGGCGGTGCGCGGGTGCCCAGCTAGGTCGGACGAGCGATGCGGGCGGGCGACCCGTCGGCATTGTGGAACGTCACGCCTATCGGTCCATTGTGGACCGTGAGTTCGCCCGCGGCGGTGACGCTCACGTCGAGCTCGCCGTCGGAGACCTTGAGCCCGCGCACCCGGTACGCACCGACAGGCGACGGGGCGAGCGGCGCGAACGTGATGCGTCCCGCGGGGATGTCGACGTCGAGGCCGAGCAGCGCGGTCAGGATCGCCGGGCCGGCCGCGGCGGCCCACGCCTGAGGGCGGCACGCGGACGGGTACGGGGTGGGCAGGTCGTCGCCGCCGTACAACTCGGGGAGACGGAAATCGAAGCGCGCGGCCGCGGCCAGCAGCGCCGCGATGACCGCCGACGCCTCCGTGTGGTGGCCGTCGCGAACCAGCCCGCGCAGCGCGATCGCATTGTCGTGCGGCCAGACGGTGCCCAGGTGATAGGCCAGGAAGTTGTACCCGGCCGACGCCGCCGACACCGTGCGGACCCCGAACGGCGAGCGAAGGCCGGCGAGGCGGTCGGCCACCGCGGCGCTCTCCCCCGGCGTGAGCAGGCCGGTGCCGAGCAGGTGGCCCATGTTGGAGGCGACGAGGTCCACCCGGTCGCCGGCGCCGTCGAGCGCGATCGCGGGGTAGCCGTCGGGGGTCCAGAACCGCGCGCGGAAGCGTTCGGCGAGGCCGTTGGCCCACTCGCGCCAGCGCTTCGCCGTCTCGGGTGCGTCGTACGCCTCGTCGCTGTCGTCATCGTCCGCCTCGTCGCGCGCAGCGTGCCTCTTCTCGGCGCCCGGTACGGCCGCCGGCGCATCGCCGCTCGAGCCGTTCGAGGCAGGTGACGCATCGTCGCCGCCGACGGTGGGCGCTCCGTTGCGCTCCGGCTCGGGCGCAGAGAGCGCCGCGAAGGTGGGCTCCGTCTCGCGCGCGGGGGCCGCTGGCGCGTCGTTTGCCGGCTCTGGGAACTGCTCGAGGAGCCAGGCGGCGTCGAGGGCGGCGCGGTAGGCGTAGGCCTGGACCTCGCTCAGCGCGACCGGGCCGTGGGCGGGGCGGCCGTCGGCGTGCTGGACGGCGTCGTCCGAGTCCTTCCAGCCCTGGTTGGTGAGGCCGGAGCCGGTGGTCGCGTACGCGATGAAGCCGTCGTGCCGCGTCAGCCATGACATGGCGCGGTGCACGTTGGGCAGCAGCGCGCGCACGGAGGCGGCGGGCATGCCCCAGCGGTAGGCGTCGGCCAGGACGCTGATGAACAGGGGTGTCGCGTCGACCGTGCCGTAGTAGACGGGCGGGAGCGCGTGGCCGGTGTCGGCGCGGCGGAGCTCGTGCAGGATGCGGCCGGGCTGTTCCTCGGTCGCCGGGTCGTGCCGGGTGCCCTGACGGGCCGCGAGGGCGCGCAGCGTGCCGGCGGCGACGTCGTGGCCGAGAGGGAGGGCGAGGCGGGCGGTCCAGAGGGCGTCGCGGCCGAACAGGGTCAGGTACCACGGGCTGCCGGCGGCGTAGTACGCGTCCGCGCCCTCGGTGCGGCGCAGGGCGTCGAGGTCCTGGACGCTGGAGCGTACGAGGGCGTCCAGGCGGCGGTCGTCCGCCGTCACGCGGAGGGTGCTGAACCGCTTCGGGCGGGCGATCGGTGGGATGTCGGTGCGGGTGATGCGCAGCTCGGCGGACCAGTTGCCGCGCGCGGGCACGGTGACCCGCCAGCGCAACGTGGCGGCGGCGCCCGCGTCCGCGCCCAGGTCCGCGTCCACGTCCGGCCCGGGGTCCGCGTCCGCGCGCAAGTCCGCGTCCGCGCGCAAGTCCGCGTCCGCGCGCAAGTCCGCGTCCGCGCGCAAGTCCGCGTCCGCGCGCAAGTCCGCGTCCGCGCGCAAGTCCGCGTCCGCGCGCAAGTCCGCGTCCGGCCCGGGGTCCGCGTCCGGCCCGGGGTCCGCGTCCGGCCCGGGGTCCGCGTCCGGGCCGGGGTCCGCGTCCACGCGTAGATGGGCGTCCGCGCGCGGGGCAGCCTGAGCGTGCGACGTCCCTTCGACGAACGCGGCGGCATCCGCGCCCGAGCACGCCTGAGCTTGCGGCCTCGCGTCCGCGCGCGGGGGCGTGGTGATCGCGGCCGGTGGGGTCGTTTGGAGGCGAACGGACATGCCGTCGGGGGCCTGCCACTCGACGATCTCCCGCGTGGTTGCCTCTAGGTCGGGTGGCTCGGGGGCGTAGGAACGGGTCGTCGTGCGGACGGCACGGACCTCGCCCATGCCGGCGAAGTCGGTGGCGGCGTGTATCGCGACGTCGACCGTGATCTCGGTCTCGGAGGCGTTGGACAGGGTGATCGTCTCGGTGCCGCCCGTCGGTTCGGCCAGGCGGCGGCGCGACAGGGTGAGGGTGGGGTCGCCGGTGGAGGGAGAGTGTTGCAGTACCGAGGAGAAGAGAGCCGAGGCGGCGCCTGTGCGCTGGAATGCGAGCGGCGACGGCTCCGCGGCGGCGACGGTGACCACCAGGCGTGCAAGGAGTCGGCGGTCCTCGACGTACAGGCCGTCCGCGCCGGAGGTGAGCTGGCCGGACGGGGGCGACAGCCACGTCGCGGGGGCGGCCACGCAGGTGACGTGGTTGTGCAGGTACGGCTGCGGCATCTCGTTCCTCTGGTCGGGGTGGTCAGCCGCCGATGACGTTGACCGCTCGAGCCACCACCAGCAGCACGGTCACCAGCGAAATGACCGACTCGGCGGCCATGAGCATTTTGGCCCACGTCGACATGGGAAGCGTGTCGGTCGGGCTGAATGCGGTGGCGTTGGTGAAGGCCAGGTAGAAGTAGTCGAAGAAGCCCGGTTCCCAGTCATGGTGCGCCAGCTCCGGGACCTGCATCTGAGTGAAGAGGAAGTCGGGGTGCGGGGTGTCCGCGTCCGCGCGGGCCGCGGGGCCGCCTCGGTCGCCCTCCCAGAACCACAGGGCGAAGACGATGACGTTCGTCAGCCAGATCGCGGCGCCCCAGAGCAGGAGGTGGGCCGGAGGGAGCTCGCCGTGGGTGTGGGCGAACAGAGCGCGCACCAGGAGGCCTACCGACCAGGCGGTCACCACCGTCAGCAGGGCCGCCAGGCCGATGCTCAACGGGCGCAGGACGCGAGTCTCGCGGTTGATGCGTAGTGGGTTCACGGCGACGGTGCTGATCAGCAGGGCGCTCTCGAGGCCAGGCAGCAGCCAGCGCGGGCGCGGGGCCAGGTCGGCGGGCAGGATGAGGTGGATGACGATGGCCACCGCGATCGCCAGTGCGGCGGGCCAGCGCTGCTCCGCCTCCGTGCGGCGCAGCCAGCCGGGGAGCTGGGCGGGCTTCTCCGGCCTCGGCGCACCGTGCGGGCCGCGGTCCAAAGCGGGCGGGAGATCACTCACGGCAGCCAACCGTAGACCCGCCGCCGCGCGGGGGCCAGCCTCAACGCCGCGGTTCAGGTGATGAGGTCGTAGATCTGCCAGGCGATGGCCGCGGTGCCGGCCAGGGCAAGGGTTCCCAGGTAGGCCAGTACCACGCGGGTGTCTCGCAGGACGCACTTCGAGCGGGTCAAGCCCCGGCGGCGGGCGCGTACGTAGCCGGCGAAGCCCAGCAGGGCGAAGCCGACGACCGCTACCGGGCCCAGCAGCCAGGCCAAGGCGGCGATGGTGGCGTAGATGCAGAGCCGGAGCGGGTCGTAGGGGGCTTGTGCCTGCGACGGTGCCGAAGACAACGGCCCCGCAGACGACGAAGCCGAAGACGACGGCGCCGAAGACGACGGCGCCGAAGACGACGGCGCCGAAGACGACGGCGCCGACCAGGACGGCGCCGACCAGGACGATGGCGCCGAGGACGATGGCCCCGTGAATGACGGCGCCGACGAGGACGATGCCGGGAAGGACGATGCCGAAGGCGACGGCGCCGGGGACAAAGGCTGCGAGGTCGTCACGAGGTCGGCTCCGGGGTGGCGGGGCGCACGGACAGGGGCAGGAGTTGGCGGGTCGCGCGGGGCAGGCGTTGGGCGGACAGGGCCGGCCAGGCCTGGACGGCGCAGAAGGGGGCGCACTGGTGCTGCGCGTCGTCGCCGCGGGTGGCGACGTGGACGCAGCACTGCAGGAGGCGTTCCTCGATCATGGTGTGCAGGTCCATGAAGGGCTTCACGGTGATGCGTTTGACCCGCTCGCCGAGCATCTTGCGCAGGCGGTTGCGGCCGCCCGGTAGCGAGGACGACACGAGGGTCGTCAAGGTCGAGATGCCGAGGTCGCAGTTCTCGCAGATATCGCGCCACAGGGAGCCGACGCCGGGGTGCGACAGGGAGGACTGCTCGGACAGCAGGCCCAGCAGGGAGTCCTTGACGGCCGTGCGGAGGGCGGCGGGGAGCTGGACGTCGGCGATGCGGTTCGCCACCAGGTCTGGGGCCAGGTCCAGGAACGACAGGAGGCGGTCGTGGCCGATCAGCGACGTCATGGACTGCCACTCGCCCGCGTCGTCGCGCAGCATGTAGCCGACCGAGCAGCAGTGCGGATGGGAGCACGGCAAGGCGGTCAGGTCGCGCCACGTGACCAGGTCTCCGGTCTGGGGGCCCAGGCGGGCGAGGACGCCCGTGTGCGTCAGGCGGTTCATGGGATCGATCGGGGCCGAACGACCGGAGCCGAACTGGGGTTGCAGGGAGACGCCGCCGATGTACTGGGTGTCCAGGGCGCGCTTGACCACCGCGCCGATCTCGTCGTCGTTGACGCCAAGGGCGCACGTCATCGTCAAGGTCGTGAAGATGCCGCGCGCGGAGAGGCGGTCCACGGCCTGGTCCTTCAGGCGGCGCAGGTCGGCGCCGCGGTGGTGGCGGGCGGCGCGCTCGGAGACGCCGTCGTACTGCAGGTAGACCTCGACGCGCTCGCGGTGCCTGGTCAGCAGGTCCAGCAGCGCGTCGTCGCGGGCGATGCGCACGCCGTTGGAGTTGACGAGGATGCGGATGACGTTGCGCTGGGAGACCTCGTCGAGGAGTTCGGGCAGCCAGGGGTACAGCGTGGGCTCGCCGCCGGAGAGCATCAGCACGTCGATGCGGCCGTTCTCGCGCGACAGCTTGGTGTCGACGCTGGCCAGGACGTCGGACAGGGGTACGGCGCCCTCGATGGCCGGGGAGGAGTCCGTGAAGCACGTCGGGCAGCGCAGGTTGCAGCTGTCGGTGAGGTCGGCCAGCAGGATGCAGGTGTGCTGGGTCTGCATCTCGGGCAGGCCGGACAGGTACGCGGACGGGACGGGGGCGAAGTTGCCGGCCACGTCGGGGATGTGGGTCTTGGTGGGGGCGGTCCACTGCTCGAGGTACCGCAGGATCTCTGGCTCCTCGTCATAGAGGGTGCGCACGAGGCCGTGGCTGGGGCAGCCGCGCTCGAGCCAGATGCGGCCGTCGCGTTCGGCGAGCCAGCCGGAGAGGCGCTGGACCGTCTCCAGTGGACGGTCCGGCCGCTCGGACGCGCAGGCGGGGCAGAACGCGTTGACGTAGCGGTGGATACGGTCGCCGCGCAGCTGCATTCCGGAGGTCATAGCGTTCCTTGGTTGACGAGGGTCAGGCAGACGCCGATGCCGGCGACGGGGAAGACCAGGACGGTGACGCCCCAGCCAATGAGCAGGCCGAGGCCGAGACCGCGGTCACGGCGCGCGATCCACACGATGCCGACGATGAGACAGGCCAGGAACAGCAGGACCTGGAGCAGGATCTCGACGTAGAAGCCGATCAGGGCGTTCTCGGAGTCGCCGCTCTGGTTGCCGATGACGATCGCCGCGACGCCGATGAAGATCACCACGACCTGGCCGAGGAACGCCAGGCCGATGCCGGCGAAGACGCGCTTGGTGTGGATGGGGCGCTCGGGGCCGGGCGGCGGCGAAGCGGACCAGCCGGGCTGGGGTGGGAAACTCATGTCACCGCTCCATGCTCGCGCGGAGGCGGACGTGGCCGCCGGGCATCGTTGCGTAGCTCATCTCACCGCTCCATGCACGCGCGGGGCCGACAAGGCGCCCGCGCGGGAGGCGGACACGGCGCCCGCGCAGGAGGCGCATACGGCGCCCGCGCAGGAGGCGCATACGGCGCCCGCGCAGGAGGCGGGCGCGGCCGCCGGGCATCGGTGCGAAGGTCACGTCAGGGCCTCCGCCTCGTTCGGGACCTCACGGTCGCGTGAGCGGTCGTGTGCGCGACCTCGCGCGTAGTGCCACGCGAAGCGCGTCGCGGTCAGGGGTAGCAGGGCCAGCAGGAACAGCTGCGAGCGGGTCAGGCCGGCCCAGACGACCTCGTTGCCGCGTACGAACTCGACGCCGAAGCGGAATGCGGCGTACGCGGCGAGGTAGATGGTGAAGAGGCGCCCGGGGGCGGTGATGCGCCCGCGCAGGGCGAGCAACGCGGCGAAGGCCGCGAGGTGGAACAGGATCTCGTAGGCGAACGACGGGTGCAGCGCGACGCCGGCGGGCACGTGCATGGCGGCGGCGTGCGCGGCGTCCAGGCGGATGCCCCACGGCAGGCTCGTGGGGGTGCCGGGCGGCTCGGCGAGCAGGCAGCCGATGCGGCCGACCGCCATGCCCGCGGCGACGGCGGGTGCGAACAGGTTGCCGGTCTTGTGCGGGTAGCCGCCGACGCGCTTGCCCAGCAGCGCGCCCAGGTAGGCGCCGAGGAGGCCGGAGAGGATGCTGCGGTTGCCGTACGCCCACTGCTCGAGTAATGGCGCGTTGTCCCGTGGGTCGAGGTGCTGCGCCCAGGTGCCCAGGCGGGCCAGGAGCGCGCCGCCGACGAGGGCGCCGGCCAGCACGTACCAGAGGCGCTCGTCCTGCGCGTGCCGGCGGCGGATCTCCCACAGCAGCACGAGCGCGGCGACCCCGATGCCGAGCGCCACGAACACGTCGTGCGACAGGATCGCCACCGGGCCGATCCGCGCGATGACCGGGTGCACGGATGCCGAGCCTAGTGGCAGAACGCGGCGTCGTACGGCTCTTCAACGCTGGCCGAACGGCCACGCCGCGCCACCGCGCGCGGGCGCGGGCGCGACCGCGGGCGCGGCGAGCAAAGCAACGGGAAAGCGCAAACGAGGCGACATGAGGCGCCGGGAAAAGCGCCGCCAAGGCCGCGAACCACACCGCCAGCAAAGCACCGAACGAAACGCCGAACCAGGCGACGGGCAAGACGGCCAGCAAGGCCGCGAACCACACCGCCAGCAAAGGCGCCGAACGGCGCGACCAGCGAAGCCGCGAAGCAGGTGGCGCGAACGGGGCGGTTGCAGGGCTCACTTACTCTGGCGGGATGGTCACCACGGAGGACACCCTGCCGTTGCTGCCAGACAAGCCCGTCCGGCGCCGGCGGCGCTGGTGGGGTGTGGTGCTCTGGCTCATGGTGCTGCCGTTCGTGGTGTGGGCGGGCGCCCGGGTGTTCGGGCTGGACAGCGGCTTCCCCGCGGTACAACTTATTGCTTTTACGCCGTATGTCGCGGCCACTTCGCTCGTGCCGCTGGTCGTGGCGATCTTGACGAAGCGGATCTGGCCGGCGGTCATCACGGCGGTGGCCACCGTCGCGCTCGCGGCGTGTGTGCTGCCGCGGTGGATCTCCGACAGTTCGCCGGAGCCGGACGGCGGGCCGGTCATCCGGGTCATGAGCGTGAACATGCTGATGGGTGGGGCGGACCCGGCGACGATCGTGGGGCTGGTGAAGCGGCTCGACGTGGACCTGGTGGCGTTGCAGGAGTACACGGACGAAGCCAAGGCGGCGCTGGCCGAGGCGGGGCTGGATCAGGTGCTGCCGAACGCGGTGTCGTACCCGCGGCCGGGCGTGACGGGCTCTGCGGTGTACAGCCGGTTCGTGGTTTCGGATCTCGGCTATCGGCAGTTCCCGTCGACGTTCGGGCAGGCGCAGGCGGGGGTGCGGGTGCCGGGGGCCAAGGACGTGCGGGTGGAGTCGGTGCATCCGTGCGCGCCGGCCAACTCGCGGCTCAGCGGGTGCTGGGAGCGCGACATCGAGCAGGAGCCCGCGGCGACGCCGGACGGGGCGGTGAACCTGCTGATCGGGGACTTCAACGCGACGCTGGACCACGAGAAGTTCCGGGCGGTGCTCGCGAAGGGGTATCGGGACGCGGCCGACGTGGCGGGTGCCGGGTTCGAGGCCTCCTGGCCGTATGACGAGCGGTGGTTCATCCCGGGTGTGACGCTGGATCACGTGGTGGCGGACAAGCGGGTGGGCGTGCGCAAGGTGACCGTGCACCGCATGCCGAACAGCGACCACAAGGCCGTGTTCGCGGAGCTGGTGCTGCCGAAGGCGTGAGGCGCGGAAGGCCCATGGGCCGAAAACCGCAAAAGCCTAGGACGTACCTCCGGCTATGCGCGAGTCGTCGGCCGGGAGTACCTTCACGTACGGATCGGGCTCCCGCCCGAATCGGGAACCACGTTGGAGCAGATGGGTGACACGAACGTTCCGCGGCCTCGCGCTCGCTATCGCCGTGGCGCCGCTTGTCCTTGGCGCGGCGGCCGGCTGCACGGGCTCGGACAAGGCGGGCAATTCCGAGTCGGCGTCCGACCGGCCCACGGTGGAAGTGACCGCACAGCCGCAAGACGCGCAGTCGGCACAGGTGACCGCCGAGCAGGTGTTCGACAACCTGTCGGAGGGCGACTGGGCCGGTGCCTGGGAGCTGTGGACGGACAGCGCCAAGACGGCGATCGGCAAGGACGCATACATCGACCTGGTGTCGACGTGCACCGGGCAGCAGGGCGAGTACCAGGTGACGGGCGTGACGCCGGTCGACGACTCCACCGCGACGATCAAGTGGACGCATGCCCCGGCGGCCGGCGCGGCGAACCAGACCGGCACGAGCACGGTGAAGTACCAGAACGGGGCCTGGCGCTTCGAGCCCGACCCGGCGGCGCTGGCCGCCTATCGGCAGAACAAGTGCCCCTAGAACGGTAAAAACTAGAACGGTAAAAGGGGCCCGCGGAAGCGGGCCCCTTTTTCAAGCCAGGTTCAGACGCGGACCTGGTGCGCGAGGCCGTAGCTCAGCGCGTCGACGAGCGCCTGCCAGCTGGCCTCCACGACGTTCTCGTGCACGCCGACCGTCGTCCAGTCGGTGCCGGTCGCGTGGGTCTCGACGAGGACACGGGTGACCGCGCCGGTGCCGTGGCTGCCCTCCAGGATGCGGACCTTGTAGTCGGCGAGCTGGAAGCGGCCGAGCTCCGGGTAGTGCTTCGTGAGGGCGACGCGCAGCGCCTCGTCGAGGGCGTTGACGGGGCCGTTGCCCTCGGCGGTGGCGATGACCCGCTCGCCGCGGACGCGGACCTTCACGGTCGCCTCGGAGACCACGGCGCCGTCCTCGCGGTGCTCGACCAGGACGCGGTACGACTCCAGGGCGAACGGCCGCGGCAGGGCGCCGTCGGCGAGCTCCGCGCGGGCCAGCAGCTCGAAGGAGGCGTCGGCGGCCTCGAAGGACCAGCCGCGCGCCTCGAGCTCCTTGACGCGGTTGGTCACGCGGGACAGGGCGTCCGGATTGCCGGCCAGGTCGACACCGAGCTCGCGCGCCTTGAGCTCGATGCTGGCCCGGCCGGCCATCTCGGTGACGAGGATCCGCATGTCGTTGCCCACGATGACCGGGTCGATGTGGTTGTACAGCAGGGGATCCACTTTGATCGCGCTCGCGTGCAGGCCCGCCTTGTGAGCGAACGCTGACGACCCGACGTAGGCCTGGTGGGTGTCGGGTGCGATGTTGGCGATCTCGGCGATGGAATGCGCGACGCGCACCATCTGCTCGATGCATCCGTCCGGTAGGACCGGCATGCCGAGCTTGAGCTGCAGGTTGGCGACGACGGCGAACAGGTCGGCGTTGCCGGGGCGCTCGCCGTAGCCGTTGGCGGTGCACTGGAAGTGCGGTACGCCGGCCTCGACGGCGGCGACGGTGTTCGCGACCGCGCACGAGGTGTCGTTCTGGCAGTGGATGCCGAGGCGGGCGACGGCCTCGGCGGGCGTGATGCCGAGGGCGACGGCGACGCGCTCGCGGACCTCGCTGATGGCGCGGGTGATGAGCGACGGGAGCATGCCGCCGTTGGTGTCGCACAGGACGGAGGCCTCGGCGCCGGCTTCGAGGGCGGCCGCGACGACGCTGGCGGTGTACTCGGGGTTGAAGCGGTAGCCGTCGAAGAAGTGCTCGCAGTCGAGGAAGACGCGGCGGCCCTCGCCGACGAAGTACGCGACGCTGTCGCGGACCATCGCCAGGTTCTCTTCCGCCGTGGTACGCAGGGCACGCTCGACATGGCGCAGGTCGGACTTGGCCACCAGCGTCACGGCGGGGGTCTCGGCGTCGAGCAGCGCGCGGATCTGCGGGTCGTCCTGCGCGCGGACGCCGGCCTTGCGGGTCGAGCCGAACGCGACGAAGACGGCGTGCTTGAGGTTGAGCTCGGTGCGCGCTCTGCGGAAGAACTCGGTGTCCTTCGGCATGGCTCCGGGCCAGCCGCCCTCGATGAACCCGACGCCGAACTCGTCGAGCAGCCGCGCGACGGCGAGCTTGTCGACGACGGAGTAGCTGATCGCCTCACGCTGGGCCCCGTCGCGCAGCGTGGTGTCGTACACCTGCATTGGTTGCTCCTTTTGGCGGGAAGACAAGCTCGGCGGGACCAACAAAAAGACCCCTCGCGAATGCGAGAGGTCTGCGCGGCCAGCGGGGGGATGCTGGGCGCGCTAAGGGCCAATAATGAGCCGAGTCACGTTCGGTAGCTTGCCACGCACGGCCGTCTCGTGACACGTGATTCCGGATTTTGAGATCCGAGGTGATCTGCTTCACGATTCACCCTGTTCGTCACGTCCCCGTAACGAGGACCGGGCAAGGTTGGAGTCGGTCAAGGAAGCGCCGTGCTGCGGTGCACGGGATCACCGTTGGTGAGGAGGTGTGGTTCGATGTCGATTGCGACGCTGAAGGCGGCGCTGCCGCCGTATGCGCGGGACCTCGAGCTCAACCTCGACTCGGTGCTCGCCGGCGACCTGCTGGACGAGCAGCGACTGTGGGGCGCCGCGCTGGCGTGCGCGATGACGACCCGCAGCGCCGTGGTGATCCGCAACATCGCCGCCGAGGCCGCCGACCGACTCAAGCCGGAGGCCGTCGAGGCCGCCAAGGCGGTCGCGTCGCGCATGGCGATCCACAACGTCTACTTCCGCGCCAAGCACCTCATCGGTGACGAGGCGTATCAGCACCTGCCGGCGCGGCTGCGCCGCCAGGTGGGCTCCACGCCCGGTGTCGGCGCCGCCGACGTCGAGGCGTGGTCAGTGGCTGTATCCGCGATCACCGGGTGCGGGGTGTGCCTGGAATCGCACGAAAGATCGCTTCGTGGTGCAGGGGTGTCCCGCGAAGCGGTCGACGAGGTGTTGCGCGTCGCCGCGGTGATTCACGCGTTGGCCGTAACCCTCGATGCAGAGGCGGCTTCCTACTAGGAGCTTTCCTCTTGTACGGGTGTCGGAGTGGCGGCTCCGGCACCCGTACGCATTTCAGGCGGAAATGCGTACGTGCGGCCTATATCTCCTGCCGACGTATAAATCCGACAAGTCGCGGCGCGGAGCGCCCGACTTGTCGCGAACCCGTGGCAGATCGCCCGGCGTGTCGTGAAACCTGCAACGGACGGCGCCCGGCTTGTCGTGAAATCCGCCACATATGGCGCCCGACTTGTCGCGACAAAAGCCAGGGAAACGGCAAAGAACCCGGTACAGCGAACTCGGGCGTGCAAATTGCACACAGCGTGTCTGCGGCGGCAGGCCGGCGGCGGCTACCGTAGCGCTCAGCACATCGTCCCGGACCAAGGTGGGGGCCAGATGATCGACGGAGTTCCGCTGGAGCCGAGCGAGCCGCCCGTCGACCCGCCGCTGGGCTGCGCCGATCCGGTGCTGTGGCGCGTCGCCCGGGCCCTGCACGACGCGCACCGGCCGCGGACGGACAACTTCTGCGAGTGCAAGGCGTTCTGGCCGTGCCCCGACGCGCAGCTGGCGGAGGAGGCGCTCCTGCTGGCGTACGACCGGCCGACGCCGCGCGCCACCCGGCCGGGCAGCGGCCGCGGCTCCAACCTTGGTCGTTGGTCCGCTTAAATACGTTTACAAGCGACTATGTCCCAATAAAGAGAAGCGGCGCCGGTAGCGAACCGGCGCCGCTTTGTGAAGAAACGGTTACAGCACGCGGTGGACCCAGCCGTACGGGTCGGGGGCGGTGCCGCGCTGGATCGTGACGAGCTGCTCGCGCAGGCCCATCGTGACGTCGCCGGCCTTGCCGTCGGCGACGGTGAACTCGCCGTCGCCGTCACGGATGGTGCCGATCGGGGTGATCACCGCGGCGGTGCCGCAGGCGAACGCCTCGCGCAGGCGGCCGCTGGTGGCGTCGGCACGCCACTGGTCGTACGAATACTGCTCCTCACGCACCGTGAAGCCCCGGTCCGCGGCCAGGCGCATGACCGACTCCCGCGTGATGCCGGGCAGGATCGTGCCGGTCAGCGGCGGCGTGGTGATCGTGCCGTCGTCGAAGACGTAGAACACGTTCATGCCGCCGAGCTCCTCGACGTAGCGCTGCTGCGCGGCGTCGAGGAAGACGACCTGGTCGCAACCGTGCTCGATCGCCTCTGCCTGCGCGACGAGGCTGGCGGCGTAGTTGCCGCCGCACTTGGCCGCGCCGGTGCCGCCGGGGGCCGCCCGCGTGTAGTCGCGCGAGACCCAGACGCTGACCGGCTGGACGCCGCCCTTGAAGTAGCTGCCGACCGGCGAGGCGATGATCAGGAACAGGTACTCCGACGACGGCTTGACGCCGAGGAAGACCTCGCTGGCGTACTGGAACGGGCGCAGGTAGAGGCTGCCCTCCGGGTCGTCGGGGACCCAGTTGCGGTCGATGCGGATGAGCTCCTCGAGGGCGTCGAGGAAGAGCCGCTGCGGCACCGGAGCCATCGCCATCCGCTGGGCGGAGGCCCGGAAACGGTTGGCGTTGGCGTCGGGGCGGAACATCGTCACGCCGCCGTCGGCGGCCCGATAGGCCTTCAGCCCCTCGAAGATCTCCTGCGCGTAGTGCAGGACCGCCGTGGCGGGGTCCATGGGGATCGGGGCCCGCGCCTCGACCCGGGCGTCATACCAGCCCTTGCCCTCGGCGTAACGCACAGTGACCATGTGGTCGGTGAAGATCCGCCCGAACCCCGGGTTGGCCATCAGCGCGGATCGCTCCGCGGCGGCTACGGGCTGCGGGTTCGGACGAATCTCGAAATCGAGCGTTTCACCGCCGATCATGCATGCCTCCACAAAAGGTTGCGCCGGCACGCTCAAGCCGCGTGCCGTGCCGCAAACGTACCCGAACGGACGTTCAACCGCAGCCTGCGCGCGCGTGACGCCGGCGCGCAGGCGGACCCTCGCTACGCGACGGCTGCGGCGAGGCGGTCACCGATCGCGTCGGTGGACAGCGCGGAACCGGGCGTCCGCGTGGCCACCTCGGCGCCGACCGCCTCGGTCACGCGCGCCGCAGCCTCGGGGTGCCCGAGGTGGTCCAGCAGCAGCGCGGTGGACAGGACGGCGGCCGACGGGTCGGCGACGCCCTTGCCCGCGATGTCCGGCGCCGAGCCGTGCACGGGCTCGAACATCGACGGGAACGCCCGCTCCGGGTTGATCGAACCGCTGGCGGCGAGGCCGATACCGCCGGTAACGGCGGCGGCGATGTCGGTGAGGATGTCACCGAAGAGGTTGTCGGTGACGACCACGTCGTAGCGCTGCGGGTTGCTCACCAGGAACATGGCCGCCGCGTCGACGTGCTGGTACTCGGTCTCGATCTCGGGGAACTCCGCCTTGACCGCGTTGAAGGTGCGCGCCCACAGCCCGCCCGCGTGGGTCAGCACGTTGGTCTTGTGCACCAGCGTCACCTTGCGGCGCGGGCGCTTCGCGGCCCGGGCGAACGCGTCGCGGATGACCCGCTCGACGCCGTGGCGGGTGTTGAGGCTCTCCTCGGTGGCGACCTCGGCGGCGGTGCCCGGGTGCAGGTTGCCGCCGGCGCCGACGTAAAGGCCCTCGGTGCCCTCGCGCACGACGACGAGGTCGATCTCGCCCGGCTTGACCCCGGCCAGGGGGCTGGTGGTGCCCGGCCACAGGCGGGAGGGGCGGAGGTTCACGTACTGGTCGAAGTCGAAGCGCAGCTTCAGCAGCAGGCCGCGCTCGAGCACGCCCGGCGGCACGCTCGGGTCGCCGACCGCGCCGAGGAGGATGGCGTCGTGGCCGCGCAGCTCGTCGAGGACGCTGTCGGGCAGCACCTCGCCGGTGCGGTTGTACCGGGCGGCGCCCAGGTCGTAATCGGTCGTCTCGACGCCGGGCAGGACGACGCGCAGCACCTTCAGCGCCTGCGCCACCACCTCCGTGCCGATGCCGTCACCGGCCACAACCGCGATCTTCGCCACCACTGGCCCCTTTCGTAGACCCGTCAACGGTACGCCGCCGTCCTATTCCGTGGACGCGCGTCCCGCATCATGGGACCGCACCTCAAAAGAATGAGGGCGGGGAGCGCCGCCACGCTCCCCGCCCTCGTGAGAGGAAAGTCCTCTAGTCGGCGGACAGGTCCGCCGTGCTCGCCGCGGTCGCACCGATGGCCTCCTGGGCCTCGCCGAGCAGGTCCGCCGCCACGGCGGTGTCGACGGTCAGCGTCATGAGCGCCTCCCCGCCGGCCTCGCGCCGGGCGACCTGCATCGCCGCGATGTTGACCCCCGCTGAGCCCAGTATCGACCCCACCGTGCCCACCACGCCGGGGCGGTCAGCGTAGCGGAAGAACAGCAGCACACCCTCGGCGGCAAGCTCCAGGCTGAAACCGTCGATTTCGGTCAGCTTGAGCGCTTCGCGCGGCCCGGCGACATACGTCCCGGACACCGAGGCTACCCGCCCGTCCGGCAGCGCTCCACGCACGGTCACCAGGTTGGGCTGGTCGGACGATTCGGTGAAGACCGCGAGGGCCACCTCGACCCCACGATCGGCCGCCAGATGGGGCGCGTTGACGTAGGTGACCTGCTCGGCGACGACGCCGCCGAAGAGGCCCTTCGTCGCGGCCAGCTTGAGGACCGACACATCGTGCTTGGCCACCTCGCCGTGCACCTCGACGGTGACCGCGGACGCGATGCCGCCGGCGACCGCGGTGAAGACCGAGCCCAGGCGCTCCGCCAGCGGCAGCAACGGGCGCACCTCCTCGGCCACGACGCCGCCGGCCTGGACGTTGACGGCGTCGGGGACGAACTCGCCGTCGAGGGCCAGCTTGACGCTGCGGGCCACCGCCAGGCCCGCCTTGTCCTGCGCCTCGATGGTCGAGGCGCCCAGGTGCGGGGTGGCCACGACGCTGTCGAAGGCGAACAGCGGCGAGGCGACGCACGGCTCCTTGGCGAACACGTCGATGCCGGCGCCGGCGACCCGGCCGTCCGCGATCGCGTCGGCGAGGGCCTGCTCGTCGATGAGGCCGCCGCGCGCAGCGTTGATGATGCGCACGCCGGGCTTGACCAACGCGAGCTCGCGCACGCCGATGAGGCCGACGGTCTCCGGGGTCTTGGGCAGGTGGATCGAGATGAAGTCGCTCTCGCGCAGCAGTTCGTCCAAACCCAGCAGTCGTACACCCAGTGCCGCCGCCCGCGCCGGCTGGATGTAGGGGTCGTAGGCGACGAGGCGCACCCCGAAGGCGGCCATGCGCTGGGCGAACAGCACGCCGATGCGGCCGAGCCCGACGACGCCGACCGTCTTGCCGGACAGCTCCACTCCGGTGTACTTCGAGCGCTTCCACTCCCCCGCCTTGAGCGCCGCGGACGCGGCGGCGGTGTTGCGGGCCACCGACAGCAGCAGCGCGACGGCCTGCTCGGCGGCGGAGACGATGTTGGAGGTCGGGGCGTTGACGACCATGACGCCGCGCGCCGTGGCGGCCGGCACGTCGACGTTGTCCAGGCCGACGCCCGCGCGGGCGACGACCTTCAGCCGGGGAGCCGCGGCGACCGCCTCGGCGTCGATCTGGGTGGCGCTGCGAACGATCACGGCGCTCGCATCGGTGAGCGCGGCCAGCAGGGCGGGGCGGTCCGTGCCGTCGATGTGGCGAACGTCGTAGTCGTCGGCGAGCACCTCGAGAGCGGACGGGGCCAGCTCCTCGGCGATGAGCACCACCGGGCGATCAGGAGGGAGGGTCATATGCGTCCTCGACTTCCATGGCTTCGGTCGGCTGCAGTTGGCCCTGGCTGCGGGCGTGCGGCACTGCCCGCCACGCATCGGGGAAACGATTCAGGTCCGGGCGGTCGGTCCTTCAGGCGATGGTAGGCCCGGCATCACAACGGCCCAGGTCCGCGAAGACGTGAGCGCGATCACATGCCACCGTCCGGGTGTCGCACTCCTGACGCCGCCGGCCTGAACCCGGAGGCCTCGCGGGGCCGTGTCCACCGGCGTCAGCGACACCGTCCCAACCGGCGAGGAGAGCACGGATGAGCGAGTACTACGACGGCGACTACGACGCCGGGCATGAGCAGGCCGGCTACGAGGAGCCTGCGTACGACCAGCACGAGCAGGCCGGCTACGACCAGCACGCCGGTTACGAGGCCGCCGGGCACGAGTCGTACGAGGAGAAGATCCACGAGGCGATCGAGCGGATCCAGGAGCGGGTGCACGAGTACGAGGCCGGGCACGAGCAGGCGTACGACGAGGAGCAGAAGGACTACGCCGCCGACCACGAGGCCCAGGACTACGACGGGGACGCCAAGGACTACGACGCGAAGGACTACGACGGCAAGGACTACGACGCGGACGCGAAGGACTACGACGCCAAGGAGTACCAGGGCGACGCCGGCGACTACGTCCGGTCCTGATCGCAGCGCTGGTCAGGAGGCCGCGGCCCCGGCGGGTACTCCCCACCCGCCGGGGCCGCTCGCGGTTGACCTGCGGTCGTTGGCCGAGGTTCGTCATGAACCCCGTTTTATGCTGATAAGTCGGAAAAATCCGGACGCGTCAGCGTCTGGATTTTTCCGAGCAAAGACGTTGACTCTCCAGTTGCTGGAGACTCCACGCTTGCAGGCATGACGACGAACTTGACGCCTGAGGAGAAGCGGGAGCTGTTCGGGGAGTTCGATCCCGATCGGCATGCCGAGGAGGCCGAGCAGCGGTGGGGGGACACGGAAGCGCATCGGGAGTCGGCGCGGCGGACCGCCCGGTACACCAAGGAGGACTGGGCGCGGGTCAAGGGCGAGGCGAGCGCTCACACCGCGGCGTTCGCGGACGCGTTCGAACGCGGGGTGCCGGCGGACGATCCGATCGCCATGGATCTCGCCGAGGCGCACCGGGAGCACATCGGGCGGTGGTTCTACGACTGCTCGCTGGAGATCCACCGGGGGCTCGGGGACATGTACGTCGCCGATCCGCGGTTCACGGCCAACTACGACACGGAGCATCCGGGGCTGGCGCAGTACATCCGCGACGCCATCCACGCCAACGCCGACCGTCTCAGCTGAACGGGGTTGCCCTTGGCAACGCGGAGGTGGCAGCGGAGGGCCGCCAGGCCCGCAGCGGTGTCTGGTGGGAACAACGGTCGTCAGTTGCACGGACCCGAGTCATGCATAAAGAAAAAAGCGCATAAGAAAAAAGCCCCCGACCGAAACGGCCGGGGGCTTTTCCGTCAGGTCAGGCCGTCTCGGTGATGGGGCGGTCGACCCAGCTCATCATCGCGCGCAGCTTCTTGCCGGTCTCCTCGATCGGGTGAGCGGCGCCCTGCTCGCGGTACTTGATGAAGTTCGGGCGGCCCGCGTCGTCCTCGGCGATCAGCTCGCGGGCGAACTCGCCCGACTGGATCTCGCCCAGGATGCGCTTCATCTCCTCCTTGGTCCGGGCGTCGATGACGCGCGGGCCGCGGGTGTAGTCGCCGTACTCGGCGGTGTCGGAGACGCTGTAGCGCATGCGGGCGATGCCGCCCTCGTACATCAGGTCCACGATCAGCTTGAGCTCGTGCAGGCACTCGAAGTAGGCGATCTCCGGGGCGTAGCCCGCCTCGGTGAGCACCTCGAAACCGGTCTGGACCAGCGCCGACGCGCCGCCGCAGAGGACGGCCTGCTCGCCGAACAGGTCGGTCTCGGTCTCCTCCTTGAACGTGGTCTTGATGACGCCGGCGCGGGTGCCGCCGATGCCGGCCGCGTAGGCCAGGGCCAGCTGCAGCGCGGTGCCGGTGGCGTCCTGCTCGACGGCGACCAGGCAGGGCACGCCCTTGCCGTCGACGAACTGGCGGCGGACCAGGTGGCCGGGGCCCTTCGGGGCGACCATGCACACGTCCACGTCCGCGGGGGGCGTGATCAGCCCGAAGCGGATGTTGAGGCCGTGGCCGAAGAAGAGCGCCTTGCCGGCGGTCAGGTTCGGGGCCACGTGGTCGGCGTAGAGCGAGCGCTGCGCCGTGTCGGGCGCGAGGATCATGATCACGTCCGCCTCGGCGGTCGCCTCGGCCGGGGTGAGGACGCGCAGGCCCTGCTCCTCGGCCTTCGCGCGGCTCTTGGAACCCTCGGGCAGGCCGATGCGCACGTCGACGCCGGAGTCACGCAGGGACAGCGCGTGAGCGTGGCCCTGGCTGCCGTAACCCAGCACCGCGACCTTACGGGCCTGGATCAACGACAGGTCGGCGTCGTCGTCGTAAAACACCTCGGCGGGCATTGTCGTGTTTCCTTTCACAGATTTTCAGGATGCGGCGCGGAGCGCCGGACCGGTCGTGATGGAGCGCGAACCGCGGCCGATGGCCACGACGCCGGACTGGACCATTTCCTTGATACCGAACGGCTCCAGGTCACGAAGCAGCGCGTCCAGCTTTTCCGACGTGCCGGTCGCCTCGATGGTGAGGGCGTCAGCGGCGACGTCGACCACGCGGGCCCGGAACAGGTTCACGGTCTCGAGGACCTGTGAGCGCACCGGGCGTTCCGCGCGCACCTTCACCAGCAGCAGCTCGCGCTGGACGCTGGCGGTGGTGTCGAGTTCGACGATCTTCAGGACCTGCACGAGCTTGTTGAGCTGCTTGGTGACCTGTTCCAGCGGCGATTCGTCCGCGTTGACCACGATCGTCATCCGGGAGACCTCGGGGTGCTCGGTCTCGCCGACGGCCAGGGAGTCGATGTTGAAGCCGCGCCGTGCGAAGAGGCCGGCGACGCGGGCCAGTATGCCGGGCTTGTTCTCCACCAGGACGGACAGCGTGTGCTTGGCCATGATCTCCTCGACTCCTACACGTCGTCCTGGTCGAACGCGGGACGGACGCCCCGCGCGAACATGATCTCGTCGTTGCTCGTGCCGGCCGCGACCATCGGCCACACCATGGCATCCTTGCCGACCACGAAGTCGATCACGACCGGCTGGTCGGTGACCTTCATCGCGGCCTCGATCGTCGCGTCGACGTCGCGCTTGGTCTCGCAGCGCAGCCCGACGCAGCCCAGGGCGTCGGCGAGCTTCACGAAGTCCGGGATGCGGTGCTTGTGGGTGCCGAGCTCGGTGTTGGAGTACCGCTGGTCGTAGAACAGCGTCTGCCACTGCCGGACCATGCCCAGGTTGCCGTTGTTGATGACGGCGACCTTGATCGGGATGCCCTCCAGGGCGCAGGTCGCGAGCTCCTGGTTGGTCATCTGGAAGCAGCCGTCGCCGTCGATCGCCCAGACCGTCGCGTCCGGCCGGCCGACCTTGGCGCCCATCGCGGCCGGGACCGCGTAGCCCATGGTGCCCAGTCCGCCGGAGTTCAGCCATGTGGCCGGGTGCTCGTACTGGATGAACTGCGCCGCCCACATCTGGTGCTGGCCGACGCCGGCGGTGTAGATCGCGTCCGGGCCGACGATCTTGCCGATGCGCTCGATGACGTACTGCGGCGACAGCGTCCCGTCCGCGGGCTCCTCGTAGCCGAGGGGGTAGCGGCCGCGGATGTCGTCCAGCGTCGCCCACCACTCCTTCAGCGTGGGCCGGTGCCCGACGGCGTGCTCGGCGGTCACCGCGGCGATGAGCTCCTCGATGACGTGCTTGGCATCGCCGACGATCGGCACGTCCGCCGTGCGGTTCTTGCCGATCTCGGCCGGGTCGATGTCGGCGTGGATGATCTGCGCGTTGGGCGCGAACGTGGACAGCTCGCCGGTGACGCGGTCGTCGAAGCGGGCGCCGAGGGCGATCAGCAGGTCCGACTTCTGCAGCGCGTAGACGGCGCCGACCGTGCCGTGCATGCCGGGCATGCCCATGTGCTGCGGGTGGGAGTCCGGGAACGCGCCGCGGGCCATCAGCGTCGTGACCACCGGGGCGCCGGTCAGCTCGGCGAGCTTGAGCAGCACCTCGGAGGCGTGCGCCTTGATCACGCCGCCGCCGACGTAGAGGACGGGGCGCTTCGCGGCGGCGATCAGGCGGGCTGCCTCGCGGATCTGCTTGCCGTGCGGGTGCAGCGTCGGGTGGTACCCGGGCAGCTCCAGCACCGGCGGCCACTTGAACGTCGTCTGCTTCTGCAGCACGTCCTTCGGGATGTCGACGAGGACCGGGCCGGGGCGCCCGGTGCCGGCCAGGTGGAAGGCCTCGGCGAGCACCCGCGGCAGCTCCTCGCCGCTCTTGACCAGGTAGTTGTGCTTGGTGATCGGCAGCGTGATGCCGGCGATGTCCGCCTCCTGGAAGGCGTCGGTGCCGATGGACGCGGAGGCGACCTGGCCGGTGATGGCGACCATCGCGACCGAGTCCATGTAGGCGTCGGCGATCGGCGTCACCAGGTTGGTCGCGCCCGGGCCCGAGGTGGCCATGCAGACGCCGACCTTGCCGGTGGCCTGCGCGTAGCCGGTCGCGGCGTGGCCGGCGCCCTGCTCGTGGCGGACCAGGATGTGCCGGACGTTCTCGGAGTCGAACAGCGGGTCGTACGCGGGCAGAATCGCGCCGCCGGGGATGCCGAACACGACGTCGGCGCCGAGCGCCTCGAGCGAGCGGACGAGTACCTGCGCGCCGGTGAGCAGCTCCGCCTGGGTGTTCGGCGCGGGCTTCTTGTCGGCCGCCGGCGGCGTGGGATGCGCTCGGTGGGCGAGGACTTCTGGCGTGGGTCTCGTCATCGCTGTTCGCACTTTCGCTCGAAGGTGTCTTGGTTTTCAGCCCCGGACATGAAAAAACCCCACGTGCTGGGCACGGGGGGCTAGCGCGCTGACGGCAGGCGTCGGCGCGCTAGATGATAAGTACTCGGAGCGACCTCGACGACATGTGCCCACTCTGACGCATCTCACCGCCTGAGTCAACCGATCCCAGGATGCGGAACGTGTCAGACTCGCAGGTATGCCCGAGCTGCGGTCCAAGACCTCCACTTCTGGTCGCAACATGGCCGGCGCACGCGCCCTGTGGCGCGCCACCGGCATGACCGACTCCGACTTCGGCAAGCCGATTGTCGCCATCGCCAACAGTTTCACGCAGTTCGTGCCGGGCCACGTCCATCTTCGCAACCTCGGCATGATCGTCGCCGACGCGGTTGCGGAGGCGGGTGGGGTCGCCAAGGAGTTCAACACCATCGCCGTCGACGACGGCATCGCCATGGGCCACGGCGGGATGCTCTACTCGCTGCCCAGTCGCGAGCTCATCGCCGACGCCGTCGAGTACATGGTGCAGGCACACTGCGCCGATGCCCTCGTGTGCATCTCCAACTGCGACAAGATCACGCCCGGCATGCTGCTCGCCGCCCTCCGCCTCAACATCCCAACCGTCTTCGTCTCCGGCGGCCCCATGGAAGCCGGCAAGACCATCGCGATCGAGGGCGTCGTCCACGAGAAGGACGCCAAGCTCGACCTCATCGACGCGATGATCGCCTCCGCCAACGAGGCCGTCACGGACGAGCAGCTCGGCCAGATCGAGCGCTCCGCCTGCCCGACGTGCGGCTCCTGTTCCGGCATGTTCACCGCCAACTCCATGAACTGCCTGACCGAGGCGATCGGGCTCGCGCTGCCCGGCAACGGCTCGACGCTGGCCACGCACGCCATGCGGCGCGCGTTGTTCGAGCGCGCCGGGTCCTTGATCGTCGATCTTTGCCGTCGGTACTACAACGACGACGACGCCTCGGTGCTGCCGCGCGCGATCGCCTCTCGGCCCGCCTTCGAGAACGCGGTGGCGCTGGACGTCGCGATGGGCGGCTCGACCAACACCGTCCTGCACCTGCTGGCCGCCGCGCGCGAGGCCGAACTCGACTTCACCGTGGCCGACATCGACGCGATCTCGCGCCGGGTGCCGTGCCTGGCCAAGGTGGCGCCCAACACGCAGAAGTACCACATGGAGGACGTGCACCGGGCCGGTGGCATTCCGGCGATCATGGGTGAGCTTTCCCGCGGTGGCCTGCTGGACGAGTCCGTCTCATCGGTTCATTCAGCAACATTCCGGGAATGGCTGGACAAGTGGGACATCCGCGCCGCTTCCCCGTCGGAGGAGGCGCTCGAGCTCTTCCACGCCGCACCCGGAGGGGTTCGCACGACCGAACCGTTCTCGACGACGAACCGGTGGAACTCGCTGGACGTTGATGCCGCGAACGGGTGCATCCGCAGCGTCGAGCACGCCTACACCGCCGACGGCGGGCTCGCGATCCTGTTCGGCAACCTCGCGCCCGACGGCTGCGTCGTGAAGACCGCCGGCGTGCCCGAGGAGAACCTGCGCTTCTCCGGCCCCGCCCGCGTCTTCGAGTCGCAGGAGTCGGCCGTGGACGGCATCCTCGCCAAGCAGGTCGTCGCCGGCGACGTCGTGGTGATCCGCTACGAGGGGCCGAAGGGCGGGCCGGGGATGCAGGAGATGCTGTACCCGACCTCGTTCCTCAAGGGCCGCGGCCTCGGCCGGGCGTGCGCGCTCATCACCGACGGTCGTTTCTCCGGGGGTACCTCCGGACTCTCGATCGGCCACATCAGCCCCGAGGCGGCGGGCGGCGGCCTCATCGCCCTCGTCCAGGAGGGCGACCTCATCGAGATCGACATCCCGGCGCGCTCGATCGAGCTGCGGGTGTCCGAGGAGGAGCTCACCGCGCGGCGCATCGAGCAGGACAAGCGCGACCGGCCGTACACGCCGGCCGACCGCGAACGCCCGGTCTCCGCCGCTTTGCGCGCTTACGCCTCGATGGCCACCTCGGCCAGTGACGGGGCTTACCGGCGCGTTCCGTAACCGGCCACTCCTCGGGCGGCCGGTTCCACTACGATCGGCGGCGTCATCTGCGACTGGCGCACATCAAGGTGGAACCGACCACCGGGGAGCTCCCAAAGAATCGCCGGCACCGCGCGCCTGGGTGCCCGATCGGCACCTGCCAGGAGGAAGCCCATGCACGTCCCAGCACTGACGGCCCTCACCGAGGCCGACCCGGAGCTGGCCGGCCTGATCCAGCACGAGGCCGAGCGGCAGCACGACACGCTGCGCATGATCGCCTCGGAGAACTACGTCTCGCAGGCCGTCCTCGAGGCGACCGGCACGGTCCTCACCAACAAGTACTCCGAGGGCTACCCCGGCAAGCGGTACTACGAGGGCCAGAAGTACATCGACCCGATCGAGGAGCTGGCGATCGCCCGCGCCAAGTCGGTGTTCGGCGTGGACCACGCCAACGTGCAGCCGTACTCGGGCTCGCCGGCGAACCTCGCCGTGTACATGGCCCTGGCCAAGCCGGGCGACACCATCATGGGCATGGCGCTGCCGATGGGCGGCCACCTGACCCACGGCTGGTCGGTGTCGGCGACCGGCGCCTGGTTCCGCGCGGTGCAGTACACCGTGCGCAAGGAGGACGGCCGCGTCGACTTCGACGAGGTCCGCGACATCGCGCTGCGCGAGCGGCCGAAGCTGATCTTCTCGGGCGGCACCGCGATCCCGCGCACGATCGACTTCCCGCGCTTCGCCGAGATCGCCCGCGAGGTCGGCGCCGTGCTCGTCGCGGACATCGCCCACATCGCCGGCCTGATCGCCGGCGGCGCGCACCCGTCCCCGGTCGGCCACGCCGAGGTCATCTCGACCACGACGCACAAGACCCTGCGCGGCCCGCGCGGCGCGATGCTCATGTGCGACGAGGCGCACGCGAAGGCCATCGACAAGGCCGTCTTCCCTGGCCTGCAGGGCGGCCCGCACAACCACACGACGGCCGGCATCGCGGTGGCGCTGGGCGAGGCGGCGAAGCCGGCCTTCTCGGCGTACGCGCACCAGATCGTCGCCAACGCCAAGGCCCTGGCCGACGCCCTCATCGAGCGCGGCTTCGACCTGGTCTCCGGCGGCACCGACAACCACCTCATCCTGCTCGACCTGACGGGCAAGGGCATCGGCGGCAAGCCGGCCGCGAAGGCCCTGGACCGCGCGGGCATCGAGACGAACTACAACACCGTCCCGTACGACACCCGCAAGCCCTTCGACCCTTCGGGCGTGCGCCTCGGCACCCCCGCGCTGACCACGCGCGGCCTGACCGAGGCCCAGATGCCCCAGGTCGCCGACTGGATCTCGCGCGCGGTGGACGCCGCGATCAAGGACGACGAGCCGTCGCTGGACACCATCGCCGGCGAGGTCCGCGAACTGCTCTCCGCCTACCCGATGGCCGGCTGGCGCTGATCCTGCGTCACAACGAGGGCGCCCCGCCGTTTCCGGCGGGGCGCCCTTCTTGCATGCCTCTGTCTGTATGTTCCGGCGCCTTTGGTTCTCGGGCGCCCTTTGGTCTCCGGGCCTTTTCGTTATTTGCGCCTTAGGAAGCGGCGCGACGACTTCTCCTTCGGCTCCTCGTCGAGGTTGAGCTCGAGGGGCGCGAGGTCTTCGAACGCCCCGGCCTCCCGATTGCGCTGCTCGGGGACCCGCTCCTGGCCGCCGCGCTCGGACCTGCCCGGCCCGCCCCAGTCGTCCTGCCCGCGCCCCGGTCGCTCGGTTCGCTCGCCCTGGCCCGACGGCCCGCCGAAGCCCGGCCCCGCCTGACCCGGCTGCCCGCCGAAGTTCGGCTCGCCTTGGCCCGGCTGGCCTGTGGGGTTCGGCCCGCCCTGGTTCGGCCGGTCCGCGTAGCCCGGCCCGCCCTGGCTCGGCTGGCCGGCGTAGCCCAACCCGCCCTGCCCGAACCCGGCCTGCCCCGGCCCGCCCTGGCTCGGCCCACCCTGGCCCGGCTGGCCCTGGCCCGGCTGGCCGGACTGTCCGCGTCGGCCCGGCTCGCCGCCCGGCACGTCTCGCGGCGCATTGCGGTCCCACCGGCTGGTCGACTCGGTGGCCCACCCGCTGCGGTCGCCCGGCTCCCCCGCCGCCCAGTCGTCCGCGGCCGGCACCTCCGGCGCCTTGCCCTTGCCGGCGTCCTTGTCCTTGCTCCGCCCCCAGCGCGACCGCTTCGGCTTCTCGGCCGCCTCAGCGGGCTTGCCCGGCTCGCCCGCCGGCCCGTCCCACCAGGCCTCTTCCTGGCCGCCCGGGCCCTGTTGCGCGCCTCCCGGGAACTGCTGCTCACGCCCGGGGAACTGCGGCTCGCGCCCACGCTCGGCCGCGAACTGGTCCTCGCGCCCAGGAAACTGCGGCTCGCGCCCGCGGTCGGCCGCGAACTGGTCCTGACGCCCAGAAACGACCGGCGGTTGCTCGCGCCGCTCGGGGGTACGAGGCCACGCCTCCGTGCGCCCATCGGCGTCGCGCATACCCGGCCCGTCGGTACGACCGTCCACGTACTGCACCTCCGGGCGGCGGTCACGCGCGCCCGGGCCACTCCCCCACGAGCCGTTGTCCGCGCCGGCACCACGATCGCCGAACGCCGGACCACGATCCCCGAAGCCCGGGCCTCGCTCGCCGTACGCCGCCCCGCGGTCGGCGGGACCTTGGCTGTGATCGGCGAGACCCGACGCGCCGCCCCAGGCACCGCCATCCGCGGCACGGTCGCGATCATCGCCCATGGACCGGTCGCGGCCGCCAGGCCCGGCGCCCGGTCGCGCCGCCGGCTCCGCACCGTTCGGAGCGCCGGGCCAGGTCCCGGTCTGCGGCCCATAGTCAGCCGCTTCGGGCCCGCCGGCTTCGCCCGGCTGCGTACGGTCCCGCCGCCGAATCGACCGCCCCGCCGGATCCGAATCCCAGGAGCGCCGCAGCTCGAGCGGCTGGGCAACGAGCTCGGGCGCGTCCCCGTCGAACAGGCCGCCGCCGCCCCGGGAGGGCCGCTCCCCCGCGACCGGCCGGTCCTCGGGCCGCCGCCGCCCGTCGAGCCCGGCACCGTCCCTCCGCTCCCGCTCGGACGCGCCCGCGGAGGCCGCCCACGAATCCCGCTCAGACGCGTTTGCAGACGCGCCCCACGGCTCCCGCTCAGGCGCACCCGCGGAGGCGCCCCGCGGCTCCCGCTCGGACGCGTTAGCAGACGCGGCCCACGACTCCCGCTGGGACGCGCCCCGCGGCTCTCGCTCGGGCGCAGCGGCCGGCGGCCAGGACGCGCGGTCGGGGGCCGACGCAGGGCGCTCGGGGGCCGGCGCAGGCGTCCACGACTCACGCTCCGGCGAGGAGGCACGCGACTCGCGCCCGGGCGCGGCAGAGCCGGTCCACGGCTCGGCCGCGGACGCACCCGTGGTCGCCCACGTCTCGCGCCCGCGCGCGGGCGGAGCGGTCCAGGGCTCGGAAGCGGCGGACGAGCCCGTACGCGGCTCGGACCCAGACCTCGGCGACGCCCCCGAGGCCCGGTCGGACGCGCCGTTGGACGCTCGGTCGGAGCCGTACGAGCTACGCCACGAGTCGGACGGCGCGGCCTCAGAGGCGGGCGCGGTCCATACGTCGAGCTTGGGTTCCTGGGCCGGAGGCGGTGTCCAGGGCTCTGAGTTGCGCTCGGAGGCGGGACGCCACGTGTCGGCACCGCCGCCGGAGTTCCGTGCGGACTCCTCGGGCTCGGTCCAGGAGCGGCGCCGGGCGCCCGTCGCCTCGTCGGAAGGGGTCGATGGGCCACCGGACCACGCACCGGTCTCGTACGTCACCGGGAAGTCATCGGCCGCGCTGCTCCAACGGAAGCGATCGTCGGCGGCGGGGGCGTCGCCGGCGGACGTGGAGGACCAGGACAGACGCTCCGAGGGCCGATCGGCATCGGCGCCGCGGCGGTCCGCCCGGGCCGCGTCCGACGATGATGACGGGGCGGGGGTTGTCGGGACCTCGGCGCTGCCGTCGGCCGCCCATGCTGCGATCTGGCTGGCCGACTCGTTGTCCCAGTTGCCGACCAGCTCGCGGGTCGCGCGGGCCTCCCACGAGGCGTCCGCCTCCGCGCGGGCGGCATCCGAGCGTCCGGCGTCCGAGCGGCCGTAGTCCGAAGACGCCGCGTCCGAACCGGTGTAACCGCGGCCAGAGCGGCCCGCATCCGAGCGGCCCGCATCCGAGCGGCCGTAGTCCGAAGACGCCGCGTCCGAGCCGGTGTAACCGCGGCCAGAGCGGCCCGCGTCCGAGCGGCCGTAGTCCGAAGACGCCGCGTCCGAGTCGGAATCGCGGTCCCAAACCGGGCGGCGGCCGAAGTCGTTCCGGTCCGAACTGCCGGTCGAAGCCTCCGAGCGGAACGCGTCCGCGCGAGGGCTGTCCCACGCCTCCGTGCGCGGATCGCTGCGGGCGCCCGATCGCGAACCGTCGCGCGGGCCGTCCCACGCTTCCGTACGCAGATCGCCGCGCGCGTCCGGACGCGAACCGGCGCGCGGGCCGTCCCACGCCTCCGGGCGCGAGCCGGCGCGAGGGCTGTCCCAGGCCTCCGTACGCAGGTCGTCGCGGGCGTCCTCGCGGAATGGCGGGCGGGTGCCGTCGCGAGGTTGCGAGCGCGTGGGGGGCCACTCGTCGCGCGGGGGCGGGGCGTACGGGTCGTCTGGGTCGAAGTTTGAAGGCAACGCTGCTTCCGGGGTGTCGGGGGCGCCCTGCTCAGAAGGGGAGTCCTCCAGCGGGTCGGGCTTTGCGGTCGCGGCGCGGGCCAGGCGGCCCAGCTTCGCGCGCATCGTGCCGTTGCCGGGGCGCCAGGTTGTGGGGGGCGTTGCCGGGGTTTCCTCGCCGGCCGAAGGCGACGGTTCCTCGCCGGCGGCCGCGGCGAAAGCCGCGTCTGTCGGGAGAGGGGTGCGGCCCGTCGAAGGGCCGGGGGCCTCGTCGGCGAACGTGCGCGGTGACGGGAGCGGCTCGGGGATCTTGTTGCCCTCGGCCAGGAACAGGAGGCGCTCCATGACGTGGAGGTCTACGCGGTACGGCTCCGTGGACAGCCAGCGGCCGGCTGCCTCGGACATCTCGTGGGCGTGCACCAGGTGGAGGTGCTCGCCCGGTGCGACCGAGATCACCAGCTCCTCGCCGGCGTCGTCGCGCGACGGGGCGATCACCAGGTAGCCGCGGACTGTGCCGCCGATCTTGGTGAGTTGCTCGCGCCAGGTGTGTACCTCTGCGGCGAGGCCGTCCACGTCCTCCGAGCCGGGGACGAACAGGCGGCCGCCGCGCAGGACCTGGCCGGCGGCGTCCATCGTGTACTCGCCGTGGGGCCACACCGTCGGGAGGAACAGCGCCACTCGTCGGCCGGCGGCCACCAGGTGGGTGCAGCCGCCCTCGCCGAGCGCGAAGAAGCGGGCGCTCGGGATCGCCTCGAGCTCCTTGAGGCGCGGGAGCTGGTCGTCGGGCTTGCCCCACCAGCGGCGGCCGCTCACGGCCTCGTCGATGGACAGGCGGGCGACCCGGCGGGCATCGAGTAGCAGTGCTGCCAGGAAGGATCCGGCCAGCGGTACCACAAAAGCCAGGTTTATCCCGATAAAGCCGAGCACGCCGAGGATGTCGAACCAGCTGTCCGGCAGGCGGCCGCGCGTGGCCGCGCCCCACGCCACCGCGCCCGCGACGACGGTGAGGATGGCGAAGAGCGGGAAGCCGCGCAGCGTGAGCACCACCACACCGGCGAGGGCGGCGATCGCGGCCGCACCCCACAGGATGCTCAGCTCCTTGATGCCCCAACCGGCCACGGCAAGGGCCGCCAGGGCCGCAACGGCGAGGAGCGCGCCCGCCACGGCGCCGGTCGGGCGCACGCCGATGCGCCTGTTGCTCTTGACGCCGTCGCCCCAGGCTGCGGGCGCGTCGCGACGGAATGTGGTGGTCAAGTCCTAGCCTCCCGCCACGGCCGGCAGCGCACGAAACTCGACATATCGCCGCAGATCGCCCGGCAAACCACCACGACCGGGAGCGATCTCGTCAAACACGGCACCGAGCGTAACCCCGGGCGCCGGTGCTAGCGAGAGGCGGCCGTGCCGACTCGGACACCAGTTCTCATCCCCCACGGCGCTCAGTATGCCCGCCGCACCGCCCGGAAGCAGTTCCTCGAAAGGTGGGAGGATGGCGGTGTGAGCAACCAGGTCAAGGTCAAGTTCCGGCGCAGTGCCGCGATCGCAGTCGCCGCGGGCATCACCGTGATCGGCGCCGTTCCGCTGCTTGCCGAGAGTGTCTGGTTTCTGCTTGTACTCCTGGTGCCGCTCGCCATCACCATCTGGGCCTGGCGGGCCGGCACCGACGTGGACCAGCGGGGCTTCACGGTGCGCGCGCTGCTGGGCAGCCGCACCGTGCCGTGGAACGCGGTCGACGGCCTGGTGTCGGACGACCGCACGGTCCTAGCCCGCCTGGCCAACGGCGCCATGGTGCCCCTCGACGCCGTCCGGCCCTCCGACCTCCCCCGCGTCGTCCAGGCGAGCGGCCAGGAACTGCCGACCGAGAACGCGGGCGGCGACGAGGCCGACGACGCCGAGGACGAGGAAGCGGCCCAGCCGGGCGCGGTCGGCCAGTAGCGGTCGCCCGCTGACTGTCGGCGGCCACGATCCCCGCCCGGACGCCGGCGAGGAAGCGGCGCGGCGGGGAGCGTTCGGCTAGTAGCCTTCGGTAACCACGTTCTCCAGTGGGGCGCCCGTGAGGAAGCGACGCAGCTGTGCGGCCGCGAGCGCGTAGCCGCGGCTGAAGACCGCCGGGACGGAGCCCGCCACGTGCGGGGTGATCAGGACGTTCGGCAGGCGCCACAGCGCGTGGTCGGACGGCAGGGGCTCGGGGTCGGTGACATCGGTGGCGAAGCCGATGCGGCCGGTCAGGGCCTCGGCGGTGACGGCGGCCGTGTCGACGACCGGCCCCCGCGCGGCGTTGACCAGCAGCGCGCCGTCGCGCAGGTGGGACAGGAACGCGGCGTCGACGAGGCCGCGGGTCTGTGCGGTGAGGGGCACGAGCAGCACGACCACGTCGGCGTCGGGCAGCAGGCGCGGCAGCTCCTCCACGCCGTGCACGCCCTCGCGCGGGCGCCGGGCGACGCGGGTCACCGGCACCTCGAACGGGGCCAGGCGGGCCTCGACGGCGCGGCCGATCGAGCCGGAGCCGACGATGAGCACGCGCTTGCCGGCCAGTTCGTCCGTCCGGCGGTACGCCCACTCGCCCCGCTCCTGCGCCCGCGCGAACAGCGGCAGATCGCGTACGTAGGACAGAATGACGCCGACGACCCACTCCGCCGTCGAGGAGTCATGCACGCCGCGCGCGTCGCACAGGGTCACGGCGGCGGGCAGGCGGCCGGTCCACGCGTCCGCGCCGGCGCTGAGCAGCTGGACCACGCGCAGGTCGGGCATCCGCTCGGCGAGCACGGTGAGCTCGGGCTTGGCCAGGAACGGCGGGACCCAGAACGCGACGCCGGCCGGGTCGGACGGCAGCTCCTCCGGCGCGGGCATCAGCTCGACGACGACCTCGGCGGCGGGCGCGACCGCGCGCGCCTCCGCGCGCAAAGCGTCGAGGCCGGTGTCGTGCGCGATCCAGATCTTCACCATGGCCTCGATGATGCCGCCCGGCTTCTGCGGGCGGGCAAAAGGTCCCGCCATAACGCGCCCGCGCGGGCAAAACTCACCACCGACCCGCCGCAAGCAGGGCAACCTCGACGCAGGAGACACCGGACGCGCCCGCGCGGGCGACACTCACGACCGGCCCACCGCGAGCTGGGGACAGCGACACGGGGAGCACAGGACGCGCGCACGACGCGCCCGAGCGGCCGGGCGGGCCGGCCCACAGACAGGCAGGCGGGCCGGACGACCGAACCAGGCGGTGGAGGCGCACGACCGAACTGTGCGGCGGGGCCGCACGGTCCGGACCACGCGCGCAGGCGCGACCGGGCCGCCCGGCGAAGCGAGTGGAGCGGGCGGCGGAACCGGGGCCCGGGGGCGGGGATCTGGGAAGGCGACGGGGGATCTCGGTACAAGACCGACTGGGAAAAGATGGTGACTCGGTGGACAACGCTACGCTTGGCCGGGTGAGCGCCCGGACGCACCGTTTCGCAGGCAGGCATGCAAGCCGTAGCCTGGCCGCCATCTGCGCGGCCGCTACGGCACTGACCCTCGGCGCCTGCTCGTTCGGGCCGCCACCGCCGGACGAGCTGGGCTCGCCGCCGAAGATGTCGCCGTACCCGTCGCCGTCGGGCTCCGGGTCCAGCGAGGACGGCAACGCGGAGGTGTCCGTGACCGTGCTCGCCAAGGGGCTGGCGGTGCCGTGGGGGATCGCGTTCCTGCCCGACGGTTCCGGGCTGGTCACCGAGCGCGACAGCAAGCGGCTGCTCAAGGTGGGCAAGGAGCAGACGTCGGACGGGCTGCTCGTGGCGGAGCTGCAGAAGATCGACGGAGCGATGCCCGGTGGCGAGGGCGGGTTGCTCGGGATCGCTGTTTCGCCGCAGTACGACACGGACAAGACGGTGTACGTGTACTACACGTCGCAGGACGACAACCGGGTCGCCAAGCTCACGCTCGGGCAGCCGGTCACGCCGATCCTGACCGGCATCCCGAAAGCCGAGATCCACAACGGCGGGCAGATCAAGTTCGGGCCCGACGGGTTCCTGTACGTCGCGACCGGGGACGCCAACAAGCCCGAGAACGCGCAGGACCTCAAGAGCCTCGGCGGCAAGATCCTGCGCATCACCACCGACGGGAAGCCGGCGCCCGGTAACCCGTTCGGAACCGCGGTGTACAGCTACGGACACCGCAACGTGCAAGGGTTGGCGTTCGATGCCAAGTCGCGCCTCTACGCGATGGAGTTCGGCGCCAGCGACCAGGATGAGCTCAACGTGATCGAGCCCGGGAAGAACTACGGCTGGCCCGCCGTCGAGGGCAAGGGCACCGACCCGAAGTACGTCAACCCGCTGCAGACGTGGCCGACCTCCGAGGCGTCGTGCTCCGGGCTGGCGTACATGAGCGGCTACCTGGTGACCTCGTGCCTCAAGGGCACCCGGCTCTACGTGATGCAGGTGACCGCGAACGGTGCCCTGCTCGGCGCGCCGGTGTCGCTGCTCAAGGACGAGTACGGGCGCCTCCGCGCGGCCGCCGTCGCGCCCGACGGGAGCCTGTGGGTGTCCACGTCCAACAAGGACGGGCGCGGGGACCCGAAGCCCGACGACGACAAGATCCTGCGCCTGGTCATCTCCGACGTCGGCGAGGCCGGCAAGAGTTGAGCTCGCTTGCCCCCGAGCCGAAGTCGCCGCCGCCCGCGGTGACTTCGCCGTTCCGCCGTCGCGCCGCGCTGGCGGCACGCCGGGCTCGGCGCCGCGCGGTCGTCATGGCCGCCGGGCGGCGCCGTCACCCGATCGGCGCCCGGCCCGTGCGCCGGTTCGCGCGGCTGCGGCGGGTGGCGTACGGCCTGCTCGTCGCCGTGGTCGCGGTGATCGGCATGCTCATCGGCGTCGAGTTGGGCGGCACCACGACGCAGGACGTCGGGCCGTTCCGCGCGCAGTTGTCGCTGCAGCCGTCGTTGCGCGGCGACACCTCGGTGGAGATCCCGCCGCTGGGCTCGCTGGAGCTGGACTCCCACGACGGGCCGGCGCACCTGCGAATCCGGCTGGAGTCGCTGGACGAGGCGCGCACCCGCGCGTTCGCGGCGGAGTCCGGCAACCTCGAGCAGATCAGCCACGACGCGGTCGACCAGCTCAACCTCGGCGTGCGGCGGCTGGCGATGCAGACGGCCGGGTGCGGCATCCTCGGCGGCATGACGCTGGTCCTGCTGGTGTTCCGCAAGCGGCGGGAGACGGCGATCGCGGGGATCGTGGTGATCGCGGTGCTCGCCTCGACCGGCGCGGCGACGCTGTTCACGTTCAAGCCGGCGGCGATCCAGGAGCCGACGTACCGCGGCCTGCTCGTCAACGCCCCAGCGATCATCGGCGACGCGCAGCGCATCGCCAACCACTACGAGGAGTACCGCGCGCAGCTGCAGAAGCTCGTGCTGAACGTCAGCAAGCTGTACGGGACGATCTCTTCGCTGCCGGTGTACGAGCCGAACACGAGCGCGACGAAGGTCCTGCACATCTCCGACCTGCACCTCAACCCGGCCGCCTGGGGCGTGGTGCGCTCGGTCGCGGACCAGTTCGACATCGACATGATCGTCGACACCGGCGACATCAACGACTGGGGCAGCGAGCCCGAGGCGTCCTACGTCAACGTCATCAGCGACCTCAAGGTCCCCTACATCTACATCCGCGGCAACCACGACTCGGCGGTCACCGCGGCCGCGGTCGCGCGGCAGCCCAACGCGATCGTGCTCGACGACACGATCGTGACGGTGAAGGGACTGACGTTCGCCGGGATCGGCGACCCGCGCTTCACCCCGGACAAGTCGACCGACCCGACGAACGAGGAGCAGCACCAGCAGGTGCTCACCTCGGGCGGGCTGCTGGCGGCGAAGATCAAGGCCAGCCCCAAGCCGGTCGACGTCGCGCTGGTGCACGACCCGGTCGCCGCGCAGCCGCTCGCCGGGCTGTGCCCGCTGGTGCTGGCCGGGCACAAGCACGAGCGCTCCGTCCAGCGCCTGGACGCCAACCCGGCCGCGCTTGCGCCGCAGGTGCCGATCCCGGTGCAGATCACGTCGCCGTCGGCGTCGGCGTCCTCCTCGCCCGCCCCGAAGCCGCCGCCGGAGCGCACCCTGCTGATGGTGGAGGGCTCCACGGGCGGGGCTGGGCTGCGCGGCCTCGAGAGCACGAAGCCTCTGCCGTTGGCGCTTTCCATCTTGTACTTCGACGAGCAGCGCCACCTGTCGGCCTACGACGACATCCAGGTGGGCGGCACGGGGCTCACGGAGGTATCGCTCCAGCGGCACCTGGTGCAGCCCGACACCAAGGCGCCGCCGACCCCGACGCCCACCCTGGCGCCGTCCCCCTCGTCGGCGTCGCCTTCACCGTCGCGGTCCTAGTTCTTGGCACCGCGGGCCTGGCAGCGGAGGGCCGCCAGGCCCGCAGCGTTGTCTGGTGGGAACAACGGTCCGCAGGTGACGCGGACCCGAGCCATGCGTCGCTTATGAAAGCCGGGCGATGATCAGCTCGCGGACGGTCTTGGCGTCGGCCTTGCCACCGGTGGCCTTCATGACCGCGCCGACCAGGGCGCCCGCGGCCGCGACCTTGCCCTCGCGGATCTTCGTGGCGATGTCCGGGTTGGCGGCGATCGCGTCGTCGACGGCGGCCGTCAGCGCGCCCTCGTCGGAGACGACCTCCAGGCCGCGTGCGGCCACGACCTCGCTCGGCGTGCCCTCGCCGGCGATGACGCCCTCGAGCACGACGCGCGCGAGCTTGTCGTTGATCTTCCCGGCGTCGACGAGGCCCTGCAGTTCCGCGACCGCGGCCGGGGTGACGCCCAGCGCGTCGAGCTCCGACTCGGTCTCGTTGGCGCGGCGGGCCAGCTCGCCGAGCCACCACTTGCGCGCGGTAGCGGCGCTCGCGCCGGCCTCGACGGTCGCCGAGATCAGCTCGACGGCCCCCGCGTTGACGACCGACTGCATGTCGAGGTCCGACAGGCCCCACTCGGACTGCAGGCGGGCGCGGCGCACCCGCGGCAGCTCGGGCAGCGCGGCCTTGAGCTCGGCGACCCAGTCCGCGGACGGTGCGAGCGGCACGAGGTCGGGCTCGGGGAAGTACCGGTAGTCGGTCGCGGTCTCCTTGCTGCGCCCGGACCTGGTCTCGCCGGTTTCCTCGTGGAAGTGCCGGGTCTCCTGGATGATCTTGCCGCCGGCCTCGAGCACGCCGGCCTGGCGGATGATCTCGGAGCGCACGGCGCGCTCGACGGAGCGCAGCGAGTTGACGTTCTTGGTCTCGGTGCGGGTGCCCCACTCCGCGCCCGGGCGGTTCAACGACGTGTTGACGTCGCAGCGCAGCGAGCCCTGCTCCATGCGCACGTCGGAGACGCCGAGGGTGCGGATGACGTCGCGCAGCTCCGTGACGTAGGCGCGGGCGACCTCCGGTGCGCGGGCGCCCGTGCCGGGCACCGGCTTGGTGACGATCTCGACCAGCGGGATGCCGGCGCGGTTGTAGTCCACCAGGGACTCGGTCGCGCCGTGGATGCGCCCGGTCGCGCCGCCGACGTGCAGCGACTTGCCGGTGTCCTCCTCCAGGTGCACGCGCTCGATGCCGATGCGCACGAGCTCGCCGTCGAGCTCGACGTCGAGGTAGCCGTCCACGCACAGCGGCTCGTCGTACTGGCTGATCTGGAAGTTCTTCGGCATGTCGGGGTAGAAGTAGTTCTTGCGGGCGAAGCGGCCCCACGGCGCGATCGAGCAGTTCAGCGCGAGGCCGATGCGGATCGTCGCCTCGATCGCGGCGCGGTTGGCCACCGGCAGCGCGCCGGGCAGGCCGAGGCACACCGGGCAGACCTGGGTGTTGGGCTCGGCGCCGAACGCGGTCGGGCAGCCGCAGAACATCTTGGTGTTGGTGCCGAGCTCGACGTGCGTCTCCAGGCCGATGACCGGCTCGAACCGGGCCACCGCCTCCTCGTACGACAAATGCGTCACGGTGCTCATGTGTCAGTGCCTGCTTTCAGCCTTGGTGTATCCATGCACGACATTGGGTATCAGGTCCTCACCCGGAGAGGAGCGAAGCCATGCCCGTGCAATTTCGAAAGAGCAAGAAGTTCGGCCCGTTCATCTTCCACTTCACGCAGGAGGGTTTCTCCTCGTGGAGCTTCAAGCTGGGGCCCTGGTCGTGGAACTCGCGCAGCCGCAAGAACCGCGTGGACCTGCCCGGCCCGTTCTCGTGGCGCCAGGGCAGCCGGGGCTGAACCGGCCTCGGGCGTCACAACGCGGGTGGCGTGAGTGGCGGCAGCGCTGACTCCAGTGCGGCCGCCACTCGGTACATCCGGTCGTCGGCCATCGTCGGCGCCATGATCTGCAGGCCGACCGGCAGCCCCTCGGACAGGCCGGACGGCACCGAGATGGCCGGCCCGCCGTAGAGGTTCGACGGGATCGTGTACAGGTCCGCCAGGTACATCTGGTACGGGTCGGACGTGCGCGAGCCGAGCGGGAACGCCACAAACGGCGTGGTCGGCGCGACGAGGACGTCGGCGACCTCGAACGCGGCGGTGAAGTCGCGCGTGATCAGCGTGCGCACCTTCTGCGCCTGGCCGTAGTAGGCGTCGTAGTACCCGGCCGACAGCGCGTAGGTGCCTAGGATGATGCGCCGCTTCACCTCCGGGCCGAAGCCGGCGTCGCGGGTCAGCGACATCACCTCTTCGAGGGAGTGCTTGCCGTTGTCGCCGGTGCGCAGGCCGTAGCGCACGCCGTCGAAGCGGGCGAGGTTGGACGAGCACTCGCTGGGCGCGATCAGGTAGTACGCCGGCAGCGCGAACTTGAAGCTCGGGCAGGACACCTCGACGACCTCGGCGCCGAGCTTGACCAGGGCGTCGATCGACTCGCGGTACGCCGCGGCGACGCCGGGCTCCGCGCCCTCGCCCGCGAACTCCTTCACCAGGCCCAGGCGCACGCCGCTGAGGTCGCCGGTGCCGCCCAGGCGCGCGGCCGCGACCACGTCGGGCATCGGCTGCGGGATCGAGGTCGAGTCGCGCGGGTCGTGCCCGCCGATCACGGCGTGCAGCAGCGCCGCGTCCTCGACGGTCCGCGCGCAGGGGCCGGGCGTGTCCAGCGACGAGGAGAAGGCGATGAGCCCGTACCGCGAGGTGCCGCCGTACGTCGGCTTGGCGCCCACGGTGCCGGTGACGGCGGCCGGCTGGCGGATCGACCCGCCGGTGTCCGTGCCGATCGCCAGGGGCGCCTCGTAGGCGGCCACCGCGGCCGCCGAGCCGCCGCCGGAGCCGCCCGGGATGCGCGTGGTGTCCCAGGGGTTGAACGTCGGGCCGTAGGCGGAGTACTCCGTCGAGGAGCCCATCGCGAACTCGTCCATGTTGGTCTTGCCGACCATGACGAGGCCGGCCTCGCGCAGGCGGGTCATGATCGTCGCGTCGTAGGGCGGGCGCCAGCCCTCGAGGATCTTCGAGCCGGCGGTCGTGGGCACGCCGCGCGTGGTGATGACGTCCTTCACGCCGATCGGCACCCCGTCCAGCGGGCCGGCGGCCTCACCCTTGGCGATGCGGGCGTCGGACGCGCGGGCGGCCTCCAGCGCGCCCTCGCGGTCGACGTAGAGGAAGGCGTGCACCTTGGCCTCGACGGCCTCGATGCGGTCCAGGTGCGCGGTGGCGACCTCGACCGCGGAGACGTCCTTGGCGGCCAGGCGGCGGCCCAGCTCGGCCGCGGAGAGCTTCGTCAGGTCGGTCATCTCAGGCCTCCTCGTCCAGGATCCGCGGGACGCGGAAGCGGTTCTCCTCGGCGTCGGGCGCGCCGGCGAGCGCATCCTCGCGCGCCAGGCCGGGCACGACGACGTCGTCGCGGTACACGTTGGTGAGCGGCACGGAGTGCGAGGTCGGCGGCACGTCCACGGCGGCGACCTCACCCACCTGGGCGACGGCCTGCAGGATCACGTCGAGCTGCCCGGCGAAGGTGTCGAGTTCTTCATCGGTGACGGCAAGCCGCGCGAGGCGCGCAAGATGCGCCACCTCCTCGCGGGAAATCGTGGCCATCGGCGCGCTTCTCCTTCAGGTCGTCGGCTTCGACGCAGCGTGACATGCCGGCGTCGACCCGACGAGTCTATTTCGTGCTGATGACGGGGCGTGCGGCAGTCTTCGACAGCCAGTCCAGCAGGCGATCCGGCGGCATGGGGCGGGCGAAGTACCAGCCCTGGGCCAGATCGCAGCCGGCCTCGACCAGCATCCGCCACGTCCGCTCGTCCTCGACGCCCTCAGCGACGACGCGCAGCCCGAGCGCCCGCGCGAGGTCGATCATCGAGCGCACGATCGCTGCGTCGTCGGGGTCGGTGGCCACGCCGAGCACGAACGAGCGGTCGATCTTCACCTCCGCAAGGGGCAGGCGGCGCAGGTGCAGCATCGAGGAGTACCCGGTGCCGAAGTCGTCCAGCGCGATCGCGACGCCGAGCTTCTTGAGCTTCGCCAGCGTCGCGAGGACGCGGCGCGGGTCGGCCATCAGCGCGCTCTCGGTGATCTCCAGCTCCAGCCTCGACGGGTCGACCCCGGTCTGGCTGAGCCGGGCCGCGATCCGCTCGGCGATCTCACCCGTGTGCAGGTCCCGCACGCTCACGTTCACCGCGACGCGCACGCCCTCGGCCGCCGCCGTCGTGCTGCGCCATGCGGCGAGCTGCCCGATGGCCTCGTCGACGATGCGCAGCGTCAGCAGCCGCATCACCGGGCTGTGCTCGGCGACCCGGATCAGCTCCTCGGGGTCGATCGGCCCGCGCTGCGGGTGCCGCCAGCGCAGCAGCGCCTCCACGCCCACCACGGCGCCGGTCGCGAGCGCCACCTGCGGCTGGTAGTACAGCTCGATCCCGCCGTCCGGCCCCGACTCCAGGGCCCGGCGCAGGTCGGCCAGGAGGCTGAGCCGCTCGGGGGTGTTGTGGTCGGACTCGGGCGCATAGACGGCGAGGTTGTCGCCGCGGCCTTTCGCGTCGTACATCGCGACGTCGGCGTGCTGCATCAGCCCCGCGAAGTCGGTGCCGTGCTCCGGGTACACGGCCACGCCGACTGACGCGCCCACGTCGATCGGCAGCTCGTCGATCAGGACCGGCTCGGCCAGCGCCGACATGATCTCCACCGCGCAGCGCCGCGCGTCCGCGGTGTCCCGAAGATGCGGTACGACCACGGCGAACTCGTCACCGCCGAGCCGCCCCACCAGGTTGTCGGGCCCCGAGGCCCCCGCCGCCGCGGTCAGGCGCCGCGCGACCTCGAGCAGCAGCCGGTCGCCGACCCGGTGCCCGAGCGCGTCGTTGACCTGCTTGAACCCGTCGAGGTCCAGCAGCAGCAGGGCGAGGCGCCGCTCGGCCGCCCCGCCCTCGGCGCGCTCGGCGTGCTCGCACAGCTGGCCCGTGACCGAGCGTTCCAGGCCCTTCCGGTTCGCCAGGCCGGTCAGCGGGTCGAGCCGCCCCGCGTGGGCGCGCTGGGTGGCGAGCCTGGTCATCCGCCGTACCGCGAACAGCGTCGCCAACGCCAGCGGTGCCAGCCACACGTTGATGTGCGCGGCCGCCACCAGCCCCGGCGCCGCCAGCAATAGCGCGCCGGTCGGCAGCGCGTCGGCGACGACGGCGCGGCGCACCTCCGCCCGCCAGCCGCCCCCGAAACGCAGCCACACCGCCGTGGACACGAGCAGGTTGTTCACCACGAACCACATCGCCGCGGCGGCGAGCACCCACAGCAGCGAGGTCCCGCCCAGCAAGGCGTGCGCGCCGCCCGCCTTGTCCTGCGGCAGCAGGAACCCGGCGGCAAGGAACGACAGCATGAACTGCGAGGCGTTGAACGCCGCCCGCCACGGCGTGTGTTTCGACCACACCGCCGCGACCACGACGGCCACGAGCTGCACCAGCACCGCCGACGCGCACCCGAACTCGATCAGGATCGCAAACGTGAAGCACACCGACGGAAACGTCGGCATCGACTCGTCCCGCCCGCTCTGCACGAACGGCGGCGTGTCCGCGACCACGGCGAGCACGGCGAAAACCCAGAACGCCGCGTCCACGCGCCCCGGCAGCCCTTCCCGCACGACGCTCAGCACGAGCATGATGCTGGCCAGCCCGACAACGACCGCGACGTAGGCAAAGAACCGATGACGATGCCGAGGCGGCGCGGTGTTACGCAGCGCGCTCTGCTCCATCCGGGACCCGCTTCCTGCTCGGCGCCGGCCTCCGCCAGGCGGGCCGCACGACATCGTTACGGACGCTGCCGCGAGCCTGCTCCTCATCACGGGAGAATTCAGGAAAGGATGCCGAATCGATGCAGAAACGCCACGCTAATCAACCGACCGGGCGATGCCACAGTGGACAGATCAGCTTGAATGTCCTTACCGCGTAACCGATCGCGAACGTAGCGTGAGCGACGCACATTGACGCCAGTCACCCCGGTCGGATTGTTACCGGCGGATGCTTACTCGGTTACTCTCCGATGCTGCCGGTGGGCCGGAATTGACGGGCCTGCGAGCCAGTCGAATGGCCTCGGACCAGGGCATCAACGGTCGCACGACCCTGCGGCGATGATCGATCTCCTCGCAGTGCGCGGCCGGCGGCGCGGCGAGGCCCGCGGTCGGGCTACGGGTCCTCGGAGGACTCGGGCCGCGTTCGCTCGGCCGCGCACGGCGTCCGTGGGCACCCGCGGGCGCCGGGCCTTCGGCTACCGGCGCCCGGCCGGTCTCGGCGGGGTCGCGGCCTCTACGGCTCACGGCCTCTACGGCTCACGGCGTCGACGGCTCACGGCCTCGCCCGACCGCGATCGGCCGCGACGGCTCGCGGCCGCGAAGGCTACTCGGCGTCCGCGGGCTCCTCCGCTGGCGCGGCGCCGGCCTCGTCGCCGCCCGCCGGCTGGGCGGCCTCGCGAGCGGCGTCCGGCCCCGCGTTGAGCAGGACCTCGAAGCCGGCCTCGTCGAGGATCGGGACCTTCAGCGAGGCGGCCTTGTCGGCCTTCGAGCCGGGCGCCTCCCCCACGACCACGAAGTGGGTCTTCTTCGACACGGAGCCGGAGACCTTGCCGCCGCGCGAGGTGACGGCCTCGGTGGCCTCGTCCCGCGAGTACCGCTCCAGGGAGCCCGTCACGACGACCGTGATCCCCTCGAGCGGCCGCGGACCGGTGTCGACGCGCTCCTCCTCCATCCGGACGCCGGCGCGGGCCCAGCGCTCCACCCACTCGCGGTGCCAGTCCACGGCGAACCAGTCGCGCACGGCTCGGGCGATCGTCGGGCCGACCCCCTCGACGGCGACGAGCTCCTCCTGGGTCGCGTTGGCGATCGCGTCCATCGACAGCAGCGAGTTGACCAGGGCCTGCGCGGCGGTCGGGCCGACGTGGCGGATCGAGAAGGCGGTGAGGATCCGCCACAGCGGGCGCGACTTCACCTCCTCGAGGTTGGCCAGCAGGCTCAGCGCGTTGGAGGTGAGCGAGCCGTTCTTGTTGACGAAGAACGGCGAGCGGGCGAGGCGCTCGGCGTCGATGTCGAACAGCTCGCTCTCGTTGGGGATGACCGACTCGAGCAGCGCGTGGGCGGTCTCCTGCCCGAGCGCCTCGATGTCCAGGACGTTGCGCTCGGCCAGCGCGGCCAGGCGCTCGCGCAGCTGGCCCGGGCAGAACTGCGCGTTGGGGCAGCGGATGTCGACGTCGCCCTCCTTCTCGGGGGCGAGCGTCGTGCCGCAGGCCGGGCACTGCGTCGGCATCACGAACGCCCGCTCGGTGCCGTCGCGGCGGTCGACGACCGGGCCGAGCACCTCGGGGATCACCTCGCCGGCGCGCCGGATGACGACGGTGTCGCCGATGAGCACGCCCTTGCGCACGACCTCCTGGGCGTTGTGCAGGGTCGCCTGCCGCACCTTCGCACCGCCCACGAACACCGGCTCCATCACCGCGAACGGCGTGACCCGCCCCGTGCGCCCGACGTTGACCTGCACGTCGATGAGCTTGGTCATCGCCTCTTCCGGCGGATACTTGAACGCGATCGCCCACCGCGGCGCCTTGCTCGTCGAGCCGAGCCGGCGCTGGATCGACATCTGGTCGATTTTCACGACCACGCCGTCGATCTCGTGCTCGAGCCGGTGGCGCCGTTCGCCGTACTCCTCGATGTACTTCTTCACGCCCGCCAGGTCGTCGCACACCCGATAGCGCTCGGTGGTCGGCAGCCCCCAGGCGTGCATCAGCTCATACGCCTCGGACTGGCTCTTCGGGTTGAACCCCTCCCGCGCGCCGAACCCGTGCACCAGCATCCGCATCGGCCGGGAGGCGGTGATGTGCGGGTCCTTCTGGCGCAGGCTGCCGCTGGCGGCGTTGCGCGGGTTGGCAAACGGGGCCTCCCCCGCCGCCACCTGCGCGGCATTGACCTCCTCGAACCCCTCCACGTTGAAGAACACCTCGCCGCGCACCTCGAGCAGGTCGGGCACGTCGTCGCCGGCGAGGCGCTCGGGGATCTCGCGGATGGTGCGCGCGTTGAGCGTGATGTCCTCGCCCGTGCGCCCGTCGCCGCGGGTCGCGGCCCTGGTCAGCCGGCCCTTCTCATAGGTCAGGTTGAGCGCCAGCCCGTCGATCTTGAGCTCGCACAGGTATCGGGGCGCACTGCCGGCGTCGCGCTCCACCCGCTGCGCCCACGCGTCCAGCTCCGCCTCGTTCAGCGCGTTGTCGAGGCTGAGCATCCGCTCCCGGTGGTCGACGGAGGTGAACTCGGTCGAGAACGTGCCGCCCACCCGCTGGCTCGGCGAATCGGGCGTGACCAGCGCCGGGAACTGCGCCTCGATGGCCTCCAGCTCGCGCATGAGCCGGTCGTAGACCGCGTCGTCCACCGCCGGCGACTGCAGCACGTAGTAGCGATACTGGTGCTCGTCGAGCTCGCGGGCGAGCTCGGCGTGCCGCTCTCGCGCCTCGATCGTCGGTTCGGTTCCTGCGTCGGTCATGGCTGTGAACTTACCGCGGGGGTACGACAAAAAACGGCGCTCCTCGGTCGGCCGCGTCCGGCGTCCGGCGACGGGCGAGCGCGCTCACTCGGCGTCGTCGGTCAGCCGCCGGCCCGCCTCGCGCAACGCGGTCAGCGTCGCGCGCACGCCGCCGGCGGCCTCGCCCGGCAGCCCGCACGGCGGCGTCACGACCACCTGCTCGGCCATCGACTTGAGCGGGAACCCCAGCTTGCGCCACAGGTCCCGGACCTGCCCCGCCATATCGGCCGAGGCGCGCACGGACACGCCGGCGAAGAGCCCCAGGCCGGCGTCCAGCTGCTCGCCGAGCGCGTCCAGGTCGCGAACCAGCGACAGGTCCAGCGCGACCGCGCGGGCGCCGGCCTCGCGGAGCAGCTGCAGCGGTACCGAAGAGGCGCAGCAGTGCACGACCACGTCGACGCCGGCCGCGGCGACGAGCCCCGACAGCGCCGTCCGCGCGACGGCCGGGTCCACAGACCGCAGCGTGCCGAACCCGCTCTCCGTCGGCACCCGCCCGGCCAGCACCGCCGGCAGCGACGGCTCGTCGACCTGCAGCAGCACGGTGGCGTGCGGCAGCCGCGCGCGCACCTCGGCGACGTGCGCGCCGACGCCGTCGGCCAGCGACGCCGCCAGGTCGCGGCAGGCGCCCGGGTCGCGCAGCACCTGCCCGCCGATCGGCAGCCCGAGCGAGGCCGCGAGCGTCCACGGCCCTGGGACCTGGACCTTGAACACGCCGGCGAACTCCCCCGCCTGCTCCGTCATCGTGTCCAGGTCGCGTTCGAGCAGGTCGCGCGTGACGCGCAGGTCGTGTCCCGGCCGGGCGGCCACGCGCCACTGCGCGGCGTACAGCTCGATCGGCACCTCGACCAGGAACGCGCCCCCGCGCCCGATCATGTCCGCGCCCGGGCCGCGCCCGGGCAGCTCCGGCAGGTGGGGCAGGTCCGGCAGCTCGCCGAGCACGATGCGCTGCGCCTCGGCGATGTCGGTGCCGGGCATGGAGCCGATGCCGGTCGCGGACCCGACCGGCCAGGGGAATGACGTCACGCGCTGCTCCGAAGTCATGAGGTCTGCGAGATCGTTGCCGACCCGAGGACGATGTCGCCGTCCGGCGAGGGCTCGTAGCACACGATCGCCTGCCCGGTCGCGATGCCGCGCGCCGGGCGCCCGAGCGAGGCCACGAGGCGCCCGTCCTCCAGGCGCACGGACGCGGGCAACGTCTCGCCGTGCGCGCGCATCTGCACCTGGCACGCGATCTCGCCCGCGGCGGGCACGGTCCACACCGGCCGCTCCCCCACCACGCTCGACACGTCCAGCGCGGACGCGGGCCCGACGGTCACGGTGTTGGTCACCGGCGTGATCGACAACACGTAGCGGGGGCTGCGGTCGGGCGCGGACACCCGCAGGTCGAGCCCACGCCGCTGCCCGACGGTGTACGCGTAGGCCCCCTCGTGGCGCCCGATCACCGCGCCCGACGTGGCGTCGACGATGTCGCCCGGCGCCTGCCCGAGCCGCTCCGCGAGGAAGCGCTTCGTGTCGCCGTCGGCGATGAAGCAGATGTCGTGGCTGTCGGGCTTGTCCGCGACGGCCAGCCCGCGCCGCGCCGCCTCCGCGCGCACCTCGCCCTTGGTCGAGTCGCCGAGCGGGAACATCGCCCGGTCCAGCTGCTCGCGCGTCAGCACCGCCAGCACATACGACTGGTCCTTCGCCAGGTCGACGCTGCGCCGCAGCAGCCCGTCGCCACCGAGCCGCGCATGGTGCCCGGTAACCACCGCATCGAACCCGAGCGCCACCGCGCGATCCAGCACCGCCGCGAACTTGATCTTCTCGTTGCACCGCAGGCACGGGTTGGGCGTCCGCCCCGCCGCGTACTCCGCCACGAAGTCGTCCACCACGTCCTCGTGGAACTGCTCCGCCATGTCCCACACGTAGAACGGGATCCCGATCACATCCGCGGCCCGCCGCGCATCGCGCGCGTCCTCGAGCGTGCAGCACCCGCGCGCGCCCGTGCGATACGTCTGCGGGTTGCGCGCCAGCGCGAGGTGCACCCCGGTCACGTCATGCCCGGCCGCCGCCGCGCGCGCGGCCGCAACCGCGGAGTCGACCCCACCGGACATCGCCGCCAGCACTCTCACACCACCAGCCTACCGGCGCGCCGTGGCACGCCTCCGCGCGTCCGAGCCGCCCTCCGGGGGTGATGACTTTTCATGGCTCGGGCCCGTGCAACTGACGACCGTTGTTCCCACCAGACAACGCTGCGGGCCTGGCGGCCCTCCGCTGCCACGTCCGCGGTGCCAAGAGCCGCACCGCCCGCGGCACCGACGCGCCGTCCTGGCTCGGCCGCGCCCTGCCCCGCGGCGCCACGAACCCCCGCGGGAGCTCAGACCGCGATCTCGTACGAGTCGCCGTAGACCCGCCAGCGCAGGGGCGGGTCGAGGTCGAAGTTGCGCGCGGCGAGGAACACCCGCTGCGCGTCGTTGATGCGGCTCTCGTCCTCGTGGGCGCGCTCGGACGCCATCATGCGCACCCGGCCGTCCAGAAACGCCTCCAGGTAGGCGGCCTCGTCGCCGCCTCGGGCCGGCGGCCGGGCCTGCGCGGCCGCGGTGCGGCGCAGCTTCGTCAGGCCGTCGGCGCCATGCATGACGACCGCGTCGTAGTACATGAACTGGCCCAGGATTCGCAGGCCGTCCTGCTTGGCCTGGCTCAGCGCCGGGTTGAAGTACATGCGGTCGCGCTCCGCGTCCTGCGCGGTGCGGAACGCCGGTTCGGCCGCGGCCGCGCGCCAGTCGGCGGTGAAGCTCGGGTCCAGGCCGGCGTGCGAACCGCTGCCGTTGACCCGCTTGAGCGCCGGCAGGTAGGCGGCGAGGCGGTTGCCGCGCACGGCGGCCGTGTAACGCTCGACGACGGCGCGCATGTCCCCGGTACCGCTGCAGAACCCCACGATGCCGCCCGTGTAGCCCCGGCCGTCGTGGATGTCCTCGATGTAGCCGTACTGCGCGGACCAGTCGAGCGTCGAGTTCTCCGCGCTGGACACGATGCGCATCGCGATGTCCTTCTTCTGCGGGTCGGACAGGTCGCCGCGGACGATCTGGTTCGGCCCCACCCGTGCGGAGCGCCGCCCGTCCGGGCTGGCCGCGACGTCGCCGCCCGCGCCCGGGCGCCCGGGCGCCTGTCCCGCGCCCGGCGAGGCGTTCGCCGCCGTCCGCTCGGCCGCGCCGTCATCGTCGCGGCCGGCCCTGGGCATGGCGAGCGACGCCAGCGCGAGCGAGCTCACCACGAAGACCGCGACACCGAGGAGACGGCGCATGGACGTACCGCCCACTCAGAACTCCTCCCCGTCCGCATCGGCGTCAGTGGAGCGCAGCAGTCTCGTGCGAGAGACCGCGTACAGCACGGCGGTGCGCTCGGACGCGCGGTGCACGGGCTCGGACGCGCGATGCGCGGGCTCGGACGCGCGATGCTCGGACTCGGAGACGCGGTGCGCGGGCACGGGCGCGCAGTGCTCGGACTCGGAGACGCGGTGCGCGGGCACGGAGACGCGGTGCGCGGGCTCGGACGCGCGATGCACGGACTCGGAGGTACGGTGCGCGGGCTCGGACGCCCGGTGCACGGACTCGGAGACACGGTGCGCGGGCACGGGCGGGCGGTGCGCGGGCACGGGCGCGCTGTGCGCGGGCACGGAGAAGCGGTGCACGGGCTCGGACGCGTGCGGCCCCCGCGCCACGCCGCGCGTCAGCCCACCGGCCGGCTCGACCTCGTCCCACCACGCGGAAGCGCCGATTCGCCCATCGTCGAACCCGCTCCCGAGGCTTCCGTCCCGGGCATCCGGGTCGGAGCCGCTGTCGCTCGAGGCTGCCGAGCGCGCGGAGGCGGGGGTGGCGGCGGGCGTCGACGGCGGCTGGGCCGGGATCGGTGCACTCGCGCCCGCGGAGCCGGCCCGGTGCAGCTTGTGCCAGCGCAGCCGGGCGCCGGTCAGCGCCGTACCCATCGACTGGATCAGCACGATGTACATGAGCTGGCGGTAGACGAACTGCTGCAGCGGCAGCACCCACAGCGAACGCAGGCGCTCCTTGTCCAGGCGGAACGCGACGATCGCGGTCAGCATCTGCATGCCGAGCATCGCCAGCCACGCGATCGTCGTGATCTCCCAGTTGAAGAAGAACAGGCCGTACACGAAGAGGATGTCGATGAGCGGGGCCAGCAGCGGCAGCGCGATGCCGAAGAACGCGATGAACGGGAGCCCGACGCGGCCGAAGCGCCCGGACGGGCCGCTGTGGAAGATGGACCGCCGGTGCTTCCACATCGCCTGCATGGTGCCGTAGCTCCAGCGGTACCGCTGCAGCCACAACTGTCGCAGGGTGCTCGGCGCCTCCGTCCACGCGCGGGCGCGCTCCTCGTAGACCACCCGCCAGCCGCTCCGGCACAGCGCCATCGTCGCGTCGGTGTCCTCGGCCAGTGTGTCGTGGCTGATGCCGCCGATGTCGGCGAGCGCCGTGCGCCGGAACGCACCGATGGCGCCCGGGATCGTCGGCATCACCTGCAGCAGGTCGTACAGGCGGCGGTCGAGGTTGAAGCCGATGACGTACTCGATGTGCTGCCACCGCGCGACGAGGGACTTGCGGTTGCCGACCTTCACGTTGCCCGCGACCGCGCCGACGGTGGGGTCGGCGAACGGCTGGACGAGATGGCGGATCGAATCCGGCTCGAAGACGGTGTCGCCGTCGACCATGACGATCAGATCGTGCGTGGCCAGGGCGACGCCGACGTTGAGCGCGTTGGGCTTGCCGCCGTTGGGGATGCACACGACGCGCACGTTGGGCAGCGCCATCGCCTCGACGAGTGCCGCGGTGCCGTCGGTCGAGCCGTCGTCGACGACCACGACCTCGATCCCGCCGGGGTAGTCGCCGCCGGCGAGGGAGCGCACCGCGGCCTCGATGCCCTCCTTCTCGTTGTAGGCGGGCACGATGACCGACACGGGCTCCTCGACGGGCGGCCCCCACCGCCACGTTTTCGCGCGGCGTTTCCTGGCGTGTCGGCTCGCGAGCAGGAACAGCACCCCCGTGCGCCCGGCCGTGAGGATCCCGACGATGAGGAACAGGATCCGGAGCAGCTGCATGATCCAGTCGGCGACCGAAACGGCGGTCACGAGCGCGGCCGCGCGCCGCTTGTCGGCCACGCCGGCCGCCGCCTCGACCGCGATGTTCTGGCCCGCGAGCGCCTTGGCCAGGCCGCCGGAGACGGTCGTGAAGGTGTACCCGCGCTGCTGCATCAGCGGGATGAAGCGGTCCAGCGCCGCGATGGTCTCCTCGCGGTCGCCGCCGGCGTCGTGCATGAGCACGATGGAGCCGTTGTCGCCCGCGGGCGTCGCATTGCGCACGATCGCGTCCACGCCCGGGCGGCTCCAGTCGCGGCTGTCGGTGTCCGTCATGATCGGCAGGTACCCGAGGCGCCCGGCCTCCTGGATCAGCGGCCAGTTCGCGTCGTCGATGGCGTCGGCGCTGGACGAGTAGGGCAGGCGCAGCAGCGCCGACTTGTTCCCGGTCGCGCGGATGACGGCGAGCTGCGTCTGGGAGTACTCCAGCTCGCGCTGCCACTGCGACAAGCGATCCAGGCGCGGGTGCGTGAAGCTGTGGATGCCGATCTCGTCGCCCCCGCGGGCAAGGTCGGCGACGATGTCCGCGTGGCGGGTCACCTGGGTGCCCACGACGAAGAACGTCGCGTTGACGTTGTGCCGCCGCAGGACGGCCATGATGCGCGGCGTCCACTTCGGATCGGGCCCGTCGTCGAAGGTGAGCGCGATCGTCTTGGCGGGCAGCTTGTAGGAGCGGACGGCCCCGTTGCGCGTGTCGATGATCGGGCCGCCGTCGATGACCTCCTGCGGCACGTGCGTCTGGCGGCCGGCGCCCTCGCTGTGGTCGGGGTGGAACTCGGCGTTCACGTACGCCTCGACGAACAGCACGCCCGCGAGCATGCTCAGCAGGACGATGCCGAGGACGAGGCGGGTGTACGAGAACCGCTTCTTCGCGGTCTTCCGCCTGTGGCTCACGCCGCGACCGAGCCCGCGCTCGCGCCTGGCACCAGGACGCCACCGACCAGCGGCGTCGCGCGCGACAGCAAGAGCGCGGCTTCACCGAGCGCGATGGCGGCCGCCGTCGCGCCCGGTGGCGCGGTGCCGACAGTCCCCTCGGTGTTCACGGGCTGCGGCTGCGTCTGACCCGGCGTGGGCGTTGCCGACGGCGCCGGCGTCGCGGACGGATGCGGCGTCGCCACCGGCGACTTCGTCGGGTCCGCGGACGGCTAGGGCGTGGGCGCGGCGCTGGTCGGCCCGACGGCCGGCGCCGTGGTCGACGTCGCCGTCGGCGTCGCGGTATTGATCTTTTTGGCGCCCGAGCCGACCGGACGATTCTCTCCCGGAATATTCTTCGCACCCGGCTTGGCGGCGGTCGGCTGCGGATCAACCATCGGCAAATTGTTCACCAGGTCCGGGAACGGCAGCAGCTGCTGCGGCTTCAGCGGCCCGCCGACAAGGCTCGTGGCAACGAGCGCCCCATACACGAGCGTGGCGGCCCCGAGCACGCTGAATACGATTCTCATTCGCCTGCCGCGACGACCGGACGCATCGACGAATACCGGCGATGATTGGTCGACAACAGCAATGACCTGCGTGGCCTCATCCTCGGAAGGGGTTACGACTGACACCGCGCAAACATAGGGTGAGCGGCCGACTCGAGCGGCAGGAATAACGTCGAAGAATTGCCGTTACCAAATCCCCGGCCTCACTAGCAGGCAATATCTGCCGAGGTAGTTGATAATTCACCCATTGGGCTTCACCCCGACGACCGGCCGCCGTTGACTTGCCTCATCAGTAAGTCACCCGCCGCTCCTCCTTGGTGGTAGCGCTCCCAAAGGCGCTCACCAGCCCGAACATGGCACACCGAGAAGCCCTGCCAGACCGCGCGGAGGCCCCACGGAGGCCCCGATCCGTCGGGGGCGGGGCGCCCGGCACGGACGCGGAGACGCCGGTGCTCGGGCACAGGAACTCCGCGCGGTCGCGAGGCCGTGGCGCGCGGACGCGCGGGCGCGGAGGCGGTTGGTGGGCAGCGGGCGGTCAGCGGCTCTTGGTGGCGGCCCGGCGTGCGCGTTCGACCGCGCCGGGCAGCGCGGCGACCAGCGCGTCCACGTCCTCCATCGTCGAGGTGTGGCCGAGCGTGAAGCGCAGCGACGAGCGCGCCCGGGCGTCGTCGGCGCCCATCGCCAGGAGCACGTGCGACGGCTGGGCCACGCCTGCGGAGCAGGCCGAGCCGGTCGAGCACGCGATGTCCTGCGCGTCGAGGAGGAGCAGCAGCGCGTCGCCCTCGCAGCCGGGGAAGGAGAAGTGGGCGTTGCCCGGGAGGCGGTCGGCGGGGTCGCCGTTGAGGATCGCCTCCGGTATCGCCGCGCGGACGCGTTCGACCAGGGCGTCGCGTAGGCGGGCGATGCGCTCGGCGGACTCGCGCTGCGTCTTCACGGACAGCTCGAGAGCCACCGCGAAGGCCACGATGGCGGGCACGTCGAGGGTGCCGGAGCGTACGTCGCGCTCCTGGCCGCCGCCGTGGGCCAGCGGGGTGCAGTCGACCTCGCGGGCGAGCAGCAGGGCGCCCGCGCCGATCGGGCCGCCGAGCTTGTGGCCACTCACGGTCATGGCGGCCGCGCCGCTGGCGGCGAAGTCGACGGGCACCTGGCCGACGGCCTGCACGGCGTCGGTGTGGAACGGCACGCCCGCGTGGGCGGCGAGCTCGGCCAGCACGGCGACGGGCTGGATGGTGCCGACCTCGTTGTTGGCCCACATGGCGGTGGCGACGGCGACGTCGCCGGCCGCGAGGGCCTCGGCCAGCGCCTCCGGGTGCACCCGCCCGGAGGCGTCGACCGGCAGCCAGGTGACGGCGGCGCCCTCGTGGCTCTCCAGCCACGCCACCGAGTCGAGCACGGCGTGGTGCTCGACCGAGCTGGCCACGACCCGGTTGCGGCGCGCTTCCGCGCCCCTGCGCGCCCAGAAGATGCCCTTTACCGCCAGGTTGTCGCTCTCGGTGCCGCCGCCGGTGAAGATCACCTCCGACGGGCGGGTCACCAGCGCGGCGGCGACCCGCTCGCGCGATTCCTCCACCCGCCGGCGCGCCTGGCGGCCGGGGGCGTGCAGCGACGAGGCGTTGCCGACTTCGCGCGCCGTGGCGACGTAGGCGTCGAGCGCCTCCGGGAGCATCGGCGTGGTGGCGGCGTGGTCGAGGTAGGGCATCGGGGCCAAGCCTAACGGCCGGGCACTCCTTACTCCCCTCCGGTGGGCGGGCGATCGCCGCCGCACCCGTGCAACGACGGTGCCCGCTGCGACGCCGTAGGCACCGCCCGTGACGGATCGCGCCTCACCGGCGCGGACGCGCCGGGCCCATCGATCCGTAACAATCGAGGTCGCGCGCCTGATGCCCAGCGACGGCGCCCGGAAGCCCGGCCGTCGCGCGGTCACGGCCGGTGACGGTTGCCTGTCATCGCCCATGATTCTCGCAATCTGCAGAATTTCGCACGGGTGGTAAGGGGCACCACCCGGGGTGGAACCGCCGTATGGGAAACCCCACTACGCGCGTCCGCACGGCCCCCGCGCGCCGAATGCTTGGTCAGGAAGGACCGAATCGACTGCACTAGCTTCAGGACGTGCCCGTGCGATGGTGGCGATCACGGCATCCGGGCGGGCGGCACCGGTGAGCACCGGGCACCCGCACGGCGACGACGGCGAGGACGGCTTCACCGAGCTGTTCCGAGCCGGGGACGAGCGCGCGCTGCGCATGGCGTACGAGCGGTTCGGACCCGCGGTGTTCCACCTCGCGCTGCGCGGCGTCGGGGGCGTCGCCGACGCCGAGGACGTCACGCAGGCGACGTTCGTGGCGGCCTGGCTGGGCCGCGAGGGGTTCGACGCGACGCGCGGCTCGCTGCTCGGATGGCTGCTGGGCATCGCCCGGCGCAAGGTCGTCGACCAGATCCGTGCTTCCGCGCGGGACGACCGAATAGCCGATTCGGTACGCCGGATGGCCGCCCCGGCCCGCGACGGAGCCGCCGACGCGCCGCCGGACCGCATCGTGGACCGCCTCGTGCTGGCCGACGAGATGGCCCGCCTGCCGGGCGAGCAGCGCCGCGTGCTGGAGTTGGCCTTCTACGACGACCTGACGCACCCGCAGATCGCCGCCCTCACCGGCCTGCCCCTGGGCACCGTGAAAAGCCACCTGCGGCGCGGCATGGCGCGGCTACGCAGCCGATGGGAGGTGGACGGTGCCACATCTGGAGCCCGAGCGGCTGGTACTCCTGGCGCTCGGTGAGGAGGCCCTGGACCAGCACGAGACCGGCCACCTGGACGCGTGCGACCAGTGCCGCGCCGACATGGACTCGCTGCGCAACGTCGCAGGCCTCGGCCGGCAGACGCAGCGGCTGCGCGAGCTCCCGCCGCCGCCGGAGCACGTATGGCGGCGCATCCGCGCGGAGCTGGCCGCCTCCGGGCGCGGCGACCCGCCGCCGGCGGTGGGGCTGCACTCCGACCCTCCGCCGCCGCGACCGGGCCTGACCGACGGCGCCGGCGACGAGCAGGCGGACCCCGGCGCGGAGTCCACGCACCGCACCGGCGAGCCGGCCGGCCCCGATGACGCGCGGACGCCTCCGGGCGACACGGGCGTGCCTGAGGACGCGATGCCGTGGGCGACGCCGCCGGGCAATACGCCGTGGATCGCGCCCTCCGCAGAGACCGGCTGGGAGGCGCCGCCGGGCGATACGCCGTGGACCGCACCGTCCGGAGAGGCCGGCTGGGAGACGCCGCCGAACGACGCAACGTGGGCCGTGCGGCCGGACGCCGATGCATGGGGGACGCTCCCGGGCGACGATGCGGCAGGTGGGGAGGACCCAGCCGATGTCGTGCCGACCGCCCGGCTCGGGGCGTCTCACGAGTGGGACGCGTTCGGGGCCGCCGATGAGCGGGATACGTTGCCGTACAGCGTGTTCCAACCCGACCGGGTGCAAGACCGGCCCCTGCACATCGGCCAGGTCCGGGATGGGCGCGACGTCGCCGATGACGGCGCGGGCGCGAGAAGGGCGCGCGGGGGCGGGCGTGCGGCTCGGGGGCACGGATGGGGGCTCACGGCCGCGGTTGCGACCGCGGCGGCGATCGTGGCCGCTGTTGCCGGGGCCGGGGTGGGCGTGCGCGTCGTGGGCGGGCGCGGGAGCGGGGACGCGGCGGCCGAGTGCCGGGCTCAGGATTCGCGGGTACGGCTGGAGGCGCTGCCGGGCGCGCCCGCCGGGGCGTCGGGGTATGCGTGTGTGCGTACGAGCGGGGGGCAGCGGCGCATCGTCGTGCGGGCCGACGGGATGCCGGTGCAGATCGGGGCGGACTACGAAGCCTGGCTGATCGACGACAGCGGGCCGGGTGAGCGTGTGGCGGCGCTCGGGGTGCTGGGGGCCGGGCCCGACCTGGCGCTGGCCGTGCCGGCGACAGTGGACCTTTCGCAGTACCACATCATCGAAATCTCCGTCGAACCGCACGACGGCGACGCCGGGCCTTCCGGGCGCAGCATGCTGCGAGGGCGGCTGTCGTAGGTCGCCGCGTAACAAACGTTCCCGTGGGCGGATGCAAAAGGGCGCCCGCCGGAACGTTCGGCGGGCGCCCTCGCGGAGCAGGTGGGGCTACTTGCGCTTGCGGATCTCCTCGGCGGCCTGCGGGATGACCTTGAAGAGGTCGCCGACGACGCCGAAGTCGGCCAGCTCGAAGATCGGGGCCTCGGCGTCCTTGTTCACCGCGACGATGGTCTTCGAGGTCTGCATGCCGGCGCGGTGCTGGATGGCGCCGGAGATGCCGAGGGCGACGTACAGCTGCGGGGAGACGGTCTTGCCCGTCTGGCCGACCTGGAACTGGTGCGGGTAGAAGCCGGAGTCGACGGCCGCGCGGGAGGCACCGACGGCGCCGCCGAGCAGGTCGGCCAGCTCCTCGACCAGCTTGAAGTTGTCGGCGCTGCCGACGCCGCGGCCGCCGGAGACGACGACGGACGCCTCGGAGAGCTCCGGGCGGGCGCCCTTGGCCTCGACCTTGCGCTCGACGACCTTTGCGAGCTTGTCGCGGTCCTCGACGGCGACCTCGACCGCCTCGACGACCGGGGTGGCCGGCGCGGGGGCGGGCGTGAGCGAGTTGGGGCGCACGGTCACGATCGGCAGGCCCTTGGTGACCTTGGACTTGACGATCGTGGAGCCGGCGAACACGACCTGCGTCGCGGTGCCGTCCGCCTCGAGCGCGACGACGTCGGTGAGCACGCCGTTGTCGAGCTTGACCGCGACGCGGGCGGCGATCTCCTTGCCCTCCTGCGTGGAGGCGAGCAGGACCGCGGACGGCGAGACGCGCTGGATCAGGCCGGCCAGGACCGTGGCCTTCGGCGCGACCAGGTACCCGTCGAGGTCGTCGCCGGCGGCGGCGTAGACCTTCGTCGCGCCGAACTCGCCGAGCTTGTCGGTGAGCGCCTCGGCGGAGCCGCCGAGCACGACGGCGGAGACGTCCCCGCCCAGCGTGCGGGCGAGGGTGAGCATCTCGAGCGTGACCTTCTTGACCACGCCCTGCGAGGAGGCCTCGACTACGACCAGAACTTCAGCCATGGTTTCCGTCTCCCCTTACACGAACTTCTCGGAGGCGAGGTACTCGACGAGCTTCACGCCGCCGTCGTCGCCCGCATCGACCTTGTTGCCGGCCTGGCGCGGCGGGCGCTTGCTGTGCTCGACGACGGCGCTGGTCGCGCCGTCGAAGCCGACCTCGGCGGCGGCGATGCCCAGGTCCGACAGCGAGAGCGTCTGGAGGGGCTTCTTCTTGGCCGCCATGATCCCCTTGAACGAGGGGTACCGCGGGTCGTTGATCGTGTCCCAGACGCTCACGAGCGCCGGGGTGGCGGCGGTGACGACCTCGAAACCCTCGTCGGTCTGCCGCTCGATGGTGAGCTGCGAGCCGTCGACGGTGAGCTTCCGGGCGCCGGTCAGGGCGGCGATGCCGAGGCGCTCGGCGATCATGTGCGGCATGACCTGGACGCGGCCGTCGGTCGACTCCGCGCCGCACAGGATCACGTCGGCGTTCTGCTGTGCGATGGCCGCGGCGAGCACCTTCGAGGTGGCGACGGCGCACGAGCCGTGCAGCGCGTCGTCGACGACGTGGACGGCCGAGTCCGGGCCCATCGACAGCGCCTTGCGGATCGACTCCGTCGCGCGCTCCGGGCCGGCGGTCAGGACGACGACCTCGCCGCCGTGCGCCTCCTGGAGGCGCAGGGCCTCCTCGATGGCGTACTCGTCCATCTCGTTGATCACATTGTTCGCCGACGCGCGGTCGACGGTGTTGTCGTCACTGCGCAGGCTGCGCTCCGCGCCGGAGTCCGGCACCTGCTTGACGAGTACGACGATCTTCATCGTGGTCCGAGGTCCTCCTGCTTGACAGTCACCGCGCCGTCGCTGGCGACTTGCGCCCCACGTTACGACTCATCCCGAGTCGGTACAGGTATGCCTCCCAAAGGTTACTGGGCAGTAGGTTGGCCGTGGCGGTGAAAAGTGTCACCAAGCCGGCGCACTCTCGATGCAGGGTTGGGCGAAATGTCGTAAAAATCCCTGGTCACCGAGCCGAGCCGGCCACTGTCCGCCGCCGTCGCACGGCACGCTGGGGAACCTGGGGAAAAGGTCACACACCGCAGGCGAGAGGCTCCGGACGATCACCTGTGCGCGTGCGGGCGCCCGCGCGAGGCGTGCGTTTCGGACACGATCCGCGAGCTCCGGCTGCACGCGATGCCCGATGACGCCACGCCTGTCCGCGGGCCGGCGAGCGCGCGGGCGGCGCGGGGTTGCGGTCGGGGGCTGCGGGCGGCGGGCTGGTCGGCGGCCATCGCGGGCCGAGACGGACGTCCGTGTGGCGGGCCGGCCAGCACCAGCACCGGCACCGGCACCAGCACCGGCAACCGGGCTAGTCGGCGGCCATCGCGGCCGAGACGGATGTCCGTGTGGCGCGGCGGGCCGGCGGTAGGGCGGCGAGCGCGGCGGCGCACGTGGCCAGGGCGGCGTACAGGGCGAGCTGGCCCACGGGGACGACCGGGTGGCCGTGGCCGTATTGGCGGATGAGGCCGACGGCGGCCGCGGCGCCGGACAGGACGCCCAGGGCGGTGCCGATCGTGGCGCCCACGGCCGACATGAGCATCGCCTCGAGGATGAGCGTCGCGCGCAGCTGGGCGCGGGACAGGCCCAGGGCGCGCAGCAGGGCGGACTCGCGGGTGCGCTCGAGAACGGACAGGGCGAGCGTGTTGGCGATGCCGGTCAGGGCGATCACGATCGACATGCCCAGCAGCGCCGAGAAGACCAGCAGCTGGCGGTCGAGGGTCTCGGTGAGCTTCGCGCGCCACTCGGCCTGGCTGGCGACCTGGAGGCGGGGCTCTTGACGTACCGCATCGTCGACCGCGGCCCGGGAAGTCTCTGCCGGCACCCCTTCCGCGGCCTTGACCAGGACGGAGTCGGGTCCGGCGGCGCCGAAGGCGGTGGCGTAGTCGGACCAGTCGATCAGGACCTCGCCGGCCGTGGGGGCGTCGTCGTAAAGGGCGACCACGCGCAGCGACAGCGGGGGGCCGGAGCGCGGCTGGACGGTGAGGCGGGAGCCGACGGCGAGGCCCGCGGCGTCGGCGAACGGGCCCCTGACGGCCGCGGCGCCGGTGCCGAAGCCCGCGACCGAGCCGGCCATGATCTCGGGGCGCAGCACGGTGTCCAGGGCGCCGGGCTGCATCGCCCAGACCTCGCCGCGGCGGCTGCCGACCTGCGCGCCGCGGCTGCGGGAGCCCGCGACTGCGGCGAACTCCTGGCGGCCGCGCAGGGCGTCGACGACCGCGGACGGGACCGCGGGTGCCTGCGCGCCGGCGACGAACGCGCCGGTCACGACGTAGTCGACGGAGAAGTTCTCGTCGAGCTCGCGCTCGGACTGCTCCCGCGTGGTGGCGAGGAGCACGGCGAAGAGGCTCATGAGGGCCAGGCCGACGGCGAGGGCGCCGGTGGTGGCGGCGACGCGCTTGGGGTTGCGGCGGGCGCCTTCGATCGCGAGGCGCGCGGGGGCGCCGAAGAGGCGGGCCGGCAGCCAGCCCGCCCAGGCGGTGAGGCGGCCGATGACGAACGGGCCGGCGATCACCGCGGCGCCGAACAGCCCGATGGCGCCGAGGAACACGACCGGCACCCCGAGGAAGCCGGGCGCGCGGGTGCCGGCGGCGACGAACGCGGCCCCGCCGCCGGCGAGCACGCAGGCGGCGAAGAGCCGGCGGCGGCGATAGCCGGGCACGGCCGCCTCCAGGGGCGCGGCGCTGAGCGCGGCCATCGGCGGGACGCGGCTCGCGGTCCGGGCCGGCAGCAGCGAGGCGGCCAGCGTGGCCAGGGTGCCCGCGGCGAGGCCGAGGACGACCGTGAACGGGGAGACGACGAGGCGGTCGATGCGCACCGCGTGCCCAAGCGCGTCGCGGCCCACGAGCAGGACCCAGCCCACGCCGGCGCTGGCTAGCAGGCCGCCGGCGGAGGCCACGATGCCGACGACGAGGGCCTCGAGCACGACCGAGCCGAACAGCTGGCGGCGCGACGCACCGACGCAGCGCAGCAGGGCCAGCTCCCGCACCCGCTGGGCGACCAGGATCGCGAACGTGTTGGCGATGACGAACACCGACACGGCGAGCGCGACCAGGCCGAATGCGAAGAGCACGACGAGGAAGCCGTCGACGTACTTCGCCGCGGCCACCGCATAGGCCCGCCGAAGCGCGTCGCCGTCCAGCACGTAGGTGCCGCCGCCGAGGCGCTGGCGCATCCGCGCGGCGAGCTGGTCCTCACCGACGCCGGGCGCGGCGATCGCGACGATCTCGGCGTAGCCGGTGGCGCCGGCGATCGAGCGCATGTCGGCGGGGGTGAGCGCGGCGACGCTGAGCCCGGCGAAGCGCTTGTTGGCGCCCAGGTCGAACGTGCCGACGAGGGTGAGCGCGACCGGGCGGGCGCCGGGGCCGACGACGGACACGGTGCCGCCGACGCGGAAGCCGTGTGCCTCGGCCGTGGTCGCGTCGACCGCGATCTCGCCGTCGCGCTGTGGCAGGCGGCCCTCGGACGTGTCGAACATCGACAGCGAGGCGTCGCCCGCGGTCGACACCGCCCAGCCGGCCCGGCCAAAGTTGGCGATCAGGCGTCCCTGCCCGTCCAGCATCGACAGCCGCTCGGCCATCCGCCCGTCCGCGCGGGCCACGCCGGGCGTGTCGCGGACCGTGCCGAGGTCGTCGAACGGCAGCCGGCGTGTGGTCTCGGCGAACCCGGAGCTACGGTCGCCGAAGGGCACCCGGTCGGGGCCCGCCGACGCGTCGACGTTGCGGGCGGCCCGGGCGAGGTCGTCGTAGAACGCCGCCCGCGCGGTGTCGCCGTAGACCAGGGTGCCGGCGAGGAATCCCACACCGATCATGACGGCGACCGCGGTCAGCACAAGTCGTACCTTGTGAGCACGCAGTCCGGCGAGTGTCGTTCGGAACACGAGGCGACTGTACTGAGGAGGTCTGACATTTCATGTCGATGTGGTCGACGGTCCGGCTCTGGTTCGATCCCGATGAGGTCCGCTCGGTCGGCAGCACACCCGACTACCGGTTCTCGCTCGCCAACGAACGAACGTTCCTGGCCTGGCTGCGCACCGCGCTCGCGCTGATCGGCGGCGGGCTCGCGGTCGCGCAGTTCCTCTCCGAGCACCGACTGCGGAACGTGATCGCGATATCACTGCTCGTGCTCGGGGGCCTCGTCGCGATCCGCGCGGTCGATCACTGGGCCCGCAGCGAGCGGGCGATGCGGCTGGGTGAGGCGCTGCCCCCGTCGAGATTTCCGGCCATCCTCGCCCTCGTCGTCACCATCGGCGCGGGCGCGCTGCTCGTGGCCACCCTGCTGTGAGCGCGCCCCAGCCGCCCCCGGGCGCACAGATCGAGCGGACCCAGCTGTCGTGGCGGCGCACGCTGGTCTCCGTCACCGCGGTCGCGTTGTTGCTTGCGCGCCTGTCCGCGGTACACCTGAAGGGGCTGCCGGCCGCCGCCGCCCTCGCCGCCGTCGCGCTCGTCTGGGCCGCCGCGGTATGGCTCACCCACCGCCGCGTCCGCGACGTCACCACCCCCGCCGGGCGAATGCTGCCCGCCCTGGTCACGTTAATCCTGCTGTACTGCGCGATGGCCACCCTGTTGCTGATGTCATGACCCCCTTCGCTGAGTCATGATGGCGCCATGGGACGCGCACTGCCCTTCTTGATCGTGCTGGTCGCAACGCTGATCGCACTGATCGACTGCCTGTCCTCGGAGCGCGAGGACATCCGCGGGCTGCCCAGGCCCGTCTGGTTCCTGGTGATCCTGCTCCTGCCGATCATCGGACCGATCGCGTGGTTCTTCGCCGGCCGCCCTATCTCGCTCGAGCAGCGGGCGGGGGTGGTCGCAGGCGGCCGCAGCCGCCGGCGGGTGACGGCGCCGGACGACGATCCGGAGTTCCTCCGAGGCATCGACACCGCCCAGTCGCGCAACGACGCTGAGCTGCTGCGCCGCTGGGAGGAAGACCTCAAACGCCGGGAGGACGACAACCCCGGCGCGTAGGAGCGACGGGCACCCCGGCGGCGCCGGGGCAACGGTCAGGCCTGCGGGACGCAGACGATGAGCGCGCCCGGGCGTACGCGGGCGGCCAGGCGACGCGCGGGCGCGACGACGTCGCCGTCGATCTCGCACGGTTCTTCGCGGTCGGCGACGATCTCCACCGCGCGGACGCGGAACGTCTCCAGGCCGTGAGCCGCGCCGCCGCGGTGCAGCATGACGCCTCCGGCCAGCCGCACCCAGTCCGACAGGTGGCTCGGAGTGAGAATCGCCACGTCGAGGAGGCCGTCGTCCGGCTCGGCGTCGGGGAGCAGCGGGATGCCGCCCCGCAGCCGGCCCACGTTGGCGACAAGCACTGCCTGGGCCTCGCGGCGCAGCCACCTCGGCTTGCCCGCGGGACCTGTCGTGCGGCCCGTCTCCGCACGGCCCGTCGCGTGGTCTGTCGCACCGTCCGCCCCTGTGGGGCCTGAGACCTGGTCCGCCCCTGCGTGGTTTGCCGCGTGGTCCGCCCCCGCGCCGCCTGGCATGCCGTTCGCGCTGTCCGCGGTTTCCGGGCCGTCCGCGGTGTGCAGGCGGATGCGCACCGAGATGCGGCGGCGGGTGAGATTGCGCAGGCCGGACGCGACGTACGCGGCCACGCCGTAGCGGCGCTTGGCCTCGTCCTGGGCTTCGCCGACCATCGCGGCGTCGAAGCCCATGCCCGCCATCACGGTGAAGACGCCCGCGCCCTCCACCTCGCCGACGTCGATGCGCCTCCGGGCGCCCGACACGGCGGTCGCGACCGCGCCCGAGACGGAGCGCGGGATGCCCAGGTTCGCGGCGAGGAGGTTGCCGGTGCCGGACGGGACCAGGGCGACCGCCACGTCGGTGCCGGCCAGCTCGCCGGCGGCCGCCATCACGGTGCCGTCGCCGCCGCAGACGAGGACCACCTCCGCGCCGGCCGCCGCGGCCGCGCGGGCCATGCCGCGGCCGGGGTCGTCCGGCGTGGTGGGTAGCCACAGCGGCTCGGGCCATCCGGCGGCCGCCAGGGCGTCGTAGATCTCACGGCGGTGCCCGTCGAGGTCCGCGACCTTCGAGGGGTTGACGATCACTGCAGATTTCGTCATACGTCCACCCCGCGGAAGCCGATCTCGGAGGAGAAGGCGCGGGAGCGCGCCGCGCGGGAGCGCGCCGCGCGGGCGCCCCAGCGAGAGCCGGGCGAGAACAGCACCGCGCGGGCGCCAGGCGCGCCGGAGCCGAGCGCGCGGAAGCCAGGCGCGCGGAAGCCAGGCACACGGAAATGAGGCTCGACGAAGGCCGCGCTGAAGCAAAGCCCGAGGAAGCAAAGTGCGAAATACGCCGCGTGGAAGCGAGGCGCGAGGGAGACCGCGCGCGAACGAAGCGCGAGAAGGGATGCGTGGGAGTAGGACGCGAGGGAGAACGCGCGGACGCGCGGCGTGTGCGCGGATGCGCTGGAGGGAGGCGGCGAGGAGGCGGGGCGGGTCATGTGCCGACCTTGCGGTACCGGGCCTGGAAGAAGCAGTAGACGCCGAACGCGGCCACGCCGAGGGCGACGGCCAGGAGGAGGAACTTGCCGTACGGCTGGGCGGCGAGGGTGTGCAATGCCGCGTCCAGGCCGCGGGACTTGCTCGGGTCGTTCTTGATCGCCGCCTCCACCAGTAGGTATCCCACGATGCCGAACGCCACGCCCTTCGCCATGTAGCCGATCTGGCCCGCACGCATCGCGGCCGAGCGGGCGTGTGGGCCGGCTCCGATGGTCAGTTTGCGGGCGAACTTGCGCTTCCAGCCGTACCAGATCATGCCCAGGCCGAATCCGAGGACGGCGATGCCGATCAGCGCGACCAGCCACTCCCCGGCGGGCTTGGCCATGATGCCGGCGGCGGCCTGCTGCTGTTGCTGCGCGCTGGAGGACGGGGCGCCGACGACCACCTTGCCCGCCGTCCACGCCAGGGCGCCGTAGATGATCACCCGGGCCGCCGACGCGACGCGCTCGAAGGCGCGGTCGCGGCCGTGTGACTCGCGGTGGCCCCAGGCGGCCAGGATGGCCTGCCAGACTGCCAGAGCGATTAGGCAGACGATGACAAACCACAGCAACACGGCGCCGAACGGCTGCTCGGCGACCTTCCGGAAGGCGCCGGACTGGTCGCCCTCCTTGCCGCCGGTGCCGAACGCGATCTGCGCGGCGACCCAGGCCAGGGCGAGGTGCAGCAGGCCGTACCCGACGAAGCCGACCCGCGTGAGCGTCTTCAGGAGATCGCTGTTGGTCATGTTCTGTCCATCCCCAGTTTGGGCATGACGGCAAACGTGAGAAGCGACCGGGCGGCCCTGTGGCGCATGGCGGGTTTCGGCGCGGCGGCGCTGCTGTTCAGCTGCCTCGTGGTCGCCGTGCGGGTGCGATGGGTGCCGATGGAGTCGCTCGACCGCGGCGTCGCCGACGAGCTCAACGCGGTGGTCGCCCCGCGCCGCTTCCTGGTCGGGTGGGGCAACGCAAGGCCGCGAGCGGGGGCAGCAGAGAGCGCGCCCGGGCGCCTATGGGCCCTCGCGGGTCTAGGAGTCGCGTGGGTACTCGCATTCGGCGCGCTCGTAGCGATCGGAGTGCCGCTGGCGCGGTACCGCCACCCGACCGACATCCTTGGCAGCGGCGTCCTGACGGTGCTCTGGGTGACCGCCGCGTGGTGGCTGCTGCGCCCGAACCGGGACCTGACAACCCGGACTGTGACCGAACTACAAGACGAATGAAACCAGCGAGAAGAAATATATCGACGTCAATGATATGCATTCGGTTACGTTTGGCGGCGCGGAAGCGCGGCTGCGATGCCGTGAACGGGGGCGGATGCCGCCGGCGGCAGCGTCGCGGGCGGACAGCGGCCGGTCGGCGCGGCGGGCCGAAGGGGCCCAACCGCGGCCCGATTTGCGGACCCGTGCACCGCGCTGAACGGGTGCCTTCTGACGGTTTTGTGCCGTTCACTCTCCGGTCTCCTGGCCATGCTCCCATCGCGGGATGACCGCGTGGCAACTCGCCTGCATTGACATGGCAGGCACTACGGTGCGTGATGACGGCCTGGTCGAGCAGGCCTTCACGGTGGCCTTCGCCGGAGAGGGCGTGGCACCGGGCACCCCGCAACACGAGCGCATGCTCGCCGTCGTGCGCAAGACGATGGGGCAGAGCCGGATCGAAGTGTTCCGGCTGCTGCTGGACGGCGACGAGGCGCGCGCACAGGCCGCCAACGAGACCTTCGAGGAGGCTTACGGGCTGCTCGTCGACGAGGGCGCCGTGCTGCCGATCCCGGGCGCCATCGAGGCGATCAAAGCACTGCGCGCCAACGGGATCAAGGTGGCGCTGACGACCGGGTTCGCCCGCGCCACGCAGGAGGCGATCATCGACGCGCTCGGCTGGTGGGGGCAGGTCGACCTGGTGCTCTCCCCCGCCGACGCGGGGCGCGGCCGGCCGTTCCCCGACTTCATGCTCGTCTCGGCGCTCAAGCTCGGCGTCGAGGACGTGCGCCGGATGCTCGTCGTCGGCGACACGCCGCTGGACCTCATCGCCGGCCAGCGCGCGGGCGCGGGCCTGCTCGTCGGCGTCCTCACCGGCGCGGGCGACCGGGCGGCGCTGCAGGCCGCCGGCGCCAACGAGGTCATCGGCTCGATCGGCGAACTACCCCGCCTGCTGGGCCTCGAGTAAAGCCCGCAAGCACCAGCTACACGACGTACACCCACACCCACGAGGTAACACCGGCCAGCCCACCCACAAGGTGGCTCAGGCCAGGTTCGACGAGCGGGGGTAGGCGTCCTCCGGATCGGTGAGCACATTCACCAGGTACGGCACGCCGGACGCGAACGCGCGCCCCAGCGCCCCCGCCAGGTCCCCGGGCTTCTCCACCGTCTCGCCCGCGCCGCCGAGCGCCTTCACCACGTCGTCGTAGCGCAGCCCGGGCTGCAGGTCGGCCGCCAGGTCGTAGCCGTAGATCTGGCGCATCGGGTGCTTCTCCAGGCCCCAGATGCCGTTGTTGCCGACGACGATCACGACGGGCAATTGCTGGCGTACGAGCGACTCGACGTCCATGAGCGAGAACCCGGCGGCGCCGTCGCCCATGAGCACGCAGATCTGGCGGTCCGGGTACGTGATCCTGGCGCCCATCGCGTAGCCCATGCCGGTGCCGAGGCAGCCGTACGGGCCCGGGTCGAGCCACGTGCCGGGGCGGGCGGGCTCCAGGTACTTGCCGGCGTAGGAGACGAAGTCCCCGCCGTCGCCGATGGTCACCGCGTCCTCGGCCAGGACCTTGCGCAGCTCGCCGTAGATGCGGCTGGGCTTGATCGGGTCGGTGTCGGCCTCGAGCGCGTCGGCCTCCTTCGCCTTGGCGGCGTTCTCCGCGGCGCGCAGCGTGGCGATCCACTCCTCGTGGTCGGCGATCAGCCCGCCGTACGCCGCGAAGGCCGACAGGATCAGCCGCAGGTCGCCCGCGGGCGCGGCGGCCGGCGCGACGTGCCCGGCCTTCTGCGCGGCCGCGTCGGTGACGTGCACGACCTGTGCGCCGCCGAAGTCGCCGAAGCCGAGCCGGAAGTCCAGCGGGGTGCCGATGACCGCGACGACGTCGGCGCCGCCGAACGCGGGCTTGCGCGCCCGCGCGAAGGCGAGCGGGTGGCCGGGCGGCAGCGTGCCGCGCCCCATGCCGTTGGCGAAGACCGGGATGCGCAGCGCCTCGGCGGCCTCCCGCAGCGCGGCGGTGGCGTCGCCGGCCCAGACGTCGGATCCGGCGACGATGACGGGCCGCTGCGCCGCGGCCAGGAGGCGGACGGCGCGGTGGACCTCGTCCGAATCGGGTTCCTCCAGCGGTACCACAACGGAAGGCTCTTCCACGATGCCGTCCGCGGTCGAGAAGACCACCTCGAGCGGCAGGTCGACGAAGACCGGCCCGCGGTGCGGGGTGAGCGCGGTCAGGGCCGCGGCACGCATCCGCGCGTAGACCTCGTCGGTGGCGAAGATCGTCTCGGCGTGCTTGGTAACGGCCCGCACGACGGGCAGGTGGTCCATCTCCTGCAGGCTGCCGGAGCCCCAGCGGAACTGCGGCGCCCGTCCGCCGAGCACGATCACCGGCGCGCCGTTGAACATCGCGCTGGTCAGGCCGGACACGCCGTTGGTCACGCCCGGCCCGGCGGTGAGCACGGCCAGGCCCGGGCGGCGCTGCAGCTTCGCGACCGCCTCGGCGGCGAACACCGCGGACTGCTCGTGCCGCACGTCGACGATGCGCACGCCGGCCCTCTTCGCCGCGTCGTACAGCGGGAAGACGTGGCCGCCGGAGAGCGTGAACATCTCGGTGACCCCGAACCCGCGCAACGCCGCCAGCGCCAGGTCCCCGCCGTGCCCGTCGATCGTCGTCATGCGCGAATCCTACTCACGTTCCCGGGTGCGGGTGACCGGGGACACACTCACGGGTTGCCGGAGTCGAGCCAGCTCGCGACCGGCTCGGGCCAGTGGTCGGTCGTCAGGCGGTACGACACGCACCCGGCCGCCAGCGGCGTGACGACCAGCAGCACGAGCACGAGCAGGGTCCGGATCGCCCGGGCGCCCGGGCTGCGGCGCGGGCGCGTGCCCTCGTACACCTTCGTGTCCCGCTGCGGCGGCCGCGCCGGCACCGCCGGCTGGCTTACCGGCGGCTTCGGCGGCGCGACGCGCTGCTGCTGTGGGACGGGCGGAGGCGCGACCGGCTTGATCGGCGGCGGCGGGCTGTCGTAGCGCAACGCCTGGCCGAACTCGTCGTAGCGCGTCGAGGCCTCGGGAATCCCGCCGCCGGACACGAACACCCGCCCCGGGCTCGCAGGCCGGTTGGGCGGCGCCGACACGGGGGGCGCGGAGACCTGCGCCGGGGGTGCGGAGACCGGAGGGGGCGCCGAGACGGGGTAGACCGGGCTCGGGTTCTCGGGCCACACCGGCGTGGCACCGGCGTCCGGGGGCGCGGACACGGGAGGCGTGCCGAAGCCGCCGGACGGGGGCATGGTGAAGACCTCGGCCGGGGGCGCGGAGATCGGCTGGGACACCGGCGAGGCAGGCGGGCCGGGCTGCCAGGACAGTCCGGTCACCTGGGGCAGCACCCCGGTCGTCGGCCCGGGCGCGGGCGAGCCGCCGGCCGGGCCGGCCGTCGAGCCGGCCAGCATGCTGCCCTCGGCGACGACCAGCTCTGGCTGCTCGATCGCGACCGGCGCCCGGTGCAGCTCGCGGTGCAGCAGCGTCGCCACCAGCGGCATCCGGCTGGACCCGCCGACCAGGAACACGCCGGCGACCACGTCCTCGGGCAGCTGCGCCCAGCGCATCACGCCCTCGGTCACGCGCACCGTCTGCTTGAGCATCGGCAGGGCGAGGCGCTCGAGCTCTTCCCGCGTCAGGTGTACGTCCACGTTGAGCAGCGGGATCGTCATGTCCGACGCCGGCTGGCGCGACAGGCGCTCCTTCGCCACCCGCGCGTCGTCGAACAGCAGGCGGCGGTGCCGGCGGTCCTCGACGGTCTGCGGGTGCATCAGCCGCGCCCACTCCTGCGGCGCCTGCGGCTCGACGAGGGTGCCGATGTGCGAGACGACGGCGTTGTCCAGGTCGACGCCGCCGATGTCGTCGCGGCCGTCGACGGCGAGCGCCTCGAAGCCGTCGGCGGTGCGCGCGACCACGCTCGCGTCGAAGGTGCCCGCCCCGAAGTCGTACACCACGACGACCGAGCCGACCCGCACGTCATGGCCGAGGACCTGGGTGAAGTACGCGGCGGCGGCCACCGGCTCGGGCACCAGGCGCACCCGGCCCAGCCCGGCCGCGGCGGCCGCGTCGGCGATCGACAGGCGCCGGGTCGCGCCCCACGAGGCGGGCACGGTCACCGTCACGTCGGGCACGCCGTCGCCGACGGTGCGCACCCACTCGTCGCGGACCCGGCGCAGCACCGCGGCGATCAGCTCGTTGACCGGCACCTCGCGGTCGCCGAGCAGCACCGTACCATCGTCGATGCGCCGCTTCGGGTTGGGCTCGAAGCGGGCCGGGTCGAGCCGCGCGCTGTGCACCGCGTCGCGGCCGACGATGATCGCGCCGCCGGGCTCGGCGTAGACGGCCGAGGGCAGCAGGGGCGAGCCGTCGAAGATCAGGGGCCGGGACCGGCCGTCCGGCCACCGCACCACCGCGACGGTGTTCGAGGTGCCGAAGTCGACCCCGAGCCGGATCCCTGGCGTAGGCATGCCCCGGAGTCTAGGCGGACGGGACTAGCCCGTCGGCGGCCGCGCGGGCCCGGTGTCGGACTGGATGGCCTTCAGCGACGGCGGCTTGGGCGGGCGGCGCATCCACCGTTGCGAGCCGGGCAGCACCAGCGCGGCGGCCGACAGGGCGAACACCACCGCCGGGACGGCCACCAACGGCCAGAACCGCTGGCTGAACTGGATCAACCCAAGGTTGGACACGGCGACGATCAGGACCAGCGCCAAGGGGTACCACAGGTGCCCGGCCGCCGGCCGCCGTAGCCTCCGCGCGCCGTTGATCAGTAGCGTGGCGAGCACCACGCAGATGCCGGCCCACTGCAGGCAGGCATCGGTGATCTCGTCGACCTGCGCCTGGGTGAGCTTGACATCCGAGGGGTCTCCGAGGTGGATGACGCCCGCGAAGAGCAGCAGCACCGCCGTCAGGACGTACAGCAGGACCGAGTAAGTGGTCATGAACCCGGCCGGCCACCGGATCGACCACGGCGGCCGCAGGCGCACCGGGGGCAGCATCGGCATCATCGGCGGCAGTGCGTACACGGGCTGGTACACGACCTGCGGCTGCGGCGGAGGCAGGAATACGGGCCGCGGCGGATAAGCCACGGGCGGCGGCGACACCGGCGGCCGGCGCTGCACAGGCGGCACCGGCGCCGGGCTGAGCGGCACCGCACCGGGCGAAACCTGGGCGATGGCCGACGGACCGGGTGAAACCGGAGGGCCGGACACGGACGGGGCGGGCGAGGCCGGTAGGGCGAGGGAGCCGGAGCCCGACGTCTTCTCCGCGACCGGGCGGCCCGCGCGCGTCTGCACCGCGCGGCCGACGAGCACCGATCCCTCGGCGACCACCATCTCCGGCTGCTCGATCGTCACCGGCGGCCGCCCGAACTCGCGGTGCAGCTCCGTGGCCACGAGCGGCATCTGGCTGGCCCCGCCGACCAGGAAGATCCCGGCGACGCGGTCCGGGGTGAGCCGCGACAGGCGCAGCGTCTCGGCGAGGACGCGCACCGAGCGCTCCACGAGCGGCCGGGCGGCGGTCTCGAACTCCTCCCGGGTGAGCTGCACGTCCCGGTCGACCAGCGGCACCATCACCGTCGCCGACGCCGAGCGCGATAGCCGCTCCTTGGCCTCGCGCGCCTCCTCGCGCACCTGGCGCGCGGCGCGCGGGTCGGCGGTCACCCGCTGCCAGTCCTCGGCCGGCAGGGCGCGGCCGATCAGCCCGACGACGAGCTCGTCGAAGTCCAGCCCGCCGAGGTCGTCGCGGCCGCCGACGGCGAGCACCTCGAAGCCGGCCGTGGTGCGGGCCACGACGCTGCCGTCGAACGTGCCCGCGCCCAGGTCGTAGACGACCACGGACGAGCCGACCGGGACCATGTTGCGCAGCACGCGCACGAAGTAGGTGGCCGCGGCGACCGGCTCGGGCACGAGGGCGACCTCGGGGAGGCCGGCCCGGCGTACCGCATCCTTGAGGGCGTTGCGCCGCGTGGAGGCCCAGCCGGCGGGGTGGGTGACCGTCACGGCACTCGGCGCGCCACCCGCGGTGCGGGTGAACTCGGCGAGGACGCGCTGGAACACCGCCGTCATCATCTGCTGCACGGGCACGTCGTGCTCGCCGAGCAGCACCGAGCCGTCGTCGATGCGCCGCTTCGGGTTGGGCTCGAAGCTCTCCGGGGCGCGGCGGGCGCTGTGCACCGCGTCGCGGCCCACGACGAGGCCCTGCTGCTCCATCGACACCGCGGAGGGCAGCAGGGGCGAGCCGTCGAAGAGCAGCGGGCGGGCGCGCCCGTCCGGCCAGCGCGCCACCGCCACCGTGTGCGACGTGCCGAAGTCGACGCCCAGGGCCACCATGCCGCGCAGTCTAGGCGGACTGTTCGACCGCCCGCTGCAGCGCTCGATAGATCTGCCCGAATTTGGGCGAGTCCGTGGTCGAATAGATCATCGAGTCCCCGGCGGCCGTGCGCACCCAGATCTCGTGCACGCCCTTGCCGTGGTCGTGCGCCCGGTCCAGCAGATCCAGCAGGCCCTCGACGCTGAACGCGACGATGCCGCCGATGACGATGACGGCGAGGATGCCGCCGGCGATGTACATCGTCTGCTGGTCGCCGCTGAAGTCGATCCGGCGCGCGAACATCCCGGCCGCCACGAGCAGGCCCAGGACGACCAGCACGGCGCCGCCGCGGGTGGCGAACATGTACGCGCCGTGGCGCAGGCGGCCGGTTCGCTCGTGCCAGATGTAGCTCAGGGTTTCCAGTGGGTACCAAGCATCAGCGACGCGCACACCGCCGGAGCTGATGTGCACCACGTTGTCGCGGTAGTACGTGGTGGCCATGGCACCTCTGAAGGTACCGCCGAATACGCTCCAGGCAACGACAACGACGTTGAGGAGACACTGTGGACGCGGTGAAAACCGGGAGTAGCCCCCTCGTGCGGCTGGAGGTGGACGCCGGCATCGGCACGATCCGGCTCGACCGCCCGCCGATGAACGCCCTGAACATCCAGGTTCAGGAGGAGCTGCGGGCCGCGGCACAGGAGGCCTCCGCGCGCGACGACGTGCGCGCGGTCGTGCTCTACGGCGGCGAGAAGGTCTTCGCCGCCGGCGCCGACATCAAGGAGATGGCCGGCATGGGCTACGCCGCGATGGCCGCCCGCGCCGGGCGGCTCTCCGGCGCGTTCGACGCGGTCGCCCGGATCCCGAAGCCGGTCGTCGCGGCGGTCACCGGCTATGCGCTCGGGGGCGGCTGCGAGCTGGCGCTCACCGCGGACTGGCGGGTCGCCGCCGAGGACGCGACGCTGGGCCAGCCGGAGATCACCCTGGGCATCATCCCGGGGGCCGGCGGCACACAGCGGCTGGCCCGCCTCGTCGGCCCGGCCCGCGCCAAGGACCTGATCATGTCGGGCCGGTTCGTGCCCGCCAACGAGGCGCTCGCGATGGGTCTCGTGGATCGAGTGGTACCGCGGGAGCAGGTCTACGAGGCCGCCCTCGCGCTCGTGCGGCCCTACGTCAACGGCCCGGCGGTGGCGCTGCGCGCCGCCAAGCAGGCGGTCGACGGCGGCCTCGACATGGACCTCGCCTCGGGCCTGGCGTGGGAGAGCCAGCTCTTCGCGGCGCTGTTCGCCACCGAGGACAAGGCCGAGGGCATGGCCGCGTTCGTGGAGAAGCGCAAGCCCGACTTCAAGGGCGCCTGAACCCGCTAGGCGCCTTGGGCGTGGAAGCGGCCGTCGATCGTCGACAGCCGCAGCGGCACGCCGAACGCCTTGGACAGGTTGTCGGCGGTGATGGTGTCCCGGAGCAGCCCCTGGGCCACCACGCCGCCGTCACGCATCAGCATCGCGTGCGTGAAGCCCGGCGGGATCTCCTCGACGTGGTGGGTGACGAGCGCCAGCGCCGGCGCGTCGGGGTCGGCGGCGAGGTCGGCGAGGCGGCGCACCAGGTCCTCGCGGGCGCCGAGGTCCAGCCCGGCGGTGGGCTCGTCGAGCAGCAGCAGCTCCGGGTCGGCCATGAGCGCACGGGCGATCTGCACCCGCTTGCGCTCGCCCTCCGACAGCGTGCCGTAGAGCCGGTCGGCGAGGGCCGCGACGCCGAACTGATCCAGCAGCGACATGGCCCGCGCCTCGTCCATCGGGTCGTAGTGCTCGCGATAGCGCCCGATGACCGCCCAGGACGCGGTGAGCACGACGTCGCGCGCGGTCTCGTCGGTCGGCAGCAGCAGGGCGTTGGAGGTGAACCCGAGGCGCGTCTTGAGCTCGGCGATGTTGGTCCGGCCGAGGCGCTCGCCGAGGATGCTGACCGAGCCGCGGGTCGGGTACATCCGCGCGCCGGCCAGGTTGAGCAACGTCGTCTTGCCCGCGCCGTTGGGCCCGAGGATGACCCACCGCTCGTCGAGCTCGACCTGCCAGCTCACCGAGCGGATCAGGTCGTTGCGGTTGCGGGTGACCGTCGCATTCTCCACCGCGATGACAAGGTCATCTGACACGTGCCAATCCAACCACGGCCGGTCCATCGACGACTGCCGGGGCCCCGCGCGCGTGAGCAAACCCGTAATGTGCGCGGGGATGACACCAGCATTGGAAATACGCGGTCTGGTCAAGACATATCAGAGCGTGTTCGGCAAACCGCGGGCCGCGATCGACCGGCTCGACATGCTCGTCGAGCCCGGCCAGATCCACGGATTCCTCGGCCCGAACGGCTCCGGCAAGTCGACCACGCTGAAGACCGCGCTCGGGCTGCTGCGCGCCGACGGCGGATCGATGCGCATCCTCGGCGAGCCCGTGCCGCGCCGTCAGGCCCAGGTCGCGCCCCGCGTCGGCGCGATCGTCGAGGCGCCGGCGTTCTTCGGCAACTTCACGGCGTACAAAACTCTCGCACTACTGGCGAAGGCCGGTGGCGTGCCGAAGGACCGGATCGGGATCGTCCTCGACCAGGTCGGGCTCGCCGACCGCGCCGAGGACCAGGTCCGCTCCTACTCCCTGGGCATGCGCCAGCGCCTCGCCGTCGCCTCCGCGCTGCTGAAGGACCCGGAGCTGCTGATCCTGGACGAGCCGAACAACGGCCTCGACCCGGCGGGCATCCGCGAGATGCGCGACCTGCTGCGTGCGCAGGCCGACCGCGGCATGACCGTGGTGATCTCCAGCCACATCCTGGCCGAGATCCAGCAGATCTGCGACTCCGTCACGATCATCTCCCGCGGCCGCACCGTGGGCGCCGGCGCCGTGTCGCAGGTGCTCGCCGTCGCCGACAAGGGCGCCTACCGGGTGCGCGTCGACGACCATCACCGCGCCGCCGAGATCCTCACCGAGGCCGGCGCCGACGTCAGCGTCGCCGGCGACCACATCATCGTGCACGACCTCGCCGACGCGTCCTGGGTGTCGCACGCACTCGGCGTCAACGGCCTGTGGGTGCGCGAGCTCGCACCGGTCGCCCAGCTCGAGGACGCGTTCCTGAGCCTCACCGGCGGCGGCCCCCGCCGCGGCACCTTCCGCCCGGTCGACGACTCGGACTGGTCCGACGAGGAGCAAAAGGCATGACCCGCCTGTTCGCGGCCGAATGGTCGCGCCTGTTCAGCCGCCGCGTCACGCTCGTGACCCTTGTCCTCATCGCGACCCTGCTGGCGCTGCTCACGTTCGGCTTCACGCTCACCCGCAGCACGCCCACCCCGGCCGAGGTCGAGTCCGCGCGCGTCAACGCCGCCTCCGCGGCCGAGATCTGGGACCAGAACGTCGACCGCTGCTCCAAGGTCCAGTCCGGCCTCGAGAACGCCAACGAGCACGAGTCCTTCCCGCGCGGCTGCGACTACGGCCCGCGCCCGACCACCGAGTCGCTGCTCGACTACGGCTTCTCGTTCCACCGCCAGTGGCCGTCGCTGTTCTACACCGCCGCGATCGTGCTCACCCTCGCCGGCTTCGTCGTCGGCGCCTCGTTCGTCGGCGTCGAGTGGAGCTCCGGCGGGATGGCTAACCTACTGCTGTGGGCACCCCGCCGCGGCTCGGTCCTGGCCGCCAAGCTGCTGGCCGCCTGCGCGGGCGTCGGCGCCATTTCCGTGGTGTACCTCGGTGTCTGGACCGCCGCCTTCATGGCCGTGGCGGCGGGCAACGGCACAGTCAGCCAGATGACGGCCGGGGAGTTCGGCTCGCTGCTGCTCACCGGCGTGCGGGTCGTCCTGCTGGCGATCGCCGGCACGGCACTGGGCTTCGCGATCGCCTCACTCGGCCGGCACACGTCCACGGCCCTGGGCGTCGGGATGGCGTACCTGCTGGTGTACGAGCTGGGCACCCTCGTGCTCTTCAGCGTCATCCAGACCGTCGACTACTCGCAGAAGTACCGGCTCTTCCCGTACATCTCGGCGTGGCTCACGAAGAGCTACACCTTCGAGACCGACGTGGCGTCGTGCAGGGTGGGCTGCGTGCCGAAGGCCGGCTTCTCAGGCAGCTGGGAGCAGGGCGGCCTGGTGATCATCGCGGTCGTGGCTCTCGTGGTGCTCGCGTCATTTTGGTCAATGAAGCGCCGCGACGCCCGCTGACCTCCTCGCCCGCACCCCTCGCGCGTACAACGTCGCCTCCCTCACCCGGCACGCAGCGTTCGGCGATTCGCGACATGTCGGGCGCTGACGCGCCACGACATGTCGGATTTATACCCTGGCAGGCGAAATTTCATCGCGATTCGGCCGCCGGGCGCGCTCGGGCACCTGGCGCCGTCCGGCGCGCTCGGCATCTGACGCCATTCGGCCCGCTCGACACCTGCCTGGCTCCCACGAAGCGCGCAAGCGGGCCGGCGGCGCGAGCTGGCCACGCCCGGCATCCGGCGCCATCCGGCCCGTTCGGCACCTGGCAACTGCCTGTACGTTATGTCTCCACGATGATGTACAACCGGCCTTGAACAGGGCCGAGAACGCATGATCACGGAAAGAAAATGCCGGCCCGCCGCCATGTGGGAGGCGGCGTCAGCTGCGAGGACGGCGCCGAGCTAGGCGGCGAGGCCCAGGGTCTCGGCGGCGGCGCGGCCGTTCGCGTGGCTCGCGCCCCACGTGGTGATGAAAGCCCGCGCACCCCGAGGCCGCCACGACGACGGCCACCCCATCTCGACCACGGTCACCGCGTGCGTGGCGGTCAGCGCCTCGACCAGCGCCCGCGTGCCCGCCAGCCGGTGCACGTTGCGCCCCACGATCACGATCGGCCGCCCGCCCGCGCGGGCGAGCAGCTCGGCCGGGTCGGCCTTCTCGGCGACGATGCGGACCTGCTCGGTGCCGTTGACGTGCGGGCCGAGGCCCCAGGGCACGCGGCCCGCGGCGATCGAGGACTCCGACTCCAGCTGCACGATCAGCGGCGCGGCGCCCCGCTCGTGGCTGCCCTCGATGCGTACCGCGCCCAGCGCCGCCGGGTACCCCAGGCCGGGCTCCTCCCGGTCGGTGCGGTCGCCGCTGCGCGTCCAGGCCGAGAGGTCGGCGACACGGGCCACGGCCTCCTCGAGGCGATCGGCCGGCAGGCGCCCGTCCCGTACCGCGGCCACGATCTCGTCGGCGCAGGCGTTGGTGATCTGCTCGTCGATGTCCGCGCCGATGCACAGCAGGTCGGCGCCCGCGGCCAGGGCGAGCACTGCGCCGGCCGGGATGCCGCCGGCGTAGCGGGCCGCGCCGAGCATCTCCAGGGCGTCGGTGACGACCACGCCGGTGAAGCCCAGGTCGCGGCGCAGCAGGTCGACGAGGACGGCGCGGCTGAAGGTCGCCGGGGCGTCGCCCGTGAGGGCCGGCACGCGGATGTGCGCGGTCATGATCGACTTGGCGCCGGCCTCGATCGCGGCGACGAACGGCGGCAGCTCCCGGCCGTGCAGGAGGGCGGCGTCGATGTCGACGGTCGGCAGCTCCAGGTGCGAGTCGGCCAGCGTCGCGCCGTGGCCGGGGAAGTGCTTGGCGCACGCCGCGACGCCCGCGCCCTGCAGGCCGAGGACGGCGGCGGCGGTGTGCGTGGCGACGGCGATCGGGTCGGCGCCGAAGCTGCGCGTACCGATGATGGGATTGTCGTCCGCGGTGTTCACGTCAACGGTGGGCGCCAGATTGAGGTTGATGCCCAACTGGTCGAGCTCGGCGCCGATCGTGCGGTACACCCTGCGGGTCACGGCGGGATCGCCGAGGGCGCCCAGCGCGGCGTTGCCCGGATACGGGCTTCCGGAGCGGTGCGCCAGCCGCGTGACGTCGCCGCCCTCCTCGTCGATGGCGATGAGGACGCCATCGCGCGCCGCGTGCAGGCTCGACGTGAGCGCGGCGAGCTGGTCGCGCTCGACGATGTTGAAGCCGAAGAGCAGGTGCCCGGCCATCCCCTCGGCGAGGAGGTCCACGGCCCATGCCGGGGCCTGCTCCCCGCTGAAGGCGCCCAGCAGCGTGCCCAGGGCCAGCCGGCGGAGTCCGGGATCGGTCGACACGATGTTCCCCCCTCAGCGCGGACGCGTCCGCAGCATCGGCCGACGGCGTCGTCGAGGCCCGATCCTGCACACTCGTCCGATGCGCTATCCACGATCGTAAGAGCTTCTTGACCAGTTGTGCGTAGGCCGAGTGGGTGGTCCGACCGTACGCTCTCCCAATAGGTTGCTTGTGGCACGCTAATAGGAAAGTTTCCTAAATACTAGGGGTGTACGTCACCATGAGTTCTGCCAGACTGCCCGGCACGCCCCGACTGCTGCGCGCCCTCAACGACCGGGCCGCCCTCGAGCTGCTGCTGAGCCGGGGCCCGCTGACCCGCGCGCAGCTGGGCGAGCTGACCGGCCTGTCCAAGGTCACCGCATCGCAGCTGGTGGAGCGCCTGGAAGAGCGCGGACTGGTGGCCCGCGTCGGCGAGCAGGCCGGCGGGCGCGGCCCCAACGCCCAGATGTACGCGGTCGTCCCCGCCACGGCGTACGTGGTCGGCGTCGATGCCGGCCCCGCGCACGTCGTCGCCGGTGTTGCGGACATCACGGGCAACATCGTGGGCCGCACCGACGTGGCGATCGGCGACGGCGACGACCCGGTCAAGGTGGTACACGCCGCGGTGGTGGAGGCCGCCTCGGTCGCCGGCGCGCCGATCGAGCGGCTGCGGCGCATCGTGCTCGGCACGCCCGGCCTGGTCGACCCGAAGAGCGGCGAGATCACCTTCGCCTGGGACCTGCCGCGCTGGCACCGCGGCCTGCTGACCGCCCTGCGCGAGGACCTCGACCGCCCGGTCGTGTTCGAGAACGACGTCAACCTGGCCGCCATCGCCGAGCAGCACAGCGGCGCCGCGATCGGCGCGCAGGACTTCGTGCTCGTCTGGCTCGACCGTGGCGTCGGCACCGCCGTCGTGCTGGGCGGCCGTCTGCACCGCGGCAGCGTAGGCGCGGCGGGCGAGATCGGCTACCTGCCGGTGGCCGGCACCCAGGTGAGCCGCGACGTGTCCCGCCGTTCGAAGAGCGGCTTCCGGACCCTGGTCGACGCCGCCGCGGTACGCGCGATCGCCAAGACACACGGCTTCAAGGCCGCCGGCGCCGCGGACGCCGTGCGCTCCGCGATCGCCGCCGGCACCGCCGGCAGCCCGTTCCTGGACGAGCTCGCCCGCCGCATCTCCCTCGGCGTGGCCTCGGTGGGCCTGGTCCTCGACCCGGAGCTGGTGGTGCTGGCCGGCGAGATCGGACAGGCGGGCGGCGCCGATCTGGCTCAGCGTGTACAGCATGAGGTCGCCGCCATCGCAGTGGTCTCCCCGCGGGTGGTGCCCACGGAGGTCGCTTCGGAGCCGGTGCTGAACGGCGCGATTCTGACGGGCCTGGATGCGGTACGCGAGGAGGTCTTCGGCTCCACCGCGTGAAACTTCCACGCCGCCCGCAACTTGGCACACGCCCGGCACCGGTCCCGCCCGGCCGTCTCGCGGCGCGTTCGCCGGACGGCGTCGCGGTTCGCCCAGCCGTCCCGCGGCGCGTGCGCCGGACGGCGTCCCGCCCCCGCACAGCCGGCCCCGCGGCGCGTTCGCCGGACGGCGTCGCGGTTCGCCCAGCCGTCCCGCGGCGCGTGCGCCGGACGGCGTCCCGCCCCCGCACAGCCGGCCCCGCGACGCGTTCGCCGAGCGGCGTCGCGGTCGCCCAAGCGGTCTCGCGGCGCGTGCGCCGAGCGGCGTCCCGCTCCCGCCAAGCCGTCTCGCGGCGTGCTCGCCGAGCGGCGTCGCGGTGTTCGCCCGGCCGCCTTGCGCGCAATCGCGGGCGCATTTCGTCGCTTGCGCAACCTTCGATGCCGATTTATCGCCTGTCAGGGTATAAATCCGACATGTCGTGGCGCGCCAGCGCCCGACATGTCGCAAAAGCCCGAGCCCGCGTCGTGAACGCGGGCCCGGGCTCCGGAAACAAGCGAACCGCTAGGCCGCCGAGGCGCGGACCAGCGTGCGGATCTGGCGCAGGAGCACCGAGATCGCGGCCAGGTCCCCCGGCGAGTCGCCGAACTCGCCGAGGGTGTTGCGGGTGCGGGCGATCGACGTCGCGTTGCTCTGCTCCCACTCGTGCACCCGCGCCTCCGGGTCCGCCTCCCGGGAGGTGGCGTTGAGGACCTCGGCGGTGAGAGCCGCGAGCGCGGCGTAGAGGTCGTAGCGCAGCGCCATGCGGGCCAGGGTCTGCCAGCGGTCCTCGCGCGGCAGGGCCGAGATCCGCGACAGCAGGTCGTCGACGCGGAAGCGCTCGGACAGCAGGTAGTAGACCGTCGCGACCTCGTTCACGTCGCGGCCGGTGGCCGAGGCGACCTCGACGATGTCGAGGAGGCCGAAGCCGTACATGATCCGGGTGGTGGTGTCGGCGATCTCCTCCGGCAGGCCGAGCTCGCGCAGGCCCTCGGCGTTGGCGCGCAGGGCATCGCGCTCGCGGCCGCGGAAGAGGGTGTCCAGCTGCGGCAGCAGGCGGGCGATGCCGGGGCGCAGCCGAGCGATCTCGCCGGGCACGTCGATCGGCAGGCGGCGGTTGGAGACCAGCCAGCGCACCGCCCGGTCGAGCAGGCGGCGCATCTCCAGGTACACCGCCGTCTGCGACGGGGTCGGGATCTGGTTGTCCAGCGACTCGACCGCGCGGCGCAGGTCGCCCAGGTTGTACACCTCGCGGATGACGACCGAGGCGCGCAGCACGTCGGCGGCGCCGGCGCCGGTCTCCTCCGAAGCGCGGTGGAAGAACGACGTGCCGCCGCGGTTGACCGCCTCGTTGACGATCGCGGTGGTGACGATCTCGCGGCGCAGCGGGTGCTCGGCCATCGCCTCGGCGAAGCGCTCGCGCAGGGCGGTCGGGAAGTACCCGACCAGGACCTCGTTGGTCCAGTCCTCGTCGGGCAGGTCGGAGTCGAGGATCTCGTGCTCGAGCACGATCTTGACGTACGAGAGCAGGACGGCGAACTCCGGCGAGGTCAGGCCGACGCCGGTGGCCGCGCGCACGTCGAGCTCCTCGTCGCTCGGCAGGCCCTCCAGCTCCCGGTTGAGCTGGCCCCGGTGCTCGAGGTCGGCAATGAGCCGCTTGTGCACCGGCAGCAGGGAGCGGGACTGTGCGCGGGCGTTGCCCAGGGCCGTCGCCTGGTCGTAGTTGTCGCGCAGGACCAGCTCGCCGACCTCGTCGGCCATCCCGGCCAGCAGCGGGTTGCGCTCGGCCGGCTCGAGCTCGCCGGCGTTGACCGCGCGGTCGAGCAGGATCTTGATGTTGACCTCGTGATCGGAGCAGTCGACGCCGGCCGAGTTGTCGATGAAATCGGTGGCGATACGGCCGCCGTTGAGCGCGTACTCGATCCGGCCACGCTGCGTCAGGCCAAGGTTGCCGCCCTCGCCGACCACCCTCGCACGCAGCTCCCGGCCGTTGACACGGACATAGTCGTTGGCCTTGTCGCCCACGTCGGCCTGCGACTCGCCGGTCGCCTTGACATAAGTGCCGATACCGCCGTTCCAGAACAGGTCCACCGGCGCGGCCAAAATCGCATGCATGACATCATTCGGGGCCAGCGGCCCGACGGCAGTGATACCCAACGCCGCGCGGGCGGCCTCGGACAGAACAATCGACTTGGCCGTACGCGGATACACCCCACCACCCGCCGAGATCTTCGACCGGTCGTAGTCATCCCACGACGAACGCGGCAACGCGAACAACCGCGACCGCTCAGCAAACCCCGACGCCGCATCCGGCACCGGATCGATGAAGATGTGCCGGTGGTCGAACGCCGCCACCAGCCGGATGTGCGGCGAGAGCAGCATGCCGTTGCCGAACACGTCTCCCGACATGTCGCCGACGCCGACCACGGTGAACTCGGTCGCCTGGGTATCCACGCCGAGCTCACGGAAGTGCCGCTTCACCGACTCCCAGGCGCCCTTGGCGGTGATGCCCATCTTCTTGTGGTCGTACCCGGCCGAACCGCCCGACGCGAACGCGTCACCGAGCCAGAACCCGTACCGCATGGAGATCTCATTGGCGATGTCGGAGAACGTCGCCGTGCCCTTGTCCGCCGCCACAACCAGATAGGGGTCGTCGGGGTCGTGGCGCACCACGTCGGGCGGCGCGACGACCTTGCCGCCGTCGAGGTTGTCGGTGACGTCCAACAGCGCCGAAATGAACAGCTGGTAGCAGGCCACCGCCTCGTCACGGTCGCCCGGGTTCTGCTTGAGCACGAACCCGCCCTTGGCACCGGTCGGCACGATGACCGCGTTCTTCACCATCTGCGCCTTGACCAGACCCAGAATCTCGGTCCGGAAGTCCTCACGCCGATCCGACCAGCGCAGACCGCCGCGGGCGACGGTGCCGAAGCGCAGGTGCACGCCCTCGAACCTCGGGGAGTACACGAAAATCTCGAAACGCGGCCGGGGAGCCGGCAGATCCGGGATCGACTGCGGGTCGATCTTGAAGGCGGTGTAGGACTTCGGGCGCCCGCCGTCGCCGCGCTGGTAGAACGAGGTGCGCAGCGTGGCCTGGATCAGGTGCAGGAACGAGCGCAGGATCCGGTCCTGATCGAGGCTCGTGACCTGCTCGAGGTCGGCGTTGATCGCCGTGACCAGTTCCTTGGACTGCACCGAGCGGGTCGCCTCGGACATCTGCAGCCGGGGGTCGAAGCGGGCGGCGAAGAGCGCGACGAGCTTGGAGGCGATCGCGGGGTAGGACAGCAGCGTCGTCTCCATGTAGTCCTGGGAGAAGACGGTGCCGGCCTGGCGCAGGTACTTGGCGTACGCGCGCAGCACGACGACCTCACGCCACGTGAGGCCGGCCTTGATCACCAGGGTGTTGAAGTTGTCGACCTCCGCCTCGCCGCGCCACGTCGCCGAGAACGCGTTCTCCAGGTGGGGCCGCACGTCCACGATGGGGCGGGAGTCCGACGGCAGCTGCAGGCCGAAGTCGTACAGGTAGATCGTGCTGTCCGAGCGGACGACCTCGTAGGGCCGCTCGTCGGTGACCTGCACGCCGAGTGAGTGCAGCACCGGCAGGACGGCCGAGAGGATCATCGGCTCGCCGTACCGGAACACCTTGAAGCGGATGTCGGACTCGTCCTGCCGGCGGCGGTACACGTGCATGACCAGCTGCCCGGGCTCGTCGAGCAGCTCGAGCTTCGCGACGTCCTTGACCGCCTCGTAGGGCGTGTGCTCGTCCTTGTACGTGTCCGAGATCGCCGAGCCGTAGCGCTGGTAGAGCACCTTCGCCTGGTGCTCGTCGTTGAGCTTGCGCTCCAGCACCAGCCGGAAGTCGTCGTCCCACAGGCGGGTCGCCTCGGACAGGCGCTCGGTGAGGTCGTCGACGTCGATGTCGCCCGGCGGGTTGCCGGGCTCGGTGCGCACGATGAAGTGCACGCGGGCGAACTTCGACTCGCTCACCCGGGTGGTGTAGTCCACGCCGATGCCGTTGAGCTCGGCGAGCAGGATCTGCTGGATGCGCAGCCGGTTGGCGGTGGTGAACCGGTCACGGGGCAGGTAGACCAGGCAGGAGATGAACCGGCCGTAGGCGTCGCGGCGCAGGAAGACCTTGAGCTGGCGGCGCCCGGCCAGGCGCAGCACGCCCATGGCCGACTTGTAGAGCTCCTCGGTGCCGATCTGGAAGAGCTCGTCGCGCGGGTACGTCTCCAGGGTCTCCATCAGGTCCTTGCCGGAGTGGGAGCGCGGCGACAGCCCGGAGCGCTCGACCACCTCCGCGACCTTGCGCTTGACCACCGGCAGGTCGCGCACGCTGGTGCGGTACGCCGCCGAGGAGAACAGCCCGAGGAAGCGCTTCTCGCCGATCACGTTGCCGTCGGCGTCGAACTGCTTGAAGCCGATGTAGTCGAGGTAGGCCGAGCGGTGCACGGTCGCGCGCGAGTTGGCCTTCGTGATGATCAGCAGCCGCTTCTCCAGGGCCTTCGCGTAGGCCTCCGCCGTCATCGAGGACAGCACCCGCGGCTTGACCTGGTCGCCGCGCAGGATGCCCAGGCCGGAGCCGAGCACCGCCAGCAGCAGTTCCTCGCCGTTCTCGCCCTTGATGAGTTTGTACTGCCGGAAGCCCAGGAAGGTGAAGTGGTCGTCCACGAGCCATCGCAGCAGCTCGACGGAGTCCGTGATGTCCTTGTCGGGGACCGGCAGCTGCGCGCTGCCGAGCTCATCGGCGAGCGCGAGGGCCTGGGTGCGCATCTTCGGCCAGTCCTCGACCGCCTCGCGCACGTCGGTCAGCACGCGGATCAGGTCGGTGCGCAGGTCATCGACCTCGGCTTCGTCGCGGATGCGGTCGACCTCGATGCGGATCCAGCTCTCGACGATGTCGCCGGGGCTCGCGTCCTCGGGCTCGATGCCGACCCGGATCTTCTCCAGCGCCCCGAGTGGGGCCCGGCGCACCACGACCAGCGGGTGGACCAGCAGGTTGACGTCGATGTTGCGCGAGGACAGCGCGCTGGTGACCGAGTCGACCAGGAACGGCATGTCGTCGGTGATGATCTCCACGGAGGTGCCGCCGGTGACGCTGAGCCCCAGCCGCAGCTTGAGCTCGCCCGGCGTGCGCTGCTGCGCGAGCTCCAGGTGCGACTTGGTGGCCTCGACCATCTTGGCGACGTTGCAGGCGGCCAGCTCCTCGTCCGGCACCAGGCGCCAGTAGGCGGCTACGAGTTCGGGGTCGGCATCCTGGGCGGCGGCCAGCACGACCGCCTCCGCCACCAGGTGCTCCGCGTTGGGCACTGACTGCTCCAGCTCGTCGTCTTCGACCGCCGCGTCGGGGGTCCGAGCGCCGCGTAAGCCTCGTGCGTCGTCCTTCACCGGGGTTGCCCCAGGCCGATTCATCGGTTGTTCTCCCCTCGCCCACCACGTTGTGGGTTGTCCCCGCTCAGCCTAAGACGTACTCGTAGGGCCTCACATGCGTGGGGAATGCCAGTGCTGCCCGGTTCACCATCGTCGAATACCCGATCAACCGGACCTCGGCGTACTGAATTGTCCTGCTTATGCAATCTTGGGGCGTGCAGATCGGTGCTTTCATGACGCAGAATCGCCCCCATGGCCGTTTCACTGCGTCGCGTCACCGCACTCGCCACCGCCCTGGCGCTGCTCGGCACGTTGCCCGCGTGCTCCAGCAAGCCGCCGGACGACTCGCTCAAGACCTTCCTCGGGGCCTGGGAGAAGGGCAACATCGCCGGCCTGAAGTTCCTCGGTACGGACGGTAAAGCCCTCGCCGGCGACGCGGCGCAGAAGCTGCTGACCTCGGTCGCGGGCGACCTCGCGGCCCAGCCGCCGAAGCTCACGCTCAAGGGCTCGCCCGTGGTCAAGGACGACAACAGCAGCGTCGTGGTGCACGTGGCCTGGCCCGTCGCGGACTCGACGTGGGAGTACGACACCACGGTCGACGCCAAGCGGGTCGACAAGCTGTGGACCGTGGTGTTCGGCGCGAAGACCATCAACCCGCAGCTGGAGGCGACCGACAAGCTCGCGGTCCGCAAGAGCGCCGGGCCGCGGGGCAGCATTCTCGACGGCGCCGGCCAGCCGATCGTGAGCAGCAAGCCCGTCGTGATCGTCGGCGTCCAGCCGCGCTCGATCACCGACATCAACCTCGTCGTCAAGAATCTGACAGACGCCTTCACCCAGGCGAAGGTCTCAGTCGACCTCAGCGGCCTGCCCAACCAGGTGAAGAACGCCAAGCCCGACGCCTTTGTGCAGATCGTCACATTGCGCAAGGAGGTGTACGACGGGATCGCCAACAAGCTGAACTCGACGCCCGGCGTCATCACCCGCAACTCGACGCAGGCGCTGGCGCCCTCCGCGCAGTTCGCCCGGGCCCTGCTGGGCACGACCGGCGAGGTGACGAAGGAGATCATGGACAAGAACCCGGGCAAGTACAAGATCGGCGACGTCGTCGGCCTGTCCGGGCTCCAGCAGCGGTACGACACGAACCTGCAGGGCAAGCCCGGCGTCAAGGTCGTCGTGCCGATGCCGACCGGCATCCCGGACAAGGAGCTGTTCTCCACCGACCCGACGGCCGGCGCGCAGATCAAGCTGTCCCTCGACATCAACATGCAGAACGCCGCCGAGCAGGCGCTGTCCGGCGAGACCCGCCGCTCCGCCCTCGTCGCGATCCGCGTCAGCGACAACTCGATCGTCGCGGTCGCCAACGGCCCGGGCGCGGCGCCGAACAACTTCGCGCTCACCGGCCAGACCCCGCCCGGCTCGACGTTCAAGACCGTCACCGCGCTCGCGGTGCTGGACAAGGGCATGAACGGCGAGAGCCCGGTCGACTGCCCGAAGAACCTCACCGTCGACGGCCGCACCTTCAAGAACTCCCACGACCAGGAGCTCGGCACCGTCCCGCTGCGCGTCGACTTCGCCAAGTCGTGCAACACGGCGTTCGCCTCGCTCGCCCCGAAGATCGCCCCCGACGGCCTCGGCAAGACGGCGCAGAGCCTCGGCATCGGCATCCCGTGGGACCTCGGCACGGACGTGTTCACAGGCAAGGTCTCGGTCAACGGCTCCAAGGCCGAGCAGGCGGCGGCCGCCTTCGGCCAGGGCACTACCCTGACCTCCCCCGTGAGCCTGGCCGGCGCCGCGGCCGCGATCGCCCGCGGCCAGTGGAAGCAGCCGCAGCTGGTCCTGGACCCGGCCCCGAAGAGCCCCGCCGCGGACGGCCCGCAGCTCAACCAGGGCTCGCTGGACGCGCTGCGCGCGATGATGCGCCAGGTCGTCACGGACGGCACGGCGAGCCAGCTGAAGGACCTGCCGGGCGACCTGCGGGGCAAGACCGGCACCGCGGAATACGACAACGACCCGGCGCACACCCACTCCTGGTTCATGGGGTACCGCGGCGACATCGCCTTCTGCGTCTTCGTCGAGAACGGCGGCGCCTCGACCGCGGCCGCGGTCCCGATCGCCGGCAAGTTCTTCCAGACGATCGGCTGACCTCACCTCTCGCGACACAGACGGCCGGCCCGGGGCACCCGCCCCGGGCCGGCCGTGTCGTTGGTCGCTGTCCGGCCTCAGCCGGTGGTCTCGTCCTCGTCGACCGGCGTCCGCGCCGCGGGCACGACGTCGGTCAGCGGCGACTCGGCCGGCTCGGCGGCCCGGCGCCGCAGGCCCTGCGACGCGATCGGCGCTCCGCCGCCCTGCGGCCGCAGCCCGCCGGGCCCCATGGAGTCGCGCGGCAGCGAGTCGAGCGACAGCGAGGCCGCCCGTTTCCCGCGCCCCCGCATCCAGCTCGGCCGCCCGTTCCCGCTCTCCCCCGCCTCGACGACGGCGGGCGCGGCAGGCTCGACGTCTTCGACAAGGTCGTCTTCGGTCGCGTCTTCTTCGGCGGCGGCCCGAACGTCCTCAGCAACGTCACCCTCGTCGGCAACCTCAGCCTCGTCCAGGTCCTCGGGCTCATCCAGGTCCTCGGGCCCGTACAGATCCTCGGGCCCGTACAGGGACTCAACCTCGTCCGCGGCCTCGGGCTCGGCCTCTTCCAGGGCCTGAGCATCGTCCAAGGCTTCGGCGTCGTCGGCCGCTTCGGGCTCTTCCGCCGGCTCGGCCGCATCCTCCGTGACCACCGACCGGTCGATACCCGATATTTCCGAAATGTCGGGTATGGCGCGCCCAGCGAGCGGAGCGGCGTCGAAGGCGTCCGGCGCGGTCGGGATCGCAATGTCGAACGCGGGTGGCGGCGCCGGGAGGTCGAACGGTGGCGCCGGGGTGGGGACGCGCGGGGTGATCAGCGGCGGCCCGGAGACCGGCGGCGCCGAGACCGGAGCGGCGAACGGCGGCGCCGAGATCACCGGGTCGGGCACCGCGGCGGCCAGCGCCGACGACGTGATCAGCGGCTCGAGGCCCGTGACGAGGACGTCGGTCACCTCGGCGGCGTACTGCCCGTCCGGGTCGTAGTCCGGGTCGAACACGGTCACCTGCGCGCCCAGGCAGCGCGGGTCGGAGACGAGGCCGCTGAGCAGGATCTCCAGCTCGCGGTAGGCGATGCCGCCCACGTCGGGTGCGTCGACGGCGGGCATCACGGCCGGGTCGAGCACGTCGACGTCGATGTGGACCCAGAAGCCGGCGCATTCGCGCAGCTGGTCGCGGGCCCACTGGGCGGAGCGGGCGGCGCCGTGCGAGCGCAGCTCCGGCACGGCGCGGGCGACGATGCCGGCGGCCTGCAGGTCCAGGCGGTACTCGTCGTGGGTGCGGATGCCCAGCAGCGCGACGTCGACGTCGCGGAAGTACGGGCGGCGCTGCTCGATCGAGGACAGGTTGGCCTGGCCGCGGCCGGTCGCCAGGGCCAGGGCCTCGCCCGCGGCGGCGCCGACGTAGGAGGCGTTGCCCTCGTGGCGGAAGTCGGAGTGGCCGTCGACGTAGATCAGGCCGATGCGGCCGCCGGCCTCGTGCTGGTAACGGCGCATGGCCAGGCCCGCGCCGAGCAGGATCGAGCAGTCGCCGCCGAGGATGAGCGGGAAGTCGCCCGAGGCGAGGATGGTGCCGATGCGGTCGGCGAGGCGGCGCACGAAGACGGCGATCTCGGCGGCCTGCGCCACGCCGTCGCCGGGCTGCCACCCCGCCGGGTCGTACCGCGGCGGGGTGATGCAGCCGGCGTCGCGCGCGCCCAGGCGGGCCAGCAGGTTGTGGTCGCGCAGCGCGCCGGGCGCCTTGGCGCAGCCGGGCACCGAGGTGGCGGTCGGTGGCCGCAACCCCAGGTTGCTCGGTGCGTCGACGACGGCGATCCGGCGCAATGCGGGCGCCGTCAGAAGAGCGCGCTCGCCAGTGCCCGGCGGGCCTTGGCGACCGCTGGGTCGTCGGGGCCGGCGACGGTGAAGAGCGAGACGAGGTGCTTGCGCACCGTCTCGCGCTCGTCGCCCGCCGTGCGGCGGATGAGGTTCACCAGCCGGGTGTACGCCCTGTCGGCCTCCCCGGTCAGCACCTCGACGTCGGCGGCCAGCAGCTGGGCCGGGATGTCGTCGGGGGCGGCCTGCGCGGCGGTCAGTACGGCGGCGGGATCGGCGCCCTCGGTGCGCCGCAGCAGCCCGACCTGCGCGAGGCCGGACTCGGCGACGGCGTCGGCCGGGGTCTCGGAGAGGATCTTGCGGTAGGCGGCCTCGGCGGCGTCGAGGTCGCCGTCGGCCATCGCGTCGTCGGCGGCGAGCAGGCGCGGGTCCTCGGGCTGCTCGACCTCGACGCCGGCGGCCTTGAGCACCGCGTCGATCCACTGGCGCAGGTGCGGCTCGGGCAGCATCTGGTTGAAAGCGTCGACGGGCTGGCCGCCGACGATCGCCACGACGAACGGGATGTTCTGGATGCGGAACATCTGCGCGAGGCGCGGGTTGGCCTCGATGTCGACCCTGGCGAGCACCCACGTGCCGTCACCCTCGGCGGCCAGCTGCGCCAGCAGCGGCGAGAACTGCTGGTGCGGTGCGCTCATCTCGACGTAGAAGTCGAGGACGACCGGCACCGTCAGCGAGCGCTGGATGACGTCGTCCTGGAACGTCGCCTCGGTGACGTCGATCACGTGGGCGCCGGTGGGTGCCGCGGGGGCGGGCTGGGTCGCCCGCTGCGCTGCGGCCGCATTGCTGCGGGCCAGGGCGCCGAGATCCACCGCCCCGCGGGTGAAGATCGACTGAGACTGGCGTGGGTCGCTCATGGCCCTAGTTTTGCACGTGCCCCATGTGGTCTGCCGCAAGTGATCGGTCGGATCCACCCGCCACCAGCGTGACGGCGCCGTCGATGTGCTCGACGGTGAAGAGGGTGCCCGGCGGGAAGTCGCCGAGGACCTCGGGCGGCAGCTGTACCGTGCCGTCGCCCGCCACGACCGCGAAGTCCTGGCCGTCGCGGCCCTCGGCGCCGACCCGCCCGTCGCGGATGGTGACGGCCCGGCCGAGGCGGGTGCCGACGTCACCGTCGTGGGTGACCACGACGATCGTGGTGTTGCGCTCGCGGTTGACGGTCTCGAGGGCCTCGAGCACCTCGTCGCGGCCGTGCGTGTCGAGCTGGCTGGTCGGCTCGTCGACCAGCAGCAGGCCGGGGCCGGCGGCGATGCCGACGGCGAGCGCTGCGCGCTGGCGGGCGCCGGGCGCGAGCTCCTCGATTCGGGAGCGGCCCAGGCCCGGCAGGCCCACCAGGTCCAGGATGCGGTCGGGGTCGTCGAGCTTGATCCCCTCGGTGCGCGCCGCCCGCCGCTGGGCCAGCCAGATGTTGCGGTGCAGCGACGCATACGGCAGCAGGTTGCGCGCGGCGCCCTGCAGCACGACGCCGATCTCGGTGCCGCGCAGGCGCGCGATCTCGCCGTCGGAGAGCTTGCCCATGTCGTACGTCCCGATGTTGACCCGCCCGGCGGAGGGCCTCATCAGGCCGGCGAGCAGCGCGATGAGCGTCGACTTGCCCGAGCCCGACGGCCCGACCAGCGCGAGCGTCTCACCCGGCCCGATCGACAGGTCGACGCCGGCGAGGGCGACGACGTCGCCGGCCTCGGCCCGGTAGATGTGCACGACCCGCCGGCAGGCGACCGCCAGTCCGTTCATCGTCCCCGTCCCTTCAACAGTGGTCCGCAGGCCACGACGTCATCGCTTCCGCAGTGTGGTTGCCGCACGCAGCCGGGCTCCGGCGACGATCGCGGCCCCGGCGAGCAGCACCGCGGCCGCCGCCCACGCGGCCGCGACCGGCCCGGGCGAGGGCCAGGTCGACGCCGAGAAGCCGTGCGGGTCGTCGCTGAACACCGGAAGATACTCGCGCACCAGCAGCCAGCTGGCCAGAGCCGCGAACGGCGCGATCAGCGCCGCCGTGCCGACCAGGACCAGGTAGCCGCTCGCGCCGGCCGCGCGGCGGGGCACGCCCTGCGCACGCAGTGCACGCAGCTCGCCCGCGCGGCGCAGCCGGTCGAGGCTGGAGACCAGCCACAGCGCGCCGATCGCGAGCACGACCGCGAGGCCGCCGGCGAGCTCGTGGAAGCGCAGCGCGACGGCCGGCCCCTGCTCCTCGAGGGCCTCGCGCAGCGGGCCGACGGCGCGGTCTCCGGTGACGTTCAGGCCCGCCGCCCGCACCCGGTCGAGGATGTCGGGCGGCGCGTTCGGCCCGAGGAAGATCTGCGGGTACTCCGCGTCGCCGCCGTCGGTCGCGAGCCGTTCGGCGTACTCGAAGTCGACGAGCCCGCCGCGGTACGCCAGCTTCGGCACCGTCTCGACCTCGCCCGCGATCGTGATCGTCTGCTGGGTCAGGTCCAGGCCGGTCATGTGGTCGCCGATGCCGGCGGTGCGGGCCATGATCACGGGCAGGGGCGAGGGCGCGTCGGTGGGCATGATGCGCACCGCGACGTCGGCGCCCTTGTACCCGGTCAGCTCGGCCCGCAGCCCGTCCTTCGCTGCGGTCAGCGTCGGCACGAGCAGCTTCGGCCCGGGCGACTCCGGCGTGCGCCACCCGTCGGTGTCGGCGAACGCGGACTCGTCGACGATCGGGGCGCCGTGCTGGCTGAGGCTGTGCAGCGTCATCGTCACGTCGAAGCCGCGCCCCTCGGGCTGCTCCAGCGCGACCGCCGCCAGCCGGCACTTGTTGACGCACATCGGCAGGTTGCGGACGTAGGTGTGCCGGCCCGTCTGGACCGGGCCGAGGTCGACCTGGCCCGGGTCGGAGCCGTCGGAGGGGACGACGATGGCGACCCAGTGCACCCGGAACGCGTCGACGAGCGAGTCGACGGTGACGTCGAGCGAGAGCTCCTTGTTGTCGACCTCGATCGACGGCCGACCGGCGTCGGGGCGCAGCAGCCGCGCCGCCTGCGCGGCGGAGATCTTCTTGTCGTCCCACAGCGCGCTGCCGGCCAGCGCCTTGCTGTCCACGGCGAGCATCGGCGGCACCCCGGTGTCCTCGGAGACCGGCAGCATCACGGTGGCCATCGCGAACTTCCCGTCCGGGTCGACCGAGCGGACCCGCGCCAGCAGCGAGGCACGGCTGATCGGCTCGACGGACAGCACGCGGGTCGCGCCGAGCTCGACGCGGGCGCGCCGGTCGCGGGCGTCGGAGGAGGCGCTGGCCGCGGTCGAGGCGAAGACGAGCAGGCCTATCGCGACGACGAACAGAGCGAGCACGCGCTGGGTGCCGGGGCGGCGCGCCAGCGCGTAGGCGGCGAGCGTGGGCCCGATCCGGCCGCGGCGCATGGCCCGGCGCCCGACCCGCTCGGCGATGGGCAGCACGGCGCGGGCGGCCAGCAGCGCCACGGCGATGACGACCGCGGACGGCGCGAACAGCGCGAAGCCGGTCAGGCCGCCCCCGCCCCGGCGCAGCTGCACGACGGCGACGGCAGCGAGCACCACGACGACGACCTCGAACACCGGCGCGCCCCAGCGCGAGACTCGGCTGGGCACGTTGCGCAGCAGGTCGACGGTGCGCTTGGCCAGCTCGGCGCGCTGGGCCAGCAGGGCGGCGAACAGCGCGCCGGCGAGCGAGGCGAGCGACCACCAGTTCAGCCCGGCCGACAGGGAGACGTCGCCGGAGGAGCCCAGCAGCAGCCAGGCGGCGATCCGGACCAGGAAGTGGCCGAGGACGAAGCCGACCACGGCGCCGCCGAGGATCGGCACGATGCTCTCACCGGCGGCGAGCCACCAGCGTCGCGAGAGGGTCACGCCGCGCAGCGCGAACAGGCCCAGCTCGCCCCGCCGTTCCTGGGTGGCCGCGGCGACGGCGATGAAGAGCACGAACCAGCACAGGAGCACCAGGGGTACCGCTGCGACCGGAACCACCTCGGCCACCAGGTCACGGTCGCCGTTGATCCGCGCGAGCAGATTGGGCAGCTCGGTGTGCACGGTCGCGTGGCCGGGCAGCGCCGCGAGCTTGTCCTTGCCGGTCTGTACCGAGGCGTTGATGCCGTCCAGCGACTCCCGGGTGATCGCCGAGCCGTCGATGACGACGTCGAGCGCCTGCTTCTCGTTGCCGTGCTGGAGCGCCTCCAGGGTGAGGCGGGAGGCGAAGACCGGCTCGCTGGTCTGCCGGGGGCTGAAGCGGGTGTTGAAGTAGTCGGCGTCGGACCAGTACTGCTCGGCCTTGTTCCTGGGGTCGAACGCGCCGACCAGGGTCAGGGTGACCTTCGGCCCGGCCTCGACGAAGTCGCCGTCCGACGGGTCGATCGTGCCGTAGCAGGCCTGGAAGGTGTCGCCGACGCGCAGCCCGAGCTGCTTGACCGCCGCCGTGCTCAGCACGACCTCGGTCTCGCTGACGAAGCACCGGCCGGCGGTGAAGGTCAGGTGCGCGCAGGCGTCGTCGCGGTACACGAACCGGGGCGCGATCTTGGTGATCTTCGGGTCGTTCGGCGTGATCACGAGGTCGTACTCGGTGCTGAACACGCTCGCGAAGCCGCCGCCGCCGAAGACCTGCGGCACCAGGTTCTCGAAGTCGTGGTCGGCCGGCGACGGCGTGGTGCGCCGCGCCTGCACGACCCGCTCGGCAGGCGGCGCCGCGGCAACCTCGCTGCGCACGACCGCGCGGTCGGCCGTTGCCGAGTAGACCGGGGCGCTGACCGCGGCGGCCATGGCGAACATGGCCAGCAGGAAAGCGGTGAGGGCCTGCCCCGGCCGGGCCCGCACCATCGACAGGACCAGGCCAATCACGGAGCGCTCCATCCATCGGCGAAGTAGGGCAGCACGTCGCCGATATAGGCGCGGATCAGGGCTGCGAGCAGCAGCCCGAACAGCAACGAGGCGCCGGCCAGCACGAGGTATCCCTCGATGCCGACCCGCTTGACCAGCCGCGACGGCGCACCTTGGGCCCGCAGGGCGCCCAGCTCGCGGGCGCGGGGACGGCGCTCGACGGCGGCGACGACGGTCGCGGACCCGATGGCCAGCGCGAGCCCGACGATCGCCGACAGCAGCATGAACTGCAGGGTGAGCGGTGGGCCGAACGACGCGTAGAGCTCGGCGACGCCGTCGATCGACTCCTCGCCGAGCACGAGCAGCCCCTGGTCCTGCAGCCGCTTCGTCATGTCGGCCGGCGCGCTCGCGTTGAGCCAGACCTGCAGCGACTCGCCGGCGCCGAAGTCGGCGCCGAGGCGGTCGGCGTACTCGAGGTCGACGAGCACGCCCTTGTCGCCCAGGCGGGGCAGCCACCGCGCGGTGCCGGCGATCGACTCGGAGATCGAGATCGAGCCGTAGCTGACCCGCTGGTCGCCGACGAGGCGCGGTTGCAGCTTCGTCGCCCGCACGCTGGGCAGCGGGGCCGGGGAGTCCAGCGGGTACACGCCGGGGTCGGCGGCGCCGCCGGGGCGCACGGGCGCGACGGTGAGCTTCAACCCATCCTCGACCGGCGTGACGATGAGGTTGGGCGGATAGCCGTTGACGCCGAGGCGCCAACGGGTGCGGTCGGTGTACATCTCCTTGGCCAGCACCGCCTGCCCGCCGCCCTGGGTGAGCGCGTGGACGGTGGTCTCGATCCCGGGCCGGGCGGAGAAGAACGCCTTCTGCTCCAGCGTGCTCTGGTTGATCTGCATCGAGCTCAGCCGGCATCCGGGCGCGGTGGCGCAGGCCGGCACCGCGGCGCGCAGCGTCTGGTGTCCCTCGGCGAGCGGGCCGAGGCGGGCCGTCAGCCGGGTGCCCTTGGGGTCGGCGAGCACGACGTCGAGGTACACCACGCGGCTGGAATCGGTGACCGTGTAGTGGTTGGTGACGTCGGCCTCGACCTCGGAGCCGGTGACCGTGATCGCGGCCGGGGCGTCCGGGTGCAGCAGGGCGGCCGTGGCGTCGGCGCTCGCGCCGTACTCGGGGCGCCACGCCGCGACCTTGGCCAGGCGCGGGCTGTCGACGAGCAGCACCCGGTCGCTGCCCGAGCGCACCGACTCGACCGCCGCCATCGCGTAGTCGCCGCGCGGGTCGGCGGCGCGCACCGCGTTGAGCAGGGCGAGCCGGTTCTCGGCCCGCACCGTCAGCACCCGGTCGGCGCCGACCTCGAGCTGCGCCCGGGCGTGGCCCGCGTCGCGCCCGGCGTTCCAGGTCAGCGCCGAGGTGCACAGCAGGGCCACGGTCACGATCATCAGCGCGGCGAGGCGGTGCACGCCGGGCCGGCGGGCCAGGTAGATCGCGGTGAGGGCGCGGGCGGGGTGGCCATGGCGCAGCGCGCCCTCGACGGCCCGCCCGGCGGTGAACGTGATAAGCCGCGCGGCGACCAGCGCGAAGGCCAGGGCGGCCAGGCCGGGCGCGAGCAGCGCGAGGCCGGCGGCGTCGCCCGCGGCCCGGTGCTTGACCTGGTAGACGGCCGCCACCGCGAGCGCGACGAGGACGAGGTCGAACAGGTCGCGCCAGATGCGGGAGCGCACCGAGCCCTGGCGCAGCAGCTCGGAGACGCTGGAGGACAGCGACCGACGCTCGGCCAGCAGCGCGGCGAGCAGCGCGCCGAGGACGGCGAGCCCGGCCGCGCCCACGGACAGCGTCGCCGCCTGCTCGCTCGCCCCGGCGTCGCGGATGGAGCCGGTGACGGCGGTTGCGGCGGCGTACCCGATGGGGAGGCCCAGCACGGCTCCGACCAGCATCGGCAGGGCACTCTGCCCGCTCACCAGCGCCCAGGTGCGCCCGCGCGTGGCGCCGCGCAGCTTCACCAGCCCGATGTCGGGGCGCCGTTCCTCGCCCGTGTACTTGACCGCGAGGTACAACGCGAACCAGCACAGCACGAGCAGCTGGAAGGCGCCGACGGGGACGCCCAGGGAGACCAGCCGCCGGTCGCGCTCGACCTTGTCGATCGTCGTCTGCAGCAGCGTGTTGAGCGTGAGGCGGTTGTTGCCGGCCTCGACGGTGGCGGCGTTGAGACGGTCGCGGACCTCGCCGGGATCGTTGTCGACCAGCAGCGACGGGCCGGCGACCATGTCGACGACCGTGCGGACCGGCACCGGCAGGCCCTTGTCGAACGTCGCCGCGCTGGTGAGCAGCGCGTCGTCGACGGGCTCGGTGATCGCCGGGTCGGGGCTGGTCGGCAGGGCCTTGGCGACGAGCTGGTCGTTGCTGCTCCAGAACGGGTCGTTCGGGTCGTCGGGGCGGTACACGCCGACGACCTTGAGCTGCAGCGGCTTGGGCAGCCCGGAGTTGGCGTAGGCGAGCGCGTCGCCGGGCTGGACCCGCAGCCAGCGCGCCGTGCGGTAGCTGACGGCCACCTCGTTGGCGGCACTGGGGCAACTGCCCTCGACGGAGAGGTGCGAGCAGGCGTCGGTGCGCAGCAGCAGCGCCGAGTCGGTGGCGCGCGGCTGGCCGAGCTCGCGCGGCTGGCTGGTGCCGGTGCTCGCCTGGCCGGGCAGGTAGACCCCGGTGTACGTGGTGAAGCCGGACAGCCCGACGATCCGCTGCGTCCGGTCGGCCTCGGCGGCCAGCTGCGCCTCGACGGAGCCACCCTCGAGGGAACCCTCGCCGATCGTCTCCAGCGAGCGCTCCTGGATCGGCGCGCTCTGCACGTGCCGGATGGCGATGCGCTCGGTGGAGGCCAGCACATACCAGGGCGACGCCGCCGCGGCGGCCGCGGCGAGCGTGCTGAGCAGCAGCAACGTCAGCGCCTGGGCGCGACGGGCCCGCAGCGCTGCGAGCACGAGTGCGAGCAAGGCCCCTCCCCCGTGGTCAAGGTCGTTCGTATCTAGACCTGCGGGGGAGGGAACCGGTTGCGGGGTTGTATTGCGGTTGGATAACGCCGTTCTTGCTCAGAAACGCGCGGGTTCGCGGTAGATGCCCCACTCGTCCTTCAGGACGCCGCAGATCTCGCCCAGCGTCGCCTCGGCCCGGGCCGCGTCGAGCATCGACGGGATCATGTTCTCGCCGCTCTTGGCCGCCGCGACCATGCGCTCGAGCCGCTCCTTGACCGCGACGTTGTCCCGGCCGGCGCGACGGGCGGCCAGCAGCTTGTTCTGCTCGGTCTCCACCTCGTGCGACACGCGCAGGATGTCCAGGTCGCGGGTGATCGAGCCGGTGTGCGCGTTGACCCCGACGACGCGCTTGTCGCCCTTCTCCAGCGCCTGCTGGTACACGAACGCGCTGTCGGCGATCTCGGAGGTGAACCAGCCGTCCTCGATGCCGCGCAGGATGCCGGCGGTGATGGTCCCGTCGCCGCCCATGTCGCGAATCCGGGCGAAGATCGCCTCGGCCTCGGCCTCGATGCGGTCGGTGAGCGCCTCGACGAACCACGAGCCGCCGAGCGGGTCGGCGACGTTCGTCACACCGGTCTCCTCCATGAGCACCTGCTGGGTGCGCAGCGCGATCTCGGCGGCCTCGTTGCTCGGCAGGGCGAGGGTCTCGTCCAGCGCGTTGGTGTGCAGCGAGTTGGTGCCGCCGAGCACGGCGGCGAGGGCCTCGACGGCGGTGCGGACCACGTTGTTGTACGGCTGCTGGGCGGTCAGCGACACGCCCGCCGTCTGCGTGTGGAAGCGCAGCCAGAGCGCCTTCTCGCTGGTCGCGCCGTAGACGTCGCGCAGCCAGCGGGCCCAGATGCGCCGCGCCGCGCGGAACTTGGCGATCTCCTCGAAGAAGTCGACGTGCGCGTCGAAGAAGAAGCTCAGGCCCGGCGCGAACGCGTTGACGTCCAGGCCCCGGGACTGGCCCAGCTCCACGTAGCCGAACCCGTCGGCGAGCGTGAACGCGAGCTCCTGCGCGGCGGTGGAGCCGGCCTCGCGGATGTGGTAGCCCGAGACGGACAGCGGCTTGTACCGCGGGATGTGCCGGCCGGTGTACTCCATGAGGTCACCGATGAGGCGCAGGTGCGGCTCGGGCGGGAAGAGCCACTCCTTCTGCGCGATGTACTCCTTGAAGATGTCGGTCTGCAGGGTGCCGTCGAGCTTGCCGAGGTCGGCGCCCTGGCGCTCGGCGGCCACGAGGTACATGCAGAAGACCGGAACGGCCGGCCCGGAGATCGTCATGCTGGTGGTGACGTCGACCAGCGGGATGCCGTCGAAGAGCACGTCCATGTCGGCGGCGGAGTCGATCGCGACGCCGCAGTGCCCGACCTCGCCCAGCGACTGGGGGTCGTCGGAGTCGCGGCCCATGAGCGTTGGCATGTCGAAGGCGACCGACAGGCCGCCGCCGCCCGCGCCGAGCAGCATCTTGTACCGCTCGTTGGTCTGCCGCGCGTTGCCGAACCCGGAGAACTGGCGGATGGTCCAGGTGCGCCCGCGGTACCCCGTGGGGTGCAACCCTCGGGTGTACGGGTATTCGCCCGGCCAGCCGATCCGCTCGAACCCGGGCACGTCGGCGCCCTCGGGCGGGCCGTACACGGGCTCGACCGGAGTCCCGGAGAGCGTGGTGAAGTCGGCGTCGCGCTTGCGGGCGTCGTCGTAGCGGCGCTGCCAGCGCGCGCGCCCCTCGGCGATGTCGTGGGCGTCCATGGGTGTCGGCGCTCCTCGGGTGCGGCGGTTGTCCGTCCCCTCGATGCTAGCCGTCACCTGAACGATCGCTAAGCCCGCGCCCCCGATCGGAGCGCGGGCTCGCGATGCGTGCCTACGCGTAGTCGGCGGCGCGGGCCTCGTCGTTGCCCGTGCGCTCCTGGTCCTTGTCCTCCACGTGCACGTCGTCGACCACGATGTCCACCGCGGTCACCTCGAGGCCCAGCAGGTTCTCCACCGAGCTGATGACCTTGGTGCGCACCTTCTCGGCCACCGAGTACACGACGAAGCCGTACTCGATCACCAGGGTCACGCGAACGGTCGCGGTCCGGCCCTCCAGGCGCACGGAGACGCCCCGGTTGGCGGACTCGCCCTCGCCCTCGCCCAGCCCGATCCGGTCGCGCACCGCCGCGAACACCCGGGCCACGTCGCCGCCGAGGTCGTACACGCCGGGCACCTCGCGCGCCGCGATGCCGGCGACCTTCTCGACCACCTCGTCGGCGATCGTGGTCGTGCCGCGCTCGGCGGCCAGCTCCGCGTTGTTGCGCAGCCGGTCCACCACCTGCGAGGCGATGCGCCCCGACGCCGCCGCCGTGTTGGACGCGAACTCGCCGACCTTGTCCGCCGCGCCGGCCGCGAACGTGCTCACGCGCTCGGCCGCCTCGTCCAGGCGCGAGTGCTCCTCCGCCGGCGCGCCCGGCTGCGCGGGCACGACCGCCTGCGCCGAGGCGGGCTCCACGGTGGCGAGGGCGTCGCCGGTCAGGTCGGGGTCGTCAGCTTCGCTCATCGTCGTTCTCCCCTAGTCGTCAACCCTGGTCTTACTGTCGTTTTTCGGGTCTCAAAACGCCCGCAGCGTACTCGCGCCACGCCACGGTGGGGACCCTCCGTTCAGGCGCCGTACGTCGCCTGCGTCACGGCGAACACATTGCGGTGCCCGACGGTCTCCTGCAGTGACCACAACAGGTCCGGATTCGCGTCGTCCTCCCAGTAGCTGATGCTCTCGCCGCCGCCGACCCAGGCGTACGTGTGCGCGCCGTCGGCGGGCGTCCAGTAGTACAGCTGCTTCGATCCGGACGAGTTGAACCACCAGCGCCCGTTGTGCGAGGCGACGCCGTTGAGCTTGTACCAGGGCAGCTGCAGCGCCTGCGAGGCCGTCGTCGAGGCCGCGAACGTGGTGGCGCCCGACGCGAAGGGGAAGCGCACGGCCCGCGGCGCGCGGTTGGGGTAGTCGGTGCATCCGGAGGAGCAGGTGTACTCCGTCATCACGATCGACTTGCTGACGCGGTCCAGCGAAATCGTCGACCAGGCCAGCGGCGTGCCGGACGTCGTGGCGGCCGTGATCGTGCCGACCTGGGGCAGCACGTACGCGTAGTTGTGCGCGTAGTACGTCGTGCCGTCGCTCTGCCGCCCGATCTGCCCCGCGGTCCCGCCGGTGTCCGTCTTGAGGATCTTGCGCATGTCGAACACCCGCATGCCGTGCCCGGTGTCGGCGACGTACAGGTAGTCGCCGTACCACGACACCCCGCCCGCGTGGATCTTCACGTCCTGGAAGTTCGGCGCCGCGGCCGTGCCCGTCGCCTCGACGAGCAGGATCTTGCGGTACTTGTTCGGGTACGTCGCGTCCCAGTCGACCAGCGTGATCCGGCTGCGCGCGGAGGCGCCGTCGCAGCCGTCCTTGGTGTACCAGCTCACGAGCACCAGCTGGTGCCCGTCGTAGTTGCCGCTGTTGGCGGTCCCGATCGCGTCGCGGCTGGTGGTGATGCCCTGCGGGTAGTTCGCGCAGTCGCCGTTGTCCCCGTCGTCGAAGCGGAAGCCGGTCTGGTACCCCGCGACGCCGAGCGAGTCGGTGATGCCCGTCCGGTCGTGGTTGGCGTTGTCCATGACGGTGTGGACGGCGGCGGTGCCGAGCTTGGCCACGAGCGCACTGTTGAGCGCGTCGTACCGGTGGTAGTCCGCAGCGAGCGTGTACTGGCTCGCCGGCAGCGTCGTGGGCCCGGCGGCCGCGCTCGCCGCGGGTATCCCGACGACGCTGCCGAGCGCGACGGCAAGCCCGGCGCCGACGAGCAGCAGGTACCTGCGCAGCTTCATGTTGATTCCTCCCCGTACGCACACGTATCGACCGCCGTCACGATACGCCTCACCTCACCGGCGCACTCCGCCCCTTTGCGGGCTTTTTCGATAAGTCGGGCGCTGGCGCGCCACGACTTATCGGATTTATACCCTGACAGGCGAAATGTCTGATGAAGCAAATCAGGCAGGGACATATTGCCGAGCAGCTCAATCGAGATCGGCACACGACCGGCGTTTTCTCTCCACGATCATGAAAACCGGCCCGCGAGAGGGTCGAAAACGCACGATCGTGGAGAGAAAGTGCTGCCGACTGCCCGGAGCGCACCGCGCCGGCTCGCCCGCACTCCGCGGGTGCGCAGCGAGCGGCGAGAATCGGATTTATACGCTGTCAGGGTATAAGTCCGAAATGTCCGGCACGAAGTGCCTGGACATTTCGTACAAACGCCCCCCCGCAACGCCTGCCCCGTGCCGACGTGGCGGGGATACCGGAGCGCCGCGGCCGGGGGTGAAACCCGGGCCGCGGCGCGCGTCGGAGTGGGGTCAGCCGCGGACGAGCTGTGCGGCACCGTCGGAGAGGTGGAGCTCGCGGTCGCAGGCGGCGGCGGCCTCCGGGTCGTGGGTGGCGAACACCACCGCGGCGCCCCGGCGGGCCTCGTCCTGCAGCAGCTCCATGACCCGCTGGCGGTTCGTGGCGTCGAGCTCGCTCGTGACCTCGTCGGCCAGGAGCACGGCGCCGTGCAGGGCAAGGCCGCGCGCGATCGCCGTGCGCTGCTGCTGGCCGCCGGAGAGCTCCTCCACCAGCTGGTCGGCCTGGCCCGCGAGGCCGAGGCGCTCCAGGGAGGAGACGGTGGCGCGGCGCGCGTCCGCGGGTGCGGCGCCGCCGGCGATCATCGCGACCTGGATGTTCTCCTGGGCGGTGAGGATCGCGGCGAGGCCGTTGTCCTGCGGGATGAGCACGACGCGCTCGGCGACGGCGTGGTCGCGGTCGCGCAGCGGCATGGCGTCGACCGACACGACGCCCGCGGCGGGGCGCAGCAGGCCGGCCATCGCCCAGAGCAGCGTCGTCTTGCCCGCGCCCGAGGGGCCGGTCACGGCCAGGATCTGGCCGGGCGACACCACGACCGAGACGTCGCGCAGAACGGGGCGATCCCGCTCGTACGCGACCGTCACCCCGTCGACCGTCAGCGTCTTCACTGCACAACCTCCACGTTGGCTCTGGCTGGGACGAGCAACACAGTGCCGTCGGGCTGGGGCTCGACGCCCACGAGGGTTCCCGGCGGCAGCATGCGCAGTACGTCCTGCGGCAGGTGCACCGTACCGTCGCGACCGATCACCGCGTAGTCCTCTCCGCGCCGGCCCTCGGCGCCGACCCGGCCGTCGCGGATGGTGACGGTCCGGCCCATGCGCAGGCCGACGTCCGGGTCGTGGGTCACGACCACCACGGTCGTGCCCGCCCGGCGGACGGCGTCGAGGGCCATCAGTACCTCGTCGCGCGCCCGGGTGTCGAGCTGGCTGGTCGGTTCGTCCGCGAGCAGCAGGCCCGGCCGCCCGGCCAGCCCTACGGCGAGCGCCAACCGCTGGCGCTCACCAGGAGAGAGTCGCTGCGGGCGCTGGCGGTTGCGTCCCCGGCCCGACAGGCCGACCATCGCGAGCACCTCGCGCGGGTCGGGCAGGTCGCGGCGGCGGTCGGCGGTCACTCCGCGCTGCGCGAAGCGCACGTTCTGCTCCGCCGTCAGGTACGGCAGGAGGTTTCGCGAGGCTCCCTGCAGTACCACACCCACATCCGACGCCCGGAGCGCCTGCAGCTCGCCGGGGGTGGCGCGCACCAGGTCGTGCTCGCCGACCGTGAGCCGGCCGGCGGAGGGGGGCAGGAGGCCGGCCAGCAGCGACAACAGCGTCGACTTGCCCGAGCCGGACGGGCCGAGCAGGGCGACCGACTCGCCGGCCGAGATGTCCAGGTCGACCCCGGACAGCGCGACGACGTCGTATCCCTCGAGCCGGTAGATGTACACCAGGCCGCGGCACATGACCGCCAATCCACCGCTCATGCCGACACCTCCGCTTCGCTCCGGCACCGACATGAGCTGAACCTGTGCTTCTGGTGAGCGGCCCCTCCGCTCCGCTCCGGACCGCTCACTGGGCACCGTCCTTCAGCCGCATGGGGGTCGCCCGGCCCAGCAGGCGCAGGACCAGCAGCACCGTGACCAGCAGGCCGAGCACGGTCAGGGCCAGGGCGACCGGCAGCGCGCCCAGCGACGGCTCGTAGGAGAACGAGCCGGCCGGTTCGCCGACGGTCACCAGCGGCACGCCCGGCAACATCACCAGGGCGCCGACGATGCCGGCCGCGAGGCCCACCACCAACGGCAGGCCGAGCAGGGCGCGGTACTCGCGCAGCAGCGCACGGCGCAGCAGCCCGGCCCGCACGCCGGCGACCCGCAGCGCGGCGAGCTCGTAGAGGCGGGCCCGGACGCCGACGTAGGCGGTCAGCAGGACCACGCCGAGCGCCAGCAGGATCGCCGCGGCGCCCGCCAGCAGGTACAGCCACAGCCCAAGCGCGGGGGCGCGGCGGGCGAGCTGGTCGGTGTACCCCTGGATGGACTCCGTCTTGAGCACCTGGATGCCCAGGGTGCCCAGGCGCGTCCCGAGGTCCGCCGGCGCGCCCGCGCCGGCCCAGACCTCGTAGCGCAGGTTGCCGTTGTCGGCGAGGCTCGCGGTGCGCTCGGCCATGCGGGTGGCGTAGTCCAGGTCGAACATGACCGCGCGCCGGCCGGCCCGGGGCAGGCTGTCGGTGCGGCCGGCGACCAGGAACGGCTGCGGCTGCTCCGAGAAGCCCGGCAGGCTGAACGTCGCGGCGCTCGCGTCGTCGGTCGGCGCGCCGCCGGCGAGCACCGCCGGCAGGGCGTCGGGCGTGTCGACGTGCTCGACGACCGCGTCGGCCGGGTCGGCGCCGGACACGTCGATGCCCAGGGCCGTGCCCGCGTGGACGGTGACGTTGGCGCCGCCGCTCGCCGCGTGGCGGGCCTGCCAGCGCCCGGCGAGGTCGAAGCCGGGGCTCAGCGGGCCGCCGTCGGTGGACAGGCCGCGCACGGCGACGGTGATCGCGTAGGGGTCGCTGCCGCCCGCGGCCCGGCCGACGGCGAGGCCGATGAGCCGGCACTCGGCGGTGCAGCCGGTGAGCGGCGCGTGGTAGCTGCGCGTGCCCTTGACCAGCGCGCCGAGCGTGACGGTGCGCGGCGGCTGGCCCGGGTTGGCCACGATCGCGGCCAGGCGCAGCGCCGGCTTGGCCGGCAGCGCGTCGACGGTCACCTCGGCGCTGAGGTCCTTGCCGAGGCGCAGCGGGTCCGCCGCGCTCGGGTGCAGCCGGCTGGCGACCGCGTCGAGCTGCTCGCGGGAGTGGCCGCGCCAGGCGGCCACGGCGGGCAGCCGGTCGGCCTGGACGCCGAGCAGCTCCACGGGGGCGTTGTCGAAGCGCTGGCTCGCGCGGACCACGGCCATCGTGTGCCCGCCCGGGTCGGCCTTGGCCACGGCGGCCTCGAGCGCGTCCGGGTGGGCGGCGTTGACGGTGTACACCCGCTGGGCGCCCACCGCGTCCTCCGCGGCGTCGGCCCGCGCCCGCGCGGCGACGTCCCACGCCGTCGCGGCGAAGGACAGCAGCGCGACGGCCACGGTGACGACCACGACGAGGCGCTGGCCGCCCGGGCGCCGCGACAGTTGCGCGGCGGACAGGAGCGGCACGATGCGGCCGCGGCGTCGCGCGATGCGCAGCCGGGCCGTGGACCACAGGCCGAGCAGCCGGGCCGCGGCGATGCCCAGCACCATCGCCAGCAGCGGCGGCGCGAGCAGGGCCAGCGGGGAGGTGCGGTCGCTCACGGCGGCGACCAGGCTGGCCGCGGCGAGCGCCACGACGACGCCCTCCACGACGCCGGCCTTCCAGCCGCCGCGCTCGGGCACGCGGCGCAGCAGGCCGAGCACCGGGCGCGACAAGGTCTGGCGGGCGGCGAGCAAGGCGGCGACGATCCCGGCGGCGAACGCGACGCCGGCCGCGGCGAACACCGGCCAGCGCACCTCCGCGTTCACGCCCGGCGCGAGCAGCGCGGACGCGGCGAGCTGCACCAGCCCCAGCCCGGCGGCGACGCCGATCGGCACGGCCGCGGCGGTGAGCAGGACCACCTCGCCCAGGCCGAAGCGGGCCGCGCGGCCGGACGGATACCCGCGCAGCTTGGCCAGCGCGATCTCCGGCGCGCGCTCATCGGTGAGGGACGCCACGAGCAGGAAAAGGACAAACCAACACAACAGCAGCAGTGGTACCGCAATGACGGGCGCCGTCCGCGCAATCGCGCTCTGGTCGGTGTCGATGTCGTGCAGGACCGCCGGCAGGGTGGTGGCGACGTCGAGCTCGTGCCCGCGCATCCGGTCGCCGAGGGTCTGCAGGCTCTCGCGCAGCGCGGCGACGTCGTCCAGGCGGATGCGCTCCGTGCGCAGCGGGTACTCCAGCCGCGTCGACAGCGTCGCCGCCGGCTCCGCGCGCAGGTCGTCCTCGGTCAGGCTGAACAGCGAGTCGGCCCGCTCACCTTCGCCGTCGGAGCCGGCGCTGAAGTACGCGGTGCGGCCCCAGTACGCGGCGTTGGCGTCCTTCGGGGAGTACAACCCGGTGATCTTGAAGCTCTTGTCCCGGCCCGCGCCGGCGGGCCCGAGGTGCACGGTGAGCGCGTCGCCGGCCTTGAGGCCGTGCGCGGCCGCGGTGCGCCTGCTGACCGCGACCTCGCCCGGGTTGTCCGGGCAGGCGCCGTCGAGGTCGAGCTGCGAGCACACGTCCTGGCGGAAGGCGAGGCGGCCGGTCGCGCCGGCGTAGGTGACCTCCGTGTCGATGGCCGCGACCGGGCGGTCGAGGCGTTCGTCGAGGAACTTGTCCTTGTCGAGGGCCGCGTTCATGGTGAGCCGGATCTCGGCGAGGTCCATGAAGGCGGCGCTGTCTTTCGTGCCCTTCGCGCCGACGGTCAGCCCGGTCGCGTCGGTGGACGCGGCGGACAGGCCGTCGGTGAGGACGGACTGCTGCGCGGCACGGCTGTACGCGGGTGCGAGCACGGCCGCCGTGGTCGCCGTCACGGCGAGGATGAAGACCACGAACGACCGGCCGGCCCGGTACCTGATGCCGCGCAGCATGACGGTCCAGGCCGTCACGGGTGCCCCCTGTTGCTGGTCTAGCTGGAATTTGGCGGTCCTAGGAAAACTGACCCGCAGACCTTAGCGGAGTTCAGCTAGGAGGGCCTCGGCCGCCGCGTAAGGGTCGCTACGGCCGGCCGCCACTTCCTCGGCCAGGGTGCTCAGGGTGGTACCACTGCGAAGATCTTGCATGCGGGCGCGCAGGGCCCCCAGCGCGATGGCCCCGATCTCGGCCTCCGCGCGCCGGGTGCGGCGGGCCGTCAACTCGCCGGAGTCGGTCAGGTACGCACGGTGGGCCTCGATCGCCTCGACCAGCTCGTCGATGCCCTCGCCGCGGGAGGCGACGCAGCGCACGACGCGCGGCCGCCACTGCCCCGGCGCGCGCTCGCCGAGGCCGATCATGCCCTGGATGTCGCGGTACGTCGTGTCGGCGCCGTCGCGGTCGGCCTTGTTCACGACGAAGATGTCGGCGATCTCCAGCACGCCGGCCTTGGCCGCCTGGATCGCGTCGCCCATGCCCGGCGCCAGCAGGACCACGGTCGTGTCGGCGAGGCCGGCGATCTCGACCTCGGCCTGCCCGACGCCGACGGTCTCGACCACGACGGGGTCGCAGCCGGCGCCCTCGAGCACCCGCGCGGCCTGCGGGGTGGCCGCCGACAGCCCGCCGAGGTGCCCGCGGCTGGACATCGAGCGGATGTACACACCGGGGTCTGTCGCGTGATCCTGCATCCGCACCCGGTCGCCCAGGATCGCACCGCCGGTGAACGGGCTGGACGGGTCGACGGCGAGCACGCCGACGCGCCGGCCGGCCTTGCGGAAGGCGCGGACGAGCTCGTTGGTGGTGGTCGACTTGCCGACGCCGGGCGAGCCGGTGAGGCCGATGACGGCGGCCTCACCGGTGTGCGGCGCCAGGGCCGCCGCAATGCGCGGCAGCGCCTCATCGCCGTCCTCCACCAGGCTGATCAGCCGTGCCACCGCGCGCGCGTCGCCCTCGCGGGCGGCACCGACGAGCGCGGGCACGTCCCGGGAGCGGCGGATCGTCACTGCTTGGGCACCCGCAGCAGGAGCGCGTCGCCCTGCCCGCCACCGCCGCACAGCGCGGCCGCGCCGAGGCCGCCGCCGCGCCGGCGCAGCTCCAGCGCCAGGGTGAGGGCCAGCCGGGCGCCGCTCATGCCGATCGGGTGACCCAGCGCGATCGCGCCGCCGTTGACGTTGACGATCGCCGGGTCGATGCCGAGCTCGGCGGTGGACTGCACGCCGACGGCGGCGAACGCCTCGTTGATCTCGACCAGGTCGAGGTCGGCGACGCCGAGCCCGGCCTTGCCCAGCGCGTGCTTGATCGCGTTGGCCGGCTGGCTGGTCAGCGAGTTGTCCGGGCCGGCGACGTTGCCGTGCGCGCCGATCTCGGCGAGCCAGGTCAGCCCCAGCTCCTCCGCCTTCGCCCGGCTCATCACGACCACGGCGCAGGCGCCGTCGGAGATCGGCGAGGAGGTCGCGGCGGTGATCGTGCCGTCCTTGGTGAACGCCGGGCGCAGCTTGGCCAGGCTCTCCGCCGTGGTCTCCGGCCGGATCTGCTCGTCGTCGGCGACCACCAGCGGCTCGCCCTTACGCTGCGGGATCTCCACCGGGACGATCTCCTCGGCGAAGTGGCCGTTCTTCTGCGCGGCGGCGGCGCGCTGGTGGCTGGCGGCGCCGAAGGCGTCCTGTGCCTCGCGGCTGATGCCGAGGCGGGCGACGTGCCGCTCGGTCGACTCGCCCATCGAGACCTGGTCGTAGGCGTCGGTGAGGCCGTCGAGGGCCATGTGGTCCTTGATCACCACGTCGCCGTACTTGTACCCCTGCCGCTGCCCCATGAGCAGGTGCGGCGCGTTGGTCATCGACTCCATGCCGCCGGCCACGATGATGTCGAACTCGCCCGCGCGGATGAGCTGGTCGGCCAGCGCGATGGCGTCGAGGCCCGACAGGCAGACCTTGTTGATCGTGAGCGCGGGCACGCCCATCGGGATGCCGGCGCCGATGGCGGCCTGGCGGGCCGGGATCTGCCCGGCGCCGGCCTGCAGGACCTGGCCCATGATCACGTACTGCACCCGCTCGGGCGCGACGCCCGAGCGCGAAAGCGCCGCCCGGATGGCGACCTCGCCCAGCTTGGTGGCCGGGAAGTCCTTGAGCGCGCCGAGTAGGCGCCCCATCGGCGTGCGTGCGCCGTTGACGATCACGGACTGAGTCATCGAGAGGCCTCCGAGAGAACTTTCACATCGCGTCTTTGCGACCTGAACGCTGCGTCAGTTCAGACTATCGCCATGGAGTCGTCTGCCCCGAAGTTGGAAATGTCACCACCGATCGGCATCGAGCGGATCGACCACGTCGGCATCGCGGTCGCCGACCTCGACGAGGCGATCGCGTTCTACGGGCGCGTGTTCGGCATGCGCTGCGTGCACGAGGAGGTCAACGAGGAGCAGGGCGTGCGCGAGGCGATGCTGTCGGTCGGCCCGACACCCGCCGGCGGCTGCCTGCAGCTGCTCGCGCCGCTGTCGCCGGCCTCGACGATCGCCAAGTTCCTGGAACGCAACGGGCCGGGGATGCAGCAACTGGCGTACACGGTGACCGACATCGATGCCGCGAGCGCGGCGTTGCGCGAGCGCGGGGTGCGGCTGTTGTACGAGGAGCCGAAGCGCGGTACCGCCGGCTCCAAGGTGAACTTCGTGCACCCGAAGGACGCCGGAGGCGTGCTTGTGGAGCTTGTCGAGCCGAACCGCGCAGCTTCGAGCATGGGCCACTAGCAGGGCCAGTGCAGTTCTTCACAGGCCCGTTCCCGATTTAGCTACCGTTCAGTAACGTCCGGCTCGGGGCATCGAGATGTGTTGCCGATCCCCATGGTCGCCAGCCCGTCTCCGCGGCGACGCTGCCCTGGAAAACCACCCGGACGTTAGGAGCCGTAGCGGTGCAGCACATCCTCGACGCGATCATGCAGGCGGAAGGGGCCACCGACCCCGCGGCCGAGCTCCGCGCCGTTGCGGACCTGCCGGTTCCCGCCAGCTACCGGGGCGTTGTCGTGCGCTCCGACGAGGCCGAGATGTTCGACGGGCTCGCCACGCGCGACAAGGACCCCCGCAAGTCCCTGCACGTGCAGGAGGTGCCCACCCCCGAGGTCGGGCCCGGCGAGGCCCTCATCGCCGTGATGGGCAGCGCGGTCAACTACAACACGGTCTGGACCTCGATCTTCGAGCCGGTCTCGACGTTCGGCTTCCTGCGTCGGTACGGCAGGTTGAACTCGCTCAGCAGGCGCCACGACCTGCCGTACCACGTGGTCGGCTCCGACGCGGCGGGCGTGGTGCTCAAGGTCGGGCCCGGCGTGAGCAAGTGGAAGCCCGGCGACGAGGTGGTCGCCCACTGCCTGAGCGTCGAGCTCGAGGACGCCGCCGGGCACGACGACACGATGCTCGACCCGCAGCAGCGGATCTGGGGCTTCGAGACCAACTACGGCGGCCTGGCCGAGCTCGCGCTGGTCAAGGCCAACCAGCTCATGCCGAAGCCGGCGCACCTGACGTGGGAGGAGGCGGCCTGCCCCGGGCTGGTCAACTCCACCGCCTACCGTCAGCTCGTCTCGCACCACGGTGCGCAGATGAAGCAGGGCGACATCGTGCTCATCTGGGGCGCCTCCGGCGGCCTTGGCTCCTACGCGGTGCAGTTCGCGCTCAACGGGGGCGCGACGCCGGTCTGCGTCGTCTCCAGCCCGCAGAAGGCCGACCTGTGCCGCGCGATGGGTGCGGAGCTGGTGATCGACCGGTCGTCGTACCGCTTCTGGAAGGACGAGGAGACCCAGGACCCGGCGGAGTGGCGCCGCTTCGGCGCCGAGATCCGCTCCCTGACCGGGGGCGAGGACCCCGACATCGTCTTCGAGCACCCGGGCCGCGAGACGTTCGGCGCGAGCGTGTTCGTGGCCAAGCGCGGCGGCACGATCGTCACGTGCGCCTCGACATCGGGGTTCATGCATCAGTACGACAACCGGTATCTCTGGATGAACCTCAAACGCATCGTCGGCAGTCACTTCGCGAACTATCGCGAGGCGTGGGAGGCCAACCGGTTGATCGCGCGCGGGCGCATCCATCCGACGCTTTCCCGGTCGTACCCCCTGGAGCAGACCGGCCAGGCGGCGCACGACGTGCACCGCAACACGCACCAGGGCAAGGTCGGCGTCCTGTGCCTGGCGCCCGAGGCGGGCCTCGGTGTGCGCGACCCGCAGCTGCGCGCCCGCCACGAGCAGGCGATCAACAGGTTCCGCGACCAGTAGCCCCCCAGGACGCCGCGCCGGGGTGGTCACGACGAGGTGACCACCCCGGCGCGGTCATTTCGCCCGCCCGGATGGTCACCAGACACGCCCATAAAGCATGACAAAAACGTGGCGTGTCCTGGCTCGGCGAAGTTGACCATGCGTACCTGGCGGAAGTTACCCGTTCCACCCTTGCGAAGGCCCCCGGGTGGTCTGCAAGTATGTGCCAATGCCCCAGCAGCAGTCCTCGGTTGACTTCTTCCAAAACGGCTCGGATCACGAAGAGCTGAGCGTTGTCCTGCGCGGTTACGACCGCCAGCAGGTCGACAGCAAGCTGCAGCGCCTCAACGCGCAGCTGCAGCAGGCCAGTCAGGCGCGCGAAGAGGCCGAGAGCCGACTCGCCGAGGCGCAGCGTCGCGTCCGCCAGGCCGAGCAGCGCCTCGGCACGATGGAGCAGAAGCTCAGCGACACCAACAAGCAGTTGGAAGAGAACAACCGGCCGACGCTGTCGGGCCTGGGCACGCGGGTCGAGCAGATCCTGCGCCTGGCCGAGGAGCAGGCCAACGACCACCGGGGCGAGGCGAAGCGCGAGTCCGAGGGCATCATCTCCGCGGCCCGGCTGGAGGCCCGCGAGATCACGGACAAGGCGCGCGCCGAGTCCGCCGCCATGAAGGCGACCGCCGAGCGCGAGGCGGGCAACCTGCGCACCGCCGCCGAGCGGGAGGCCGCCGAGGTCCGGGTGCAGGCCCGGCGCGAGGCCGACACGCTGCGGGCCGACGCCGAGCGCGAGACCAAGCAGCTGCGCACCGCCACCGCACACGAGGTCGCCGAGCTCAAGGCGACCGTCGAGCGCGAGGTCGCGACGCTGCGGGCCACCGCCGAGCGGGAGATCACCCAGCTGCGCGCCAAGGCCGCCCGCGAGGCGGAGGAGAAGCGCGCCGAGGCGACCAAGCTGCTCACCGACGCCCGCGACAAGCGCGACAAGGACCTGCAGTCCCTCGCGCTGGAGATCGCCGAGCGGCAGGAGAAGGCCGAGCGCGACGAGTCCGCGCGTCACGCCTCCGCCGTCGCCGCCACCCAGAAGCTCGTCACCGAGGCCGAGGGGCGCGCCCGCGCGGCCGAGGACCGGGCCAAGGAGATCGAGCAGCGGGCCGAGAGCCGGCGCGTCGAGTCCGAGCGCGCCGCCGCCGAGACGATCGACAAGTCGAAGAACCTCGCCGACAAGACCGTCAACGAGGCCCGCGCCGAGGCACACCGCGTGCTCAGCGAGGCCCGCGCCGAGGCGGACGACACCACCCAGCGCGCCCGGCGCGAGGTCGAGGACCTCACCCGCCAGAAGGACGCGGTCACCTCGCAGCTCGGTCAGATGCTCTCCGGCCTCGCCGGAATCATGCCTTCTGTCGCCCCCCAGCAGGGTGGCAGCGGCGACAAGAAGGGCAAGTCGGGCGACGGCGAGAAGGTCACGGCCTGACGAACGTCGGGTCGCGGCGACGTGCCGCTTCTCGAATCATTCACGGGGAGTTCGATCGCACGTCCCGTCATGCGCAGTGTGTAATTGCGCGTGGCGGGACGTTGCGTGTGAGGATGGGTGTTATGTCAGACGGCGGCGACCTCTTCAACGCGGGCACCGGGGTGTCCTCGGAACCGGACTTCGAGACCGCGATCCGGGGCTACCGACGAGATCAGGTCGACAAGTACTGGACAGAGTCCGAGAACGAGATTGCCGCGCTGAGGATCGAGAACGAGGAGGTCTGGGGCCAGGTCCAGGCCCTCGCCTCGCAGGTCCAGGACCTGCAGATGGAGCTCGCGGAGCTGCGCCGGCTCGCGCCCGGCCACGGCGAGGTACTCTCGTTCCGCCACCTCGGCCCGCGCGTCGAGCAGATCCTCGGCCTCGCCGAGGACCAGGCCGCCGACATCCGCTCCGGCGCCGTGCAGGAGATCTCCGGCCTGCGCGCCGAGGCCGAGCGGCTGCTGTCCGAGGCCCGCAACCGGGCCGCCAAGGCGAACGAGGACTTCGAGCTCGCCCTGGCCGCCCGCCGCGCCGAGGAGGAGCGCTCGGTCGTGCACCGGCGCAACGCGATCGACGCCGAGGCCAACGCCATCGAGCAGCGCACCGCGCAGGCCCGCGCCGACGCCGAGCGACTCATCGCCGACGCGCACGGCGAGGCCCACCGCATCGCACAGGCCACCAGCGCCCAGCTCGAGCAGGCCCGCGCCGAGGCCGAGCGCCACGCCCACGAGGTGCGCACGGCGGCCGAGCAGTACGCCGCCGGGGTGCGCAGCGATGCCGAACTGCACGCCCAAGGCCTGCGCGCCGCCGCCCAGCAGCAGACCGCCGGCGCCCAGTCGCACGCCGCCGCGATCGTGGCGCAGGCCCAGGAGCAGGCCGCGCAGCTCACCGCCCAGGCCAAGCACGAGGCCGACACGCTGACCGCGCAGGCACAGCAGGCCGCCTCGACCGTCGCCGCCAAGGCGCAGGAGGCCGCCGAGGCCGTCGCGGCGCAGGCCCAGCAGTCCGCCGACGCCGTGGCGCTGCAGGCACAGCAGGCCGCCGACGCGACCGCCGCTCAGGCGCAGCGGGCAGCCGCCGAGGCCGCCGAGCAGGCCCGCCAGCGCCTCGAGGCGGAGACCGGCGCGGCCAAGCAGGAGGCCGACACCCAGCACGCCGCGCACCGCGCGACGCTGGAGCGCGAGCTGGCCGACCTGCGCGCGGCCCACGACGCCGAGCTCGCCGAGCAGCGCGCCGCCGTCACCGCCGAGGCCGACTCCCTGCGCGCCACCGCCAAGTCCGAGGCCGACTCCCTGCGCGCCACCGCCGCGAGCGAGGCCGACACCGTCCGCGCCGCGGCGGCAACGGAGGCCGCGGACGTCCGCGCCGCGGCGACTTCGCAGGCCGAGAAGCTCAAGTCCCGCATCTCGACCCTCGAGGCCGAGGCCGAGACCCTGCGCGCGACGGCCTCGCAGGCCGAGGACCTCAAGTCCCGCATCTCGACCCTCGAGGCCGAGGCCGAGACCCTGCGCGCGGCGGCCTCGCAGGCCGAGGACCTCAAGTCCCGCATCTCGACCCTCGAGGCCGAGGCCGAGACCCTGCGCGCGACGGCCTCGCAGGCCGAGGACCTCAAGTCCCGCATCTCGACCCTCGAGGCCGAGGCCGAGACCCTGCGCGCGGCGGCCTCGCAGGCCGAGGACCTCAAGTCCCGCATCTCGACCCTCGAGGCCGAGGCCGAGACCCTGCGCGCGGCGGCTTCGGAGGTCGAGGAGCTGCGCGCCACGGCCGCCGAGATCGAGCAGCTGCGCACCACCGCCGCTTCGGAGGTCGAGAAGCTTCACGCCACGGCCTCGCGGGTCAACGAACTGGGGTCCGAGCTCGAGAAGCTTCGGTCCGCGGCCTCTCGCGCCGACAAGCTGGCTTCGGAGGTCGAGCAGCTTCGTTCGACGGCCGCTCGGGCCGACGAGCTGGCTTCGGAGGTCGAGCAGCTTCGGTCCACGGCCGCCGAGGCCGAGCAGCTGCGCGCGGAGGCCGAGGGCCTGCGCGCCACCGCCGCGGAGGCCGAGACGCTGAAGGCCCGGATCGAGTCGCTGGAGGCCGACGCGGAGTCTGCGACGGAGCGCACGATCGCCCTGACCGCCGCGAAGGCCGAGGCCGACGAGCGCGCCGCCACCGAAGCGACCACGAAGGCCGAGGAGCGCATCTCCGCCCTGCGCGAGCAGGAGACCGCGCTCACGGCTCAGCTCAAGCGCCTGCAGGAGCAGGAGGCGGAGCTGACGAGCAAGGTCGCGAAGTCCGAGGCCGACCTGAGCGGCCAGCTGACCCGCCTGCGCGAGCAGGAGACCGAGCTGACGACGCAGGTCGCCGCCGCGGAGGCCCGGCTGGCCGAGCTCAACCAGCAGCTGTCGACCGCCTCGCCCGCCAACGGCAAGGTCACCGTCGAGGCCAACGGCACCCGCTGACCTCTCCTCCCCCACCGCTCCCGCCGCGGCGGCTCCACCACCGGACCGCCGCGGCACTCCACCACCCGGACCGCCGCGGCGGCTCCACCGTCCCGGACCGCCACGGCGCTCCACCACCCAAACCGCCGCGGCGGCTCCACCGCCCCGGACTGCCGCGGCACTCCACCACCCGGACCGCCGCGGCTTCCTTACCCGGGCCGAACCGGCTCCTTCCCACCCACAGCCGGCGCCGGCAACGTTTTCTCTCCGCGATCAGCTCCGCTGCCAGGCTCATCCCGCACCGGCTGCCGGGCTTGCACTGTCACCCGCTCTCATCGACTCGCGTCGTCGCACACTTCGCACGGATTTATCGCCCGCCGACGTATAAGTCCGACATGTCGTGGCGCGGAGCGCCCGACATGTCGGTTTCTCCGCGCGCGCGTGGGTGAAAGAGGCTAGCGGCGGCCTGTTGCCAGGCGGGCCAGTTTGCGGGACTTGTGGGAGACGGTGCGCTGCTGGCGGCGCAGGTACATGCGGTAGATCGCGGACTTCGCCTGCCTGCGCTGCTCCGCCGTCAGGCCCGGCGCCTCGCCCGCCCAGGACAGCAGCTCGCGGCACTGCAGCGTGTTGGAGAAGTGGGACTGCCACGACGGGACGCCCAGCCGGCCGGCGATCGTGCCGATGCGCTCGTGCTTCCAGTGGCGCTGCGCCAGGACCTCGGGGATGTGGCGCCACGGGCCGGCCAGGGCGAGCTTCGCGGCGAAGACCTCGTCCTCGCGCAGCATGTTGCGCCGCGGCAGGGAGGTCAGGGTCTCACGGCGGGCCATGGCGTACAGCGGGTCGATCAGCAGGTGGCTCGCGTTGAGCAGGCGCAGCATCTCGCGCAGGCGGACGATCGGGTCGTCGGAGGCCAGGTCGGTGCCGTGGTACTCGGCCGTGGAGACGCTGCCGTCGGGGGCGCCGTAGGAGATCTGCGTGGTCACCAGGACCAGGCGCGGGTCGGACTCGAAGAGGGCCACGCACTTCGCGGCGAAGGTCGGGTCCAGGGTGTCGTCGTCGCCGATCCAGCGGAAGTACGTGCCGTGGGCGTGTGCGGCGGCGAACTGGAAGTTGCGCAGGATGCCGACGTTCTGCGGCTGGCGGTGGTAGACGATGCGGTCGTCGGCGCGGGCGAGCTCGCGGCAGACCTCTTCGGTGTCGTCCGTCGACTCGTTGTCCGAGATGACCATCTCCAGGTTCGGATAGTCCTGGGAGAGGACGGACTTGACGACCTTCTCGATATCGCGGCCGGCGTTGCGCACCGGCAGGCCGATCGAGACCAGCGGCGACTCAGCGTTCGTCATGAGACCTTCCGGCGATGTCCGGCAACGGAGAAACCAGCGCGAGCAAGGCCAACGCTATCAACGCCGTCCCGTCGAGGGCGATGGCACAACCGGACAGAAGCAAGAGGGCGCGGAGCCATGTGCTCCGCGCCCTCTCGACGGCTCACTTACAAGGCAGTGGGCCCACGACCGAAGTGATGTTGTAGTTGTTGTCGATCGTCACCAGCTGGTTGCCCGACCATTCCATCGGCGAGTTGCAGTCCGCCTCGATCGGGCCGTAGATCCAGGACTTGTTGACGAGCGAGTTGTTCTTCACCACGACGCTGCCGTGTGCGTTCTTCACCTGGATGCTGTAGGTGCCGCCCATCACCAGGTTGTTGGTGACGGCGACGTCCACGGTGCCGTTGTCGACGATGAAGATCGGCGCGGTGACGTCCTTGGCGTCGCGCTGGTCGATCGTCGTGTTGTTGAGCGTCAGCCCACGGCCCGTCATGTACGTCTGGATGCCGTCCGAGTGGTCACCCGGGTTCGAGCACAGGTACACGTACGAGCTCTGGATGTTGATGTTGTCGCCCGAGGCGCGGAAGCCGTCGCCGTGGCCGCGGATGTGCACCCGGGTGGCGGTGTAGTTGGACTCGCCAATGCCGGGTGAGGTCATGCAGCCGCTGGCCGGTCCGACCGTGGAATCGGTGATGGTGAACGAGTACTTCTTGCCGCTGTATTCGTCCAACACGCCGCCGTCGATCTGACTGTTGGTGATCTTGACATTGTTCGCCGTGATCAGCAGATCGCCCTTGATGTGCACCTTGTCGAGGACCGTTCCGTCCTTTTGGACGCGATATGAATTGCCACCGTCGTTGCCGGCCAAATCGGTCAGCTTGGTGCCATTCGGCACGCCGACGTTGGCCGGGGTGGGCCGGGTGCCCGGTGCGGTATTGCCGGTCTTGGGCGGAGTTGGTGTCTTTGTGCCAGCTGGCTTTGAGCTCGCCGAGGCGGAGGGCGAGGCAGATGCCGGGGCGGAGACCTCGCCCGACGCCGGCGGCGCCGTCGACGGGTCGGGGCTTCCGTTGGTGCTGCCGTGCCCCGACTGGTGGCCGGGGGTGCCGGTTACCTTGCAACTCGCGAGCATCAACGCTGCTGCGGCTACCGCGATGAGTGCCGTGGCAGCGCCGAGCCGATGGGCCCTGCGCTTCCGGTCGATCACGGTCGAAACACTCCATTCCTGGCGATGTCTAGGACAGAAGCGCGACCATATTCGGCGCGCCTCGGACATGTTACCTGCCGACCGTAACCGCGCGCCCAATGAGTCCGATAATGCGGCACAAATGCGCGTCGACCAGCGCTTTCATTTCTTTGGTAATTCTTAAGTCATTAAAGATCCTCGAAATATGGCGCAAATATTCGGCCATATGTCGCGGCGTTCACCCCGCGGCGGCGATGCGGTGGCTGTCGCGCGGCCGCTAGGCACGGTAAGCCGCGAAAGCCGCACAAAGGGCGCAGTCGAAGAATACGCCCGCACTCGGGCAAGATCTGACAAAGCGAGCAAAGTCGAAGGGCCCGCCCCGGCCGGTACGGACGGAGCGGGCCCTGTCGGACGGTCGCCGGATCGATCGTTACGCCGGCGGGTGGAACAGCACGCCGTTGCCGTTGCGCAGTACCGGCTGGTTGAGCGAGTACTGCAGCGCGACCGTGCCGGCCTGGTTCTCGATGCCGACCGTCGCCGCGCCGCCCTGCTCAAAGGCGGTCCCGTCGATGTCGGCCCAGGCGACCGCGATGTCGCCGTTCTCCGAGAACACGATCTCGAACGACGCGCGGGCGCTCGCGGCCTCGAAGAACTGCACGTTGCGCCACTCGATCACGAACTGCCGGTTGGGCGCGGTGCCGGTGAGCGCGGTGCGCACGCTCGCCGACGCGTCGACGTTCAGGTCCTCCCAGAACGGGTAGACCGCGCCGTTGGCCTTGCCGCTCGCCGCCGCCGACGGAATCGCCGTGTGGTTCCACGACGAGCCGCTGGGCTGCACGAAGCTCGCCACGCCGTTGGTGTCGACCCAGACGCTGGTGTACGTCGTGCCGTAAAACTTCACCGGGAACGGCAGCGTGACCTGCCGGTAGTTGTCGTCGCCGGTGAGCGGGAGCACGGTCTGGTCGGCCGGGATCCAGGCGCGGGCGCCGGGCGTTGCCGTGTAGCCGAACGAGTCGGTCAGGGCGATCGACAGGTTCAGCGTGGCCCCGCCCGAGCCGACCGTGGCGCTACCGCTGGCGGTCTGGCCACTGGGCGCGGTCGCGGCGACCGTGTAGGTGCCCGCCGTGAGGCCGTCGATACGGTACGTCCCGTCGGCCGCGGTCGTCGCCGTCGCGCCACCCGGTGTCAGCGCGACTCGCGCGCCGGTCAGGTTGGCGCCCGAGCCCGTCACCGTCACCTTGCCGGTCAGCGAGTTGGCGGTGGGCGGCGGTGCGGACGGCGGGTGGAACAGCACGCCGTTGCCGGAGCGCAGGTTCGGCTGGTTCAGCGAGTACTGCAGCGCCACGGTGCCGGCCGCGTTCTCGATGCCGACCGTGGAGGTGGCGCCCCGCTCGATCGCCAGCGCGTCGAGGTTGTTCCAGGCGACCGCGATGTCGCTGTTCTCCGACAGCACGGTCTCGAAGGACACGCGCGCCGAGGCGTTGTCGAAGAACCGCACGTTGCGCCACTCGACGATGAACTGCCGGTTGGGCGCCGTGCCGGTCACCGCGGTGCGCACGCTCGCCGAGGCGTCGACGTTGAGGTCGGACCACATCGGGTACACCGCCCCGTTGGCCTTGCCGCCGGCGCCGACCGACGGGATCGCGCCGTGGCTCCAGGCCGCGCCGCCGGGCTGGACGAAGCTCAGCACGCCGTTGGTGTCGGCCCAGGCACTGGTGTACCGCTGGCCGTAGAACGTCACCGGGAACGGCAGCGCCACCTGCTGGTAGTTGTCGTCACCGGTGAGCGAGAGCACCGTCTGGTCGGCCGGGATCCAGGTGCGGGCAACGGCCGTGCCGGTGTATCCGAAGGAGTCGACGGACGTCGGCGCGCTGCCGCTGTAGGTGGCCGTGTACGTCGTCGCGGTCGCCGGCGCGGTGATGACGTGCGTCTGCGCGCCACCGTCGGACCAGGCCGAGAACGAGTACCGGGTCGAGCCCTGCGTCTGCGGCGTCGGCGCCGAGACGGAGTTCGTCGAGCCCTGGATGACGGTCAGCGTGAACGGCGTCGTCTTCGTGGTGGAACCGACGGTCAGCTGCAGCCCGGCCGGGCTGGAGTTGAACGCCAGGTTCACCGTCTTGGGCTGCACCGACACGCTCGCGGTGCTGGTGAGCCCGCCCGAGTCGGTCGCGGTGAGCCGGAACTCGACGTAGGACGGATAGTCGTGATCGGGCGCGATGATCGAGCCGCCGGCCACCCCGTTGAAGGTGTTCATCGGGTGCTCGTGGCAGTTGTCCGGCGTGATGCAGTGGTGCAGGATCACCTGCCAGCTCAGCGCCGAGGCCGGCAGGTTGCCCTGCTGCGGGTCGGTCGCGTGCCCGGTGAAGTTGATCGTGTTGCCCACCGCCCACGTCGCCGTGGCCGCCGGTGCGTCGATGATCGCGGTCGGCGCGTCATTGCCGACGGTGATCGTCGTCGTCTTCGTCCCGGTCGCGCCCGCGGTGTCCGTCACGGTGAGCTTGGCCGTATATGTGCCGGCGGCGGTGTAGGTGAAGTTCGCCGTCGGCGTCGTCGCGTCCGTGGTGCCGTCGTTGGTGAAGTCCCAGGCGTACTGCAGCAGCCCCTGGTCGGCCGGGTCGGCGTCCGCGGAGATGCTGCCGTTGAACGAGACCGCCAGCGGCGCGGAGCCCGACGTCGGCGTGGCCGTGAACGCGGCGACCGGCGGCTGGTTGGCCGGGTAGTACCGGATGCGGCGGACCGTGCCGTTGAGGCTCGCGTAGTACAGCTCGCCGCCGGGGCCCATGGCCAGGTCGACCGGGCCGCTCGCGCCGCCGTCGAACGTCTGGATGTTCGCTGGGTCGGGCAGGCCGTTGGTGCCGGGCATCATCGCCCAGATGCAGTTGCGGCTGTAGTCGGCGAAGAACAGCGCGCCGTTGTACGCCGACGGGTAGGACCCGCCGCTGGTAGGCGCGAACGCCAGGCCCGACACAGACGAGCCGCCGGACGGGCAGGACTCGTTGGCGACGACCTTCGCGCTGTGGCTGTACGTGTAGTAGGGCGCGCTCTGCCCGGAGCCCGCGTAGAGGGACTCGCAGATCGAGAGGTTCGCGCTGTCGTACCCGCTGTTCGGCCCGTTGCCCTCGTAGCACGGCCAGCCGAAGTTGGTCAGCGCCGCGGTCGGACTGACCACCCGGTCGATCTCCTCCCACGCGTCCCAGCCGACGTCGCCGGCCCAGACCTCGTTGGTGCCCGGGCGGATCGTCATACGGAACGGGTTGCGCAGGCCTTCCGCGACGACGCGCTGCGCGTTGCCGCCCATGGCCGGCTTGCGCAGGCCGGTCGCGACTTCGGGCTGCGTATTGGCGTCCGGGGCGGCCGACAGCGGGTTGCCCGTCATGGCCGCGCCCGTGGCCGGGTTGAGCCGCAGGATCGAGCCGTTGAGGCCGACCGGGTCGCCGGCGGTGCGCAGGTCCTGCGCGCGCAGCGCGCCGCCCTCGGCGGTCGGCGGGGTCATCGCATCGTTCGGCGGGTCGGCGCATGGGTTCTTCGGCGAGCCGAACTGGCCGTAGTCCACCGCGCTGAAGCTCGCGCCGTCACCGCCGGAGACGTAGAGGGCGCCGTCGGCGCCGAACTTCAGGTCGCCGATGGAGTGGCTCGGGAACTGCTGGCACCAGTCGGTGATGAGCACCTGCTCTTTGCCGGTCATGAAGTTGCCCGACGCGGTCAGCTTGGACAGCCGCGCCGAGACCACGCACGCGCCGCCGTTGGCATCCGCGCACACGTCGTTGTAGACGGGTGCGGTACGGCCGGGGGGCGCGTCGTAGGTGTACAAGACATACACGGACGGATCGGTCGGGAAGTTCGGCGCCAGCGCAAGGCCGAGCAGGCCGCGGTCCCACTGGTTGTGCACCGCCACGGAAAGGTCGGCGAACACGTCCGGGGTCGGGTCGGCGAGGCTGTCGAAGACCTTGATCTTGCCGCCCTTCTCGGCGACGAAGATGCGCCCGTCGGGCGAGAACTCGATGTTGGTCGGCTGGGTTAGCCCGCTGAAGACGACCTGTTCCTGGAAACCGGTCGGCAGCGCCGCGGTGGCGGCATCGCTGCCGGCGATCGGCGTGATGACCGCGGCGACCAGGCTCGCGACCAATGCCGACCGTAACGCGCGTCGCGTCCGCGACATGCGGGCCTCCACTGTGGAGTAGGGGTGGCGGCGCCGGTTTCGCTGAATACCAGGGAAAGAGGACGTGGCCGCAAGGGTGGGTTGAGTCAGACTAGCCAGTAACCAGGGATGCAGATGTGTCGCATTCCTGACGCAATATAGCCCCGCATCCTCGCCATGATGCGAGAATGCGGGGCTTTTGTTGAGCGGTCAGTGGTTACGCGACGAGGATCTCGGCCGTGACGCCGAGGTCGGCCAGGGACTTGGCGATCTCTTCCTTGTACGCCGGGTTCGTGATGACAACGGCCTTCGGCTGCAGCGTCGTGAGCGTCGACGGCGGGTCGACGCGGTGCCCGGTGACCGGCAGGAACCGGCCCCACTTGCGCGGGTTGAGGTCCACCACCGCGGAAAGGGCGAGCTCCCGGTCGGCGAGCGTCAGGAACTGCACGCCGCGCGAGCCGGCGCCCCACAGCACCGGCCGGGCGCCGTCGGCGTCGAGGCGCGCGATGGTGTCCCGCCACTTCGTGCGCTCGGCGTGGTGGCGCTCGGAGAAGCCGGCGATCGCGGCCAGCTGCTTGTCCCGCGCGCGCAGCGAGGGCAGTTCGCCGGTGTGCGCGGCGTGCCCGCCGGCGCGCGGCCGGTTGGCCGAGACCTCGATGTAGCGGAACATGCCGGAGAACAGCGTGCCGGTCGACTCCACCGTCCAGCCCGCGCGGCCGAAGATCGTGGCCAGCGAGTAGGCGTCGAAGTACGACACGTGCGGGTAGATGACCTCCCAGCCCGCGGTGGCGAGGTCGTAGACGGCGTCGGGCACCTCGACGTAGCCGAACACCTCGCGCCCCTGCGCCTGCTCGCGCAGGTCGACGAGGAACTCGTAGGGGTCGTCGATGTGCTCGAACCAGTGGCGCGAGGTGAAGAAGTCGTACCGCGGAAGGCCACCGCCACGCGGCGCGAACGCGCTGTGGAACGTGACGCCGCCCTGCTCGCCGACCTCGCCGGCGTACATGGCGTCGTAGCCGACACCGCCGGCACCGCTCACGTGGGTGAGCTCACGTAGGAACTCCCCCTGGCCGCAACCGATGTCCAGCACCAGCTTGCCGCCGAGGTCGTAGCGTTCGTTGAGTGACTCGACCAGTTCCGCCGAGAACTTCTGGAACGCGGGCGAGAAGTGCAGGTTGGTGTCCATCGTCGTGTCGTAGACCAGCTTGTCCGGCTCGAACGCGATGTTGCGCACATAGGCACAGCGCGGGCAGGCCGCCAGGTGCATGCGACCCACGCCCGAGGCCACGGCGTCCCCGTGCGCCTCCCAGTGCACGCCGCACAGCACCGGGATCTCGCCCAGGTCCGCGAACGGCACGAGCTTGTCCTCGCCGCACGCGTCGCAGGTGCGGTGGGCCGAGGTGTCGGCTGGCGTGGTCACGCGTTGATCCAGCGCAGTTCGTTGTCGAGCTTGCCGGCCGCCATCAGCGCCTGGATGCGCTTGATGCGCTGGTGCCTCTCGCTGCGGAAGTCCTCGATCGTCAGCCCGTGGCGGCGGTACGCCTCGACGAGCTGCTCCACGCCCAGCTTGACGTTCCACTTGGGCTGGAACTCGGGGATCTCGCGCTCGATGAGGTCGCACGTCACGCGGTAGTTGCGCAGGTCGGCACCGGCGCCCTCGGCGAACGTGGGCTCGCTGCCCGGCACGGCGTCGGCGACGAGGTTGGCCACGTCGCGGATGAGGTAGTTCTCGCTCGTGCGCCCGATGTTGTACGCCTTGGCGTGCACGCGGTCGCGGTCGACCTCCATCAGCGCGAGGAAGGCGGCGGAGATGTCCTCGATGTGGATGAGCGGACGCCATGCCATGCCGTCGGAGAGCAGGACGACCTTGCCGGTCAGCAGCGCGTGCGCCACGAAGTCGTTGACGGCGAGGTCGCCGCGCAGGCGCGGGGAGAAGCCGTACGCCGTGGAGTTGCGCAGGAACACCGGCGAGAAGTCGTCGTCGGCCAGCTCGAGCAGGCCCTGCTCCGACAGGATCTTCGACTCGCCGTACGGGGTCACCGGCTGGAAGCCGGCGTTCTCGTCCAGCGGGGTGTCGTCCTCGCCCTTGCCGTACAGCGAGCAGGACGACGAGAACAGGAAGCGCTGCACGCCGGCGGCCTTGGCCGCGCGGGCGAGCCGCACCGTCGAGCGATGGTTGACGTCGTAGGTCAGATCGGGGTTGAGGTTGCCCAGCGGGTCGTTGCACAGCGCCGCGAGGTGGATCACCGCGTCGAAGCCGGTCACGTGCTCCGGCTCCACATCGCGCAGGTCGACCCGCAACGTCTTGACTTCCTCGGGCGCCGGGCCGATCACACAGTCGGCGAAGAGACCGGTGTCGAGGCCCACCACCTCGTGCCCCGCTTCGCGGAGTATCGGCACCAGGACGCTGCCGATGTATCCGTCGTGTCCGGTGACGAGTACGCGCATGAGCTGGCTCCTGAAAGCTCGCGTGGGATCTTGCATGGACGTTCGGTGTCGGAATTTTTACTTTGTCGTTTACCGCCGTGCGGAGGTTCCAGCTAGTTTTCTGTGCGGCCGGTCTGAAGTTCAGCCATCTGATCTAAGCTTGCGCGTCTCCGGCGGCGGGTTGATGCTTCCGGCCAGCAGCCTAGCGCTTACGACTAATGAGGGGGAACGCATGTCCACAGTCTCGTGCCGGTTGTGTGGGGCCGAGCTCACCGAGACCTTCGTCGACCTGGGGATGTCCCCGCTCTGTGAGAGCTACGTCCCGGCCGACAAGGTCGACGCCGCCGAGACCTTCTACCCGCTGCACGTGCGCATCTGCGCGGAGTGCCTGCTGGTGCAGCTTCCGGCATATGTCGCGGGGGAGGACATCTTCTCCGACTACCTCTACTTCTCCTCGTACTCCACCTCCTGGGTCGAGCACGCCCGCCGCTACGCCGTGGCGATGACCGAGAAGCTCGGCCTAACGGCCGACAGCCTGGTCGCCGAAGTGGCCAGTAATGATGGGTACCTTCTCCAGCATTTTGTGGCCGCCGGTATTCCGGTGATCGGCATCGAGCCCGCCGGAAATGTCGCGGCGGTCGCTCGCGAAAAGGGTGTCCGGACGGAAGTTTGTTTCCTCGGCCCGGAGTCGGGCACGGCCGTCGCCGAGCAATACGGGCGGGCGGACCTCGTCGCCGCGAACAACGTCTACGCGCATATTCCGGACATCATCGGCTTCTCCCAGGGCCTGGCCAACCTCGTCAAGCCCGAGGGCCTGGTGACGCTGGAGTTCCCGCACCTGCTGCGCCTGATCGAACGCCGGCAGTACGACACCATCTACCACGAGCACTACCAGTACCTGTCGCTGCTGACCGCGTCGCGGGCCCTGGCCAAGGGCGGCCTCACCGTCGTCGACGTCGAGGAGCTGTCCACGCACGGCGGTTCGCTGCGGGTGCACGCCAAGCACACCGAGTTCGCCGGTGAGCCCTCGCTCGCGGTCAAGACGCTGCTGGAGACCGAGGCGGCGGCCGGCCTGCACACGTTCGAAGGCCACCTGGGCTTCGCCGACGAGGTCTTCACCATCAAGCGGGACCTGCTGACGTTCCTCATGCAGGCGCGCGCGGAGGGCAAGCGGGTCGTCGGCTACGGCGCCCCGGGCAAGGGCAACACGCTGCTCAACCACTGCGGCATCCGCGAGGACCTGCTCGAGTACACGGTCGACCGCTCGCCGCACAAGCAGGGCATGTTCCTGCCGGGCACGCACATCCCGATCCACGCGCCGGAGCGCATCGCCGCCGACCGGCCCGACTACGTCCTGGTCCTGCCGTGGAACCTGCGCACGGAGATCAGCGCGCAGCTGTCCTACGTCAAGGACTGGGGCGGCAAGCTGGTGTACCCGATTCCGGTCCTCGAAGTAGAGGGGTAATCCCGTACATGAAGGTGGTCCTGTTCTGCGGTGGCCTCGGCATGCGAATGCGCGAGGGGACGAACAACGCACCGAAACCGATGGCCATGATCGGCGACCGGCCGCTGCTGTGGCACGTCATGCGCTACTACGCTCACTTCGGACACACCGACTTCATCCTGGCCCTCGGCTACGGCGCCGCCGTGGTCAAGGACTACTTCCTGCACTACGACGAGACGCTGTCCAACGACTTCACGCTCACCGGCGGCGACCGCGACGTGCAGCTGTTCTCCACCGACATCACCGGCTGGAACATCACGTTCATCGACACCGGCCTGAAGGCCACGATCGGCGAGCGGCTCATGCGCGTGCGCAAGTACGTCGAGGACGAGCCGATGTTCCTGGCCAACTACGCCGACACGCTCACCGACGCGCCGCTGCCGGAGATGGTCGAGCGCTTCCGCAACTCGGAGGCGACCGTGAGCATGCTCGCGGTGCCGCCGGTCTCCACGCACCACGTGGTGGAGATGGACGCCAACGGCTCGGTCTCCCGGGTCCGCGACTTCCGCGAGCTGCTCACGTGGGAGAACGGCGGCTACTTCATCCTGCGCCCAGGCATCTTCGACGTCCTGCGCGACGGCGAGGACATGGTGCCGCACGCCTTCGACCGGCTCATCCCGGAGCGGCGGCTCATGGCGCAGCAGTACGACGGCTTCTGGCGCGCCATCGACACGTTCAAGGACCGTGCGGAGATGGAAGAGGCGTACAGCAGCGGCAACTGCCCGTGGATGCTGTGGGACGCGATGCGGGGTCCGACCACGTGATCGGTCTGTCCCTGTCCGGCGTCCGTTCGGTGGTCGCCCTGGGCGCGCACCCGGACGACATCGAGATCGCCGCCGGCGGCCTGCTGCTGTCGCTGCCCGAGGGCGTCACGGTCGACTACGTGCTGGCAACGGGCGTGCCGGCCCGCCAGGCGGAGGCCCGCGCGGCCGCGTCGGCGTTCCTGTCCAAGGCGGGCTCGCTGACCTTCCACCTGCACGACCTGCCCGACGGCCGGCTGCCCGCGCACTGGAACGAGACCAAGGAGATCGTCGAGGCCGCCGCCCGGCTGGGCACGCCCGACCTGATCCTGGCCCCGTCCACGGACGACGCGCACCAGGACCACCGCCTGCTGGCCGAGCTGGCCTCGACGGCGTTCCGCAACTCCCTGGTCCTGCACTACGAGATCCCGAAGTGGGACGGCGACCTCTCGCGTCGCAACGTCTACGTCCCGCTGACCCCGGACCAGGGCCGCGAGAAGGTCGCTCTGCTGCACGAGCACTTCCCGTCGCAGAAGGCCCGCGACTGGTGGGACGACGAGGTGTTCCTGGGCCTGGCCCGCATCCGCGGGATGGAGTGCCGCGCGCACTACGCCGAGGCGTACACCCTCACGAAGTCCCTGCTGACCTTCTGACGCGCACTGTTCTGCATTCGGGCTCGGCCTTCGCGAGGAGGCCGAGCCCGAGGCGTCTCAGGCGGTTTCGGGTGCGGCGGCGGGCGCGGGGCTGCGACGGAGGCCGGCGCGCAGCGCGGACCAGTTGCGGTACCGCTGGAACGGCAGCTCGAAGAAGCGCGAGAACGACCACGCGAACGCGACCGACACCGGGGCGGCCACCGCGAACAGGGCCCAGAAGGTCGCGACGCCGGGCGCGACCCGGCCCGAGATGAGCTTCGCGTGGATGGCCACGACGATCGGGGCGTGCGTGAGGTACAGGCTGTAGGAGAACGAGCCGAGCGAGCGCAACGGCCGCGTGTCCAGGAAGCGCACCGCCGGGCGCGGGCGGCCCGTCGCCACCGCGGCCAGCAGCAGGGCCACCGCGGGGCCGAACGCGAGGTCGATCCAGAAGTAGTGGGTGATCGTCCAGACCGAGCCCTCGATCGACATCAGCGCGATCACCGGTGCGGCCGCCGCGAGGGCCAGCCAGTGGTAGGGCAGGCGGAAGACGCGGTCGCTCGCCCGCAGCACGCCCGCGGCGATCAGGCCCAGGGTGAACAGGACCGCGAACTCCGGGGTGAAGCGCATGAACATGTCGACCACGGACACGTGCGGCGCCAGGACGCCGATCGTGGCCACGACGACGGTGACCGCGGTCAGCAGCACGATCGCGCCGGCGCGGCGGAGGATGACGAGCAGGATCGGGAAGACGATGTACAGCTGCGCCTCGATCGCGATCGACCAGAAGGCGCCGTTCGGCGACGGTGAGCCGAAGACGTCCTGCAGCAGCAGGCCGAAGATGACGACCGACTTGCCGGTGGGCACCGGGGTGTCGGGCTGCGGCACGATCGTCCACGCCACGATGAGGCTGAAGACCAGCGCGGCCCAGTAGGGCGGCAGGATGCGCCAGGCGCGGCGGTGCGCGAAGCGGCCCGCTCCCCCGAGCTGCCATTCGCGGCGGGCCGGTGCGACGCCCAGGGAGAAGCCGGACAGCGTGATGAACACGACGACGGCGAGGTGGCCGTAGATGAGCCAGGCGAGGTACCAGGGGCCGTGCGTGGCCGGGTAGCCGGGGAACGCGAGCAGCCAGCAGTGGTGCAGCATCACGCAGAGCGCGGCGACGCCCCGGATGCCGTCCAGGCCCACGAGGCGCGGGCGCTTGACCGCCTCCTGGGCGAGCACGACGGTGGGCTCATCGGCGGAGGAGACAGAGGAGACCGCCGTCATCGCGTACCCACGATCTCGGCGACCCGTGCGATGGCGGCCTTGCGCGGCTCGATCGGGGTGTCGGACTTCGCGGAGATCATCATGGCGACCGCGTCGGGGCCGATCTCGCCGGCGAACTTCACGGCCTCGTCGACGCTCAGCGGCGAGCGCTGCCAGTTGTTGTGGCAGATCGTGATGTCGGACGGGAGCAGGTCCTTGCCCGCGTGCAGGACCTCGTCGACGAACACGCCGTACAGGATGAACTCCGAGATGTGCAGCTGGCTGTTGAAGACGTCCAGCCAGTTGCGTCCCGTCACCTTCTCGATGTGCTGCTGCATGGCGCGGACCACCGGCGGCTCCCACGCGTTGAGCGGGCTCACGTAGTCCGGCAGCGGCGGGGGCGGCGCGGGCGGCAGGCCGAAGAGCTCGCGGGCCACGCGGTGCCAGATCACGTGGCGCTCCATGTCCTCGGTGACGCCGCCGTCCTCGCGGTACAACCACCGCCGCCCGCCGACCTCGAAGCGGCTCGCCGTGGTCGGGCGCACGAACACGACGTCGGAGTCGGCCATGAGGACCAGGTCGGCGTCGATGGCGCCGGCGGCGGCCAGCTTGATGGTCTGCTGCATGATCCAGCCGCGCACCGGCGGCCAGGGGCGCCGGACGTTCACGTGATAGTTCATCCCGGGCACGGAGCGGTACCGGCGCGGCAGCATCGAGCTGCTCGTGCGCACCCGGCAGCGCGGGCCCTCGTACCTGGAGAACAGCGGCAGGTCCGCCTCGGAGACGAAGACGTGGTGGACCGTGTCCGCGGGCGTGAACTCCAGCACCGAGGCGTGCAACAGGTCGAAGAGCTCGGCGTCCGGCCGATAGGTCGGGGTGATGACGGCCAGTTCGGTCATGAGCGACATACTCCGATCAGACGCGGGCGCGGGGCCGCTATCGTTTGCTTCGGCCTAGGAAGGGTGGTCCGGTGGTAACGCCAGAGGTCGGTCCCGTGGTCAGCATCGTCATCCCCGCCCACAACGAGGCGGCCGTGATCGAGCACAACCTCCGCCGGCTGCTGCAGGGCACCGCGCCCGGCGAGTTCGACGTGGTCGTCGTGCCGAACGCCTGCTCCGACGACACGGCGGCGGCCGCGAGCCGGGTGCCCGGCGTCCGCGTGCTCGAGTCCTCCGTGCCGGGCAAGGTGCCCGCGCTCCGCCTGGGCGACTCCGTCTGCCGCACGTTTCCGCGGGTGTACCTCGACGCCGACGTCGAGCTGACCGCCGACTCGGTGCGGGCGCTCGTCGAGGCGTGCGCCCGCCCGGGCGTGCTGGCCTGCTCGCCCGTGCCCGAGTTCGACCTCAGCCGCGTCGGAACGATCATCGGCCGGGTGCACCGCGTGCACGACCGCATGATCGCCCCGTCGCGGGCGCTCGCCGGCGCCGGCGTCTACGTGCTCACCGAAGCGGGACACGGCCGGGTCTTCCCGATGCCCGATGTGATCTCCGACGACGGCTGGGTGCACGCCAGCTTCGCCCCGCACGAGCGGGCCGTGGTGGCCGAGGCGCGCTCATTGGTACGACCGGCCCGGACCATCGCCGCCCATCTCAACCGGCGGGTGCGCGTCCGGCGGGGCAACCGGCAGCTGGCCGCCCTCAAGGGCGCCGGTGGGGCCGGCGAGTCCCGGATGGGCCTGGGTTCCCTGGTACGGCTGGTGCGCCGGCGCACCGTGAGCCCCGTCGACGCCACCGCGTACCTGAGCGTGCTGGTCCTGGACCGCACCGTGAGCCGCCTGCGGCGCGACAAGGCCGGTTGGGGCAGCGACGCCAGCACCCGCACCGGACCGGCGCTGGGCGGGGATGCCTGAGACCGGGGGCTTGCCCTCGACCGCCTTCTCGTAGGCCGCGATCAGCGCGGCCTTCGAGACCTCCCACGACAGCGGGCCGCTGACCCGCTCGCGGCCGATCTCGCCCATGCGCCGCCGCTCCTCGGGGTTGTCGAGGAGGTACGAGGTCAGCTTGGCGAACTCGGACTCGTCGTTGGCCGGCGCGTAGAGGGCGGCCTCGCCGGCCGAGACCCGCGCCTCGCGCAGCTCGAAGCTCACGATCGGGCGGGACATCGCCATGTACTCCATGATCTTGTTCATCGTGGAGACGTCGTTGAGCGGGTTGAGCGGGTCGGGCGAGAGGCAGACGTCGGCGGTGGACAGGTACCGCAGCAGGTCCTCGTCCGGGATGCGCCCGGTGAACGTGACCATCTCGGCGAGGCCGAGGTCGACGGCGAGCTGCTGCATCTGCTCGAACGTGTCGCCCGCGCCGACGAACGCGGCGTGCCAGTCGGTGCGCCCGACCTCGTCGCGCAGCTTGGCCAGCGCGCGCAGCGCGTAGTCCACGCCGTCCTGCGGACCCATGACGCCGAGGTAGCACAGCAGGTAGGGCTTGCCCCGCTTGATCGACTCGTCCGGCGGCACCATGTGGAAGCGCTCGACGACCGGCGCGCTGCGCACCACGAACACCTGGTCGGGCCGCTTGCCGCCGCGGGTGAGTGCCGCCTCGCGGTAGCTCTCGTTGGTGGCGATGACGACGTCGGCGGCCTCGTAGGTGCTGCGCTCGGCGCGCAGGACGCCCTTGTAGAGCAGGTCCTTGCCGCGGTTGAAGCGGGACAGGTACAGCTCGGGCACGAGGTCGTGCTGGTCGAAGACGAACCGGGTGCCGTACTGCTTCTTCAGCCGGTTGGCCACCACGTACAGGATGTCCGGCGGGTTGCAGGCGTGCACGACGTCGACCGGGCCGACCTTCTTGGCCAGCCGCAGGGTGTGCCGCAGCGCGCTGCCGTACTCCTTGACGTAGCCGACGGGGCCGCCGGTCGCCGCCTCCAGCGGGTACCGATGGATCAGGATCCCGTCGATCTCCGCATAGGGCTCGGTGTCGCGCTTGGTGCCCTGCGGGCAGATGACGTTCACCTCCCACCCGGCGTCGCGCAGCGCGAGGCTCTCCTGCCACACGCGCCGGTCGAACGGCACGGACAGGTTCTCGACCAGGATGAGGGCCCTTCTACCGGCCATGCTTGTCGCTCCCCAGGGTTGCGCGCGGCTAGCGCTTGATCGTTCGCAGCTTGCGCACGACGCGGCGCAGCTGCGGGCCGAGCGGCGAGTCCTTCGCCGCCGTGACGAGGGACTCGCGCGCCGCCCGCAGCGCGCGCCGGGCCGAGCTGCGGGTCACCATGCCCTGACAGACCGGAGTCTCACCGGTTTTCGCCCGACGTTTGTACTCGTCGTCGCCGCGGCCGAGGTCGATGCGCGTGAAGCCCATCTCCGGCGCGGCCATCGTCAGCTCGCGCAGCAGCATCCAGCCCGGCGCGAGGCCGGCGTGCGCGGGGTCGTACACCGGGAACCACCAGTGCAGCACCCCGCCCGAGCGGATGCCGAAGTGCGCGGCCAGCAGGGTGTCGCCGGCGTACAGCGTCGAGAGGATCCCGGCGAACTCGGTGCCCCGGGTGCGCAGCAGGTCGGTGAGCAGTTGGCGGCGCCCGGGCTCGGCGAAGTAGTCCTTGGCGCCGGTGGCCGCGTACTGGGCCCGCTTGAGCTCGACCACCTTGGCCAGGTCGCCCTCGTCGAGGGAGTCGGCGACGAAGCGCACGGGGCCGATCTCGCGCTCGGCCTTGGCCGTGCGCCGGCGCGCCTGGCCCATGTTGTCCTTGCCGGACTTCGAGGCGCGCGAGAGGTACCCGTCCAGGCCGCCGGTGGTGTCGAGGTACGGCGACGGGCGGCTGCCGGTGATCCACGGCTGGAAGTCGCCGGCGAGCTCGAGCAGATGGTCGAACTCGAGCGCGCGGACACCGCCGCCGAGCAGCGCGCCGACCGGGTAGGCCGTGCCGGGCGCCAGGATCGGGCCCTGGAAGTCCGCGCCCGGCCAGCCGACCGGGCGCAGCACGCCGCCGTCGCGGTGGACCGGGAACAGGCTCTCCACCTCGCCCGTCGGGCCGGTGCCGACGTAGACGTGCACCGGGTTGCCGGCCGCGTGCACGGCGCCGGCAAATCCGGGGTGGAAGTAGGGGCTGTCCAGCATCGGGTTGATGGCGCGCAGCTTGTGCCAGGCGTCGAGCTGGGCCGGGCTCAGCTCGTCGAAGGCGACCGCCTGCAGGGCCGTGCGGCTCATCGGCTCAGTCTCCGAGGGTCGGTTGGCGCATGGGATGCATGAGGGCCGCGACCGAGGCGCGCGACGTGCGCCGGCCGCGCAGCGCCCGCACGCCCTCGCCCAGCAGCGTGGCGGCGTAGTACGCCGAGGCGGCGGGCAGGTTGTGCCGGCGGCGGAACAGCCGGACCTTGTTGACCACCAGCAGCGCCGCGAGCTTCGGGTTGGTGCCCGACTCGCCGCCCTTGTGCTCGACGACGGCGCTCGGCTCGTACCACAGCGACCATCCGTGGTCGGCGGCGCGCAGCGCGTACTCCGTCTCCTCGCTGTAGAGCAGCAGCGACTCGTCCCAGTCGCCGATCTCGCGCACCATGTCGGCGGCCAGCAGCATCGCGGCTCCGGTCGCCCAGACCGCGGCGCACGGCTTCTCGTACTCGCGCGGGTCGGTGATCAGCTCGCCGATCTTGCCGATGCGCCCGGCGCGGGCGCCGACGACGGCCTCGGCCAGCGCCCGGGTCACCGTCGGCGCGCGGCGCAGCGAGGGCTGCAGCGAGCCGTCCAGGTTGAGGATCTTCGGCACCACGATGCCGCGTCGCGGCTCGCGCAGGGCGTCGGCGAGGATGCGCAGCGTGTCCGGGCGCAGCCGGGTGTCCGGGTTCATCACCCAGATCGCGTCGTACTTCTCCTCGGCGAGCGTCGCGACGCCGGCGTTGACCGCGGCCGCGTAGCCGGCGTTGCGCCCGGTCTGCACCGAGCGGATCGGCAGCCGGTCCGCGGCGGCCAGCGCGATGGCGACGGAGTCGTCGCGGGAGTTGTTGTCCACGACGACGACCCGCGTGATGTCGACGCCCTCGGAGGGCAGCGACTGCAGGCAGCCGCCCAGGACGTCGGCGCTGTTGTACGTGACGATGACGATCGCGATGCTGGTCACGGCGCTCCACGAAGTCGTTTGACGTTGCGCGCGGCGAACTGGCGCGCGATGATCTTCGGCGAACCCCTGCCGTTCAACACGTCCTCGATCCAGTTCGCGTCCAGGTCGTGGCGGATGCTGTTGCGCGCCTGCAACCACTGGTCGTCCTGGGCACGGCCGCCGTCGCTGGTGTAGACGCGACGAACCCCCGCCTTGCGCAGGCGGCCGAGCACGATCCGGTCGTACGAACCGAACGGTACGGCCACGGCGGTCACCGGCGTGCCGGTCACCTCGCCGATGACCCGGTTGGCGTCGCCGATCTCCTCCTGCGCCTGCTCCTCGGTGATGCGCCGCCAGTCGCGGTGCGCCCAGCCGTGCGAGCCGACGCTCATCCCGGCGGCGTGCAGCGCCTTGACCCCGTCGATGTCGACGCGGCCCGGCTTGCCGAACTCGCCGGCCAGGACGAAGAACTGCGCCGTGAGGCCACGCTCGACCAGGCGCGGCAATCCGATCTCCACATCGGAGGCGTTGCCGTCGTCGAACGTGATCCGCACGTCCTGCCGGCCGACCGCCGCGTCGAGAACCCGCTCGAACTGTTCGACGCTCACCCAGGTTCCGTCTTCGCCTGGGTCCAGTGTTCTGCAGGTCGGGCCGATTCCGTGCACGGTGATGTTGACGACCGAAGTCGGCATACCGGCGGGTCCCTCCAAATGAATTTGCTGCCCTGGCGTGGAAATGCGCGCAAAGCCCCGCTAGGGCCGACGCGATCGTGGTCCGCTTGTAGGCGGGCGGGTAATCGGTTGATCGGACGAAGGTTTGTCAGCAACCCGACATGAGACTAATTCACAGCGTTCGCCCAGCCGAAGGCCCGTTCGCGGGCTGGCGGCAAGGCAGTAGGGTGTCGTGCACGCGGCCCCGTCCGTTCTTGCCGTGGGACACACGCGACAGGACACTGAAGGCGCCCGAACTCGCGCAGGTGCGCGCGGCGCGGTCATGGAGAGGACGACGTTGGACTTCTGGGACATCACGAAGCTGCTCGTGCGGCGCTGGCAAATCGCGCTGCCGATGCTGCTGCTGTCCGCCGTCATCACCGGCGTGACGGTCAGCCAGGTGAAGCCCGACTACGTCGGTACCGCCTATGTCCAACTCGTGCCACCGGCGCCCGCGAAGAACACGACGCCGGAGCAGCAGCTCACCAGCGCAGACCAGCGTAACCCGTGGCTGTCGCAGGGCTTGCAAACTCTGGGGAATGCCGCGATCGTGCAGGCGCTGGACCAGACCGTCGTCGACGAGTTCAAGCGGACCGGCTACGCCGACACCTACACGGTCACCATGGGGCAGAACTCGCCGCTGGTGACGTTCGAGATCACCGGCAGCTCGGCGCGCCAGGCGCGCGACACCGCCGAGAAGCTCGTCACGATCTTCACCGACAGCGTGGCCCGGCTGCAGACCTCGCTCGGCGTCGGCGACTCCAGCCTGATCACGGTCAAGCGGCTCGACCTCGGCGCAAACGTCAAGAAGTCGACGTCGAAGGTCAAGCGGGCACTCGTCGCCGTCGCCGCGGCCGGCATCCTGCTCACCGCCGGCGCCACCATCGGCTTCGACGCGATCCTGCGCCGCCGCAACGCCCGCCGCCGGCTCGAGGAGGAGGGCGGCGAGTCCTCGGCGACCGCGCCGCTGCCGCCCCTGCCGCCGATGGCGCGCTCCGAGGGGACGGTGCGCAGCGGCGCGAGCGCCAACGGCACGAGCGGCTCGAGCGGCGTCCGCCAGCAGGTGCCGGTCGTCGCCGGCGCCGCGGCCGGGCAGGCAGCGGCGGACGCCGGGCTCACCGTCGAGTACCAACGGCCGGCCAACTGGGACACGCGCGACCGCGAGTCCGACAACGCTTCCGCGCCGGACGCCGACTCCACCGTGATCATCCCGCTGTCCGCGATGCCACCGAAGCCGACGGCCAAGCGCGGCAAGAGCAGTTAGCGGTAGCGGCCGAACGGTGACCACCTTTACTCCGTACTACTCCGCCGACCTCGAACCATCGTTCGTCTACGGCAGGACGTACGTCACGCGTCGCCGCGTGACCCGCATCGACGCGGCGGCGCTGCTCAGCGTGACCGTAGGGTTGATCCTGCTCATCCCGGCGAAGCTGATCCTTCCCGGCATGACGGACATCGGCCGGCCCGGCCTCGTGATGGGCCTGCTCCTGTTCGTCTGGTGGGTGCTGGCGCGGTTCACCCCGACGCTGTCGATGACCGGGCCGCAGCCGATGCGCTGGGCACTGATGGCGTTCCTGGTCTCGGCGCTCATCTCCTACGCCATCGGGTTCATGCGCGGGCTCACCTCGATGGAGGCGAACTCCGCGGATCGGGCGATCCTCTACTACGGCGTCTTCGCCGGCATCCTGCTCACCGCGGCCGACGGCGTGCCGAACTGGATCCGGCTGCGCGGCGTGCTGAAGGTCCTCGTGATCTGCGGCGCGATCGTCGGCGCGATCGGCATCATCCAGTACGTCACCAAGATCGACATCACGACGTACATCCAGATCCCGGGCCTGCAGGCCAAGGGCTGGGCGCCGGGCTTCGAGGAGCGCGGCGGCGGCGTGCGGGTGGCCGCGACGACCACGCACTACATCGAGCTGGCCGCGACCCTGGCGCTCATCCTGCCGTTCGGGCTGCACTTCGCGATGCACGCGGGCACCCGCTGGCGCCGGCAGATCTCGGTGGGCGCCTGCATGCTGCTGGCCGCCGGCAACGCGGCGACGATCTCGCGCACCGGCATCCTCGCCGTGGTGCTCATGTTCGTCGTGCTCATCCCGGTCTGGGCGTGGCGCACGCGGTACAACATCCTGGTCATGACCGGCGTCATGCTCGCCGCGCTCGGCGGCGCGAGCCCGAGCCTGCTGCGCACGCTGACCCGGCTCTTCGACGACCCGTCCAACAACCCGGCCTTCACGGTCCGCGCCGATCGCTATCCGCTCGCGTTCCACTACATCGCGCAGCGGCCGTGGTTCGGGCGGGGCACGGGGACGTGGGTGGCGCCGCAGTACCAGATCCTGGACAACCAGTGGCTGGTCACGCTCATCGCCAACGGCTACGTGGGCGCGGCGGCGCTGGGCCTGCTGCACCTGACCGGGATCGTGCTGGCGTTCCTGGCGTACCGCCGCTCGAGCACCCGCGAGGACAAGCACCTCTGCGCGGCGCTGATCTCGACCCAGCTGATCGCGCTGGTCGTGGCCGGCACGTTCGACTCGCTGAGCTTCAGCACCTACACGATGATCCTGGCCCTGACCTGCGGCATGTGCGGCACGGTCTGGCGCCTGACCCACCCGGCCCGCAAGGTCCGGACCTCGACGACCCGGTGGTTCCTCGGCAACTAGGGGCCTTCGCCTTGGCCGTAGGCAACTAGGGGCCTTCGCCTTGGCCGTAGGCAACTAGGGCATTTGCCACAGCGAGGCTGGTTCCGCGGGGCCGGCATGGCAGACTCGCCAGTAACCTGAGCGGTCGTTTGGGAGGGTCGTGCGATGGCGCGCGAGTTTGCATCCGTGGGCGTGGTCGGCCTGGGCACGATGGGCGCCGGGATCGTCGAGGTGTTCGCCCGCAACGGCGTGGCGGTCACCGCGGTCGAGGTGAGCGAGGCCGCCGTGCACCGGGGCGAGGAGACGCTGCGCGGCTCGGTGGAGCGCGCGGTGCGCAAGGGCAAGCTGTCCGAGGAGGACCGCGACGCCCTGCTGGGCCGGGTCACCTTCGCCGTGGGCCTCGACGCGCTGCACGCCGCCGACCTCGTCATCGAGGCGGTGCCCGAGCACCTCGACCTCAAGCAGCGGATCTTCGCCGAGCTCGACCGGGTCTGCAAGCCCGAGGCGATCCTCGCCACCAACACCTCGAGCCTGTCGGTCACCGAGATCTCGGTCGCCACGAGCCGGCCCAACCAGGTCATCGGCATGCACTTCTTCAACCCGGCGCCGATCATGAAGCTGGTCGAGGTGGTGCGGACCGTCGTCACCGCCGAGGACGTCGTCACCGACATCGAGGCCCTGTGCACCCGGTTGGGCAAGGTCGACGTCACGATCACCGACCGTGCCGGGTTCATCGCCAACGCGCTGCTGTTCGGCTACCTCAACCAGGCCGTGTCGATGCTCGAGGGCAAGTACGCCACGCGCGAGGACATCGACGCCGCCATGAAGCTCGGGTGCGGGCTGCCGATGGGGCCGCTCGCCCTGATGGACCTCATCGGGCTCGACACCGCCTACGAGATCCTCGACACGATGTACCGCCGCGGCGGCCGCGACCGCCGGCACGCCCCGGTGCCGCTCATCAAGCAGATGGTCACCGCCGGGCTGCTCGGGCGGAAGTCCGGCCGCGGCTTCTACACCTACGAGAGGCCCGGCTCCCCCGTCGTCGTGCCCGACGAGGCCACCCCGAGCCCGGACGCCGAGTCGGCGGGCGCCGCGCGCACCATCGCGAAGGTCGGCGTCGTCGGCTCCGGGACCATGGCCACCGGCATCATCGAGGTCTTCGCCAAGGCGGGCTTCGAGGTCGTCTCGGTGACCCGCGGCGCCGAGCAGTCCGGCCGCACCTGCGAGGCGCTGAAGACCTCGCTGAACAAGGGCGTCGTGCGCGGCAAGCTGACGGAGGCCGACCGCGACGCCGCCATCGGCCGGGTGACCTGGTCGGCGACGATCGAGCACCTCACCGACGTCGACCTCGTCGTCGAGGCCGTCGTGGAGGAGCTGTCGGTCAAGAAGGCGCTGTTCGCCTCGCTGGACGAGATCTGCAAGCCGGGCGTGGTGCTGGCCACGACCACGTCGAGCCTGCCGGTCGTCGAGCTCGCGGTCGCCACCGAGCGCCCGGCCGACGTCGTGGGCCTGCACTTCTTCAACCCGGCCCCGGTCATGGGGCTGGTCGAGGTGGTGCGCACGATCCGCACCTCGGACGCGACGGTGGCCACGGCCACGGCGGTGTGCCGGGCGCTGGCCAAGCACGCGGTGGTGTGCTCGGACCGGTCCGGGTTCGTGGTCAACGCGCTGCTCTTCCCGTACCTCAACGACGCCGTCAAGATGGTCGAGGCCTCCTACTCCACCGCCGACGACATCGACTACGCGATGAAGCTCGGCTGCGGCTACCCGATGGGCCCGTTCGAGCTGCTCGACGTCGTCGGGCTGGACGTCTCGCTGGCCATCCAGCGCGAGCTGTACCTGGAGCTGCGCGAGCCGGGCTTCGCGCCGGCGCCGCTGCTGGAGCACCTGGTGACCGCCGGCTACCTGGGCCGCAAGGTCGGCCGCGGCTTCCGCGACTACTCCAAGCGCTGAGTGCTCCCGCTACGCTTGTGGTGTGTCACCCCGGCGCAACCACCCCAAGCGTGATGAAGACCCGCCGCCGCTCGACCTCGAGCGGATCAAGCGGGGGGTCGGCGCCGTGCAGGCGTGGAGCGATGGCGAGTGGCAGGTCAGCAACATCCCGGCCAGCGCTGCGACCAAGGCCTACCGCTGCCCGGGCTGCGACCAGGAGATCGCTGCGGGCGTGCCGCACGTGGTGGCGTGGCCGGCCGACGAGCGCGGCGACCTGACCGACCGCCGGCACTGGCACACCGGCTGCTGGCGGGCCCGCGACCGGCGCGGACCCAACGTCCAGCGCGGCCGCAGCGCACCTCGCTACGGCTGAGGCGCGGTCCTGCGCGTTTCCTGGGGCGAGCGTTTGGCCTGGGCCGGCAGGTGCGGCGCCGGCACCGGCACCGGCGCATCGGTGTCCATGGTGGACAGCCAGGCCCGGTCCTGCCACGCGGAGCGCCACGGCTCGCCGGTGAACGAGCGGGCCAGCGCGGCGGCGATGAGCGTCCAGCCGGCGGCGCGGGCCTGCCCGGGCGACCAGTGCCGGTGCGCGAACGCCATCCGCTCGGCCAGGCCGGCGATCGTGACCTCGCGGGCGCCCGGCGGCGCGGTCAGTGACGCCATGTGTGCGTCGGGTACGAGGACGGGGCGGGCGCCGTGCGCTCGGGCGCGTACCGTCAGATCGGCCGCGGGCAGGCGCTCGTCGAAGCCGCCGAGGGCGTCCCACAGGTCCCGCTCCACCAGCAGCATGCGCGGCGTGAGCGACGGCACCTCGCCGCCGATCGCGCGGTCCAGCCGCGGCAGTCGTTCGGGGTCCAACGGCAGGCCGGTCGCCACGCACACCGTGCCCCACAGGGTGGGCGGCCCTTCAACGGTCCGGCCATCGTCGGCCCGGTCGCGCATCGTGCGCCCGGTGTAGAGGCGGCACTCGGGGTGCCCGCCCGCGTACTCGACCAGGGTGCGGATCGCGTCGCCGACCGGTTCGAGGCCCGGGTCGAGCAGCAGCAGCCACGGCGCGCGGGCCTGTGCCGCGCCCAGGTTGGCCGCGGCGAGCGGGTGCAGCGGCGCGTCCCGGCGCACGAGCTTGACGCCGCGGAACGCGTGCCGCACGGCCGACGCCGTGTTGTCGGTGGACCCGTTGTCCACGACGATCATCTCGGTCGGCACCTCGGTGCCGGCCTGCAGCGCGGCAAGGCCCTTGAGCAGGCCCTCTCGGGCGTTGTGCGCGACGGTGACGATGCTGACGACGGGTGCTGTCCTGTTACCACTGCTCACGAGCTGCTCCCACGACTGCACTAAGCGGGCCGAAAGCCACCCGGATAGTACCGGCGGGGAGGGTGATTGAGCCGAAAGTACCGCGAGAAGTCCGCCGGGAGGCCGATCGTGATCCCGACCATCGGGCGGTCGGAGCAGCGCAAACGTAGAAACCAGGCAGGAACTCACCTCCGGTCCACCTGCCGCCACCTGGCCGGACGCTGCTATCCTCCCAACGGCGGCGCAGGAAAGCCCGGCCAGCAATTTGTGCTCATGCATTCAAACATCCCTTGCACCATTGCCCCCCGCGGTCCATTCGGCGGGCGCCTGGTAAAACAAGGTGGAAGCGCAAAGTGCCATGCTGTCGGGGGCGACGGCTTGACGGTGACGCTCGGTTTAAGGTGATGCGGTGCGTAACGGGCGCTGGACGGACGGTGATCATGGTGACCGACATGGTGATCATGCGTCCGGCCTGGCCAGACGCCCCGCGCCACATTCCCGGTCGTCACTTTCCGATCTTTAAGTCCAGCATAGAAGTCAATTAAGGCGACGCAGCGTGATTACCCCGGAAGTTAGCCGCGGAGGGCGGGCAGCGGTCGGGATTCGAGCGTGGCGTCTTGTCCTTTTTTCCCTTATTGGACGACGGTTCCGGCAGAGGTACAGCACGGGCTGTGTCAATAGCACCTTCAGCCAGGTCGGGAATGCGGCACGACGGTACCGGCTATGCGACTTCCTCGGTACCTTACGGCCGGGGTTCGACCGCGCACCGGCTGTCGCGGCGGCGGGCGCCACCACATTTCACCTTCGATAAGTGGATCTGAGCAGGCACGTAAGGGGGTTGGGATGGTTCTGGCGGATTCGGCCACGGTCGAGACCGCGGTGATGGCGGCGTTCCCGGGAGTCCAGAAGCGCCGGCTCAGGTCGACCGGGCGCAACCTGCTCGTCGCCTTCCTCGGCGACGTCCTCGCGGTGACGATCGCCATCACGACCGTCGTACTCTTCATGGCCGGCGATCTCATGGGCGGAGCGTTCGTCGCGCCCGGAGAGGGCGTGCCGCCGGCGTACTCCGTCACGGGGTTCGCGCTGTTCTGGCTGCTGCTGCTCGCGAGCTGCCGGATGTACGACCGCTGGTTCCTGGAGAACCGCACCGGCATGCTCTACCGGACCATCCGCGCCGCCGTCGTCGCCGTCGCCGTCCTCGCGCCCGTGTGCGTGCTCTTCGACATGCTGTACCTGCTCAAGCCGCTCATCGTGGCGGTGCCGGTCGCGACGGTGCTCACCATCGCCGGCCGCTACGCCACCGTGGCCATGCTGAGCACGCTGCAGCGGGAGTACGTGCGCCAGCGCACGCTGCTGGTCGGGCAGGCCGAGTCCGTCGTGGGGCTGCTGACCGCGCTGCAGCGGGACCGCTCCTACGGGCTGCGCGTCGCCGGGGCCTGCATCACCGACCTCGACGACGCCCGCAAGATCACTGCGCATTCCATTCCGGTGTACGGCGACCTGAAGGACGTCGCCGGCACGGCGCTCGGCGCCGGCTGCACCGCCGTGCTCGTGGCGCTGCCGCTGGAGCTGGACCCCTACACGATGCGCCGGCTGGCGTGGGAGCTGTCCGACAACGACATCGAGCTCCTCGTCGCGCCGGCCCTGCCCGAGGTCGCGCCCGAGCGGGTCGCGGTGCTGCCCAGCGGCGGCGGCCCGCTGCTGCACGTGCGGGCCCCGATCCTCACCGGCCCGCAGCGCGCGGTCAAGAACGTGCTGGACCGCATGCTCGCCGGGCTGCTGCTGCTCCTCGCCGGCCCGTTCATGCTCGTGGTCGCGATCCTCATCCGCACGACCAGCGACGGCCCGGCGCTGTTCCGCCAGCCGCGCGCGGGGATCAAGGGCAAGGAGTTCACCTGCTACAAGTTCCGCACGATGGTCAAGGACGCCGACAAGCGGCGGGCCGAGATCGCGCACCTGAACCAGCACGGCGACGGCGTGCTGTTCAAGATGAAGCGGGACCCGCGGGTGACCAAGGTCGGCGCGATCCTGCGCCGCACCTCGCTGGACGAGCTGCCCCAGCTGCTCAACGTGATCAACGGCACCATGTCCATGGTCGGCCCTCGCCCGCCGCTGATGTCGGAGGTCGAGGCGTACGACGAGGACGTGCGCCGGCGGCTGCTGGTCAAGCCGGGCATGACGGGCCTGTGGCAGGTCTCGGGGCGCTCGGAGCTGTCCTGGCAGGAGTCGGTGCGCCTGGACCTCAACTACGTCGACAACTGGTCGCCGCTGCTGGACCTGCGCATCCTCGGCCGCACGGTCACCGCCGTGGTGCGGGGCACCGGCGCCTACTGAACCGCACGAAAAAGGGCCCCGCCGCGGCGGGGCCCTTTTCTTTGGTACCGCTTAATCGTGACGCTGCGGCGCCGGAATCGGCTGGCCGGTGTCCGCCCAGACATTTCCTGAATTCGTGGTGAGCGTGGTTTGCGTGCTCAGCAAAATCGGACACTTGAAGCTCGAGTGCCGGCCGAACCGATTGTTGATCACGACGATGCCGCCGAGCGGGGCGTTCACGTGGTTGAAGTTCAGCGTGCACCCGCCGCCGTCGAGCCAGTTGTCCTCGACCCGCGCGTTCTTGGCCGAGTCCTGGAAGGCCGCGTTGCCGTCGTGCGTGGTCGACATGTCGATGTTGTTGTGCTTGAGCACCACGTTGCTGTCGCCCAGGAAGCCCTGCACGCCGTCGTTGTGGGTCGCGCCGCCGCCCTGGTTGGGGTCGCTCGCGAACCACGACATGTCGTGGATGTAGGAGTCCTGGACCAGCACGTTGCTGCCGGTCTTCACACCGTCGACGCTGCCGTGGATGTTGGCGCGGTAGATGCTCAGGTTGTTGGCGTAGACGCCGTCGAGCGTCGCCGACGGGTTGGACGGCACGAACTCGGAGTCCTCGACGACCGTGCCGGTGCCGCGATCGGTGTCCAGCAGCGCGTTGTTGCTGCTGGTGGCGCGCCCGCGGAAGACGCAGTTCACAAACCGGATGTTCTTGCCGGTGACCTTCACGAAGCCGTGGAAGTCCTTGCCGCTGATCACCTGGTTGTCGGTCGAGAACGTCTGGTCGCCGTTGACGACGGTCAGCTGCGTGCCGGGCCGCACGCCCGTGCTGCTCGCGTCGGGCTTGCCGTTGGTACGCGGCCCGCCGGTGCTCCCGCCGCCGCCACCACCGCCGGTGGGCGGCGCGCTGGTCGGCTTGCGCGTGGCGCTGGCCGACGCGCTGGCCGAGGCCGACGGGCTGCCCGCCGGGCTGTTCGAGGGATCCACCGAGGCCGCTGCGGACGTCGAGGGCTGCGTGGAGCCGCCCGCCGAGGGCCGGCCGTCGTCCTTACAGCCGGCCACGCCCACGACCAGAACGCCGCAGGCCGCGGCGGCCGTCGCTATCCGTAACGCACTAAGCATTTCTGCTCCTGTCCAATTTGCCCTTGAGGCTCGATTGGTGAAGGCCGCGGACCACCATACCCGGGTTTTTCGTAACCGGAAGTGGCCGCGCGATCGCAGAATGCTGATCTTCGATGTCACTCTTAGTAAGGCTTTACGGTCGCCTTACGTTTGTCTTAGGCGAGCCGACTCACGATTTCGGCCACTCCGTCGGCGTCATTGCCCAGGTGGATCTCGGTTATGCCGACCGTCTCGCGAAGCTCGAGCAGCGCGTCGATGCACCGCTCCACGTCGCCGTCGAGCACGAGCGGCGACTTCTCCACCGCCTCCTGGCCGAGCCAGTCCACGAGCCCCGACGTGGAGCGGCTCTCCGACCCCCCGGAGCCCTGCACACGCACGTCGAGCAGGTTGGCCTGCAACAGGATCGCGCCCGGGTCGGGGCGCTCCGTGGCCGCCGCCCGCACGATCTCGGCCTTCTCGCGCAGCCCCTCCGCGCTGATCTCGCGCGCCATCTTCGCCGGGTCGCTGTGCTCGGTCAGCCGTGGCGGGTTGATGCCGACGATGTCCGCCTCGCGCCCGCCCAGCTGCAGCATCCGCCGCCCGCCGCCGCCGACCATGATCGGCGGGTGCGGCCACTGCACCGGCTTGGGCGCGCCGAGCGCGTCGCCGACGCGGAAGTGCTCGCCCTCGAACGTGAACCGCTCGCCGGCGAAGAGGCCCTTGAGCACCGCGATGGACTCGGCGAGCCGGTCCACCCGCACCGGCGCCGGGTCGAAGCGCACCCCCGAAACGGTGTAATCCAACGGACGCCACCCCGCACCGAGCCCCAGGGTCACCCTTCCTTCGGATATGACGTCGAGGTTGCTGATGGAACGGTGCAGGAAGAACGGGTGGTAAAAGTCATTGCACAAGACGCTTGTCGACACGCGCAGCGTGGTCGTGGCCTCGGCGGCGATCGTCATCATCGTCATGGGGTCCATCGACCACCCGTCGCCCAGGTGATCGGCGATCGCCACGGAGTGATACCCGAGATCTTCGATGTGCCGGAGACGATTGCGCCACTGCTCGATGGGCTGGCGCAGATGCGGCATGGACGTGATGAAGTGAAATGGGCGATTTTGTGCGGTCACCAGACCCCCACGAGCTGGTTAGGCCGAACATGACTTGCGCGGTGAACGTAGCCGACGCCAACTTGGACTGGAAGATGCGTCATAAATTTGTCATATTCTCGGAAGGCGGTTCGGTCGTGCGTAGAGTACGCCCGTCCCGAGTCGGAAATCTGCGAAACGGCGGCCATAGTGCCGGCGCGGAATGTCGTTTTTTCCGGGTACCGCAGATTTTCGGGGTGAAACGCGGAGAAGCCGGCGGCGGGCTTGTCCGTGACGCTTCAACCTCAGCGAGTAGCAGCCGCGAGCCCGGGTCCCTGAGGCAGCCGCGCGAGGGTCGAATGTCGGCCGCCCGCAACGGAAGCCGGGTGTCGGAGGTTGTGTGAGTTCGGTACGGCGAACCGCGGCGCGGCCGCGGACCACAGACGGAGGCGGTCTGACTTGCAAACGCAAACATCGGTCCGGCGGGAGCTGCTGAACCTGCGGGCCGGGGACCTGGTCGAGGTGCTCAGCCAGGAGGAGATTCTCGCCACACTCGACGAAAACGGCGAATACGAGTCTTTGCAATTCATGCCCGAAATGCTGCAGTACTGCGGTCAGCGCTTGCGGGTGTACAAATCGGCGCACAAGGCCTGCGACACCCTCACCCGAACGGGCATCCGCAAGATGGAGAACGCGGTGCACCTTCAGGGCGTCCGGTGTGACGGCGGCGGCCACGGCGGCTGCCAGGCGGCCTGCATGATCTATTGGAAGACGGCATGGCTGCGCAAGGTCGCCGACGGTGAGCCCGAGCCGTCGACGCCCAAGGCCGAGGCGCCCGAGGACGCGCGCCTGCTGCCGCTCATCACGCTCAACGCCCGCGGCCCGCGCTTCGAGGACGGCGCCGAGCGCTACCGCTGCCAGGCCACCGAGCTGCTGCGCTCCGCGCCCGAGGTGCTGCCGCTCAAGAACCTGGGCCAGTTCGTCACCGACGTGCGCACCGGCAACTTCGGCGTCATGTGGACGTTCCGCGCCGTCGGCGTGGGTTTCTACAACCGCTTCCAGGGTGTCAGCACGAAGGTCCTGCCGAAGTGGGCCCGCCACCGCGGCGGCCGGCACTGGGGCTTCCTCAAGGGCCGCGCCACCGGGAAGACCCCGGATATCCGCAAGGGCCTCGAGCCCGGCGACCTCGTGCGCATCCTGACGCGCAAGGAGATCGAGCCGACGCTCAACGACCAGCTGCTCAACCGAGGGATGGGTTTCGACTCCGAAATGGCGAGGCACTGCGGCCGAACGGCCCGCATCGCCCGCCGGATCGACCACATCGTGGACGAGAACACGGGTCGAATGATCCATATGAAGAGCCCTTGTCTTGTTCTGGAGGGCGTCATCTGCGAAGGTGCCCTCAACGCGAACTGCCCGCGCGCCATCACCCCGTACTGGCGCGAAGCCTGGCTCGAGAAGATCGAGGAGGGTGGCAGCGACGCGGACCAGTCCAAGATTCCGGCGCAGAGAGCTGCTGAGTGACCAACACCGAAGAAATCCAGCGGATCCACACCGAGATCGGCGACAAGGCGGGCCGCGGCCTGCGCTGGAGCCTGGTCGGCACCCTCGCGGCAAAACTTGGATCCTTTGCGATGGGCCTGGTGCTGGCCCGCCTGCTCAACCCGTCCGACTACGGCACCTTCGGCATTGCCACGGCAGCGCTGGCGGTACTGATGCACATCAACGACGTCGGCCTCATCGCCGCCGTCGTGCAGTGGCGCGGGAAGCTCGAGGACATGGCCCCGACGGCGGCCACTTTGGCCGCCGTCTTCGGCGCCGTCGTCTACGGCATCTTCTGGCTGGCCGCGCCGGCCTACTCGGCCTTCTCAGGTGAGGCCGACGCGGTCGGCGTGGTCAGGCTGCTCACATTGGTCATCGTCATCGACGGCCTGACAGCGGTCCGAAGCGCCAAACTCATGCGAGAGTTCCAGCAGGACAAGCTGATCATCGCCAACACCGTCGGCCTCCTCTTCCAGGCCGGCATCTCCATCCCGCTGGCCGCAATGGGCTCCGGCGCCTTCAGCTTCGCCTGGGGCCAGGTCGCCGGCGCCGCCGCGACGGGCCTGCTCGTCACGATCTTCGCCCGCGTCCCACTGCGCGTCGGCTTCAACCGCGAGATCGCCTGGAAGCTGCTCGTCTACGGCTTCCCCCTCGCGATCAGCCTCGGCATCGAGGCCATCGTGATGAACGTCCAGCTCGCCGTGGTCGGCCGCATCAACGGCCAGGAGCTGCTGGGCTTCTACGTGCTCGCCTTCAACACATCGATGTGGGCACAAACCATCCTGGGCACCGCCATCCGCTACGTCTCGGTGGCAGGCTTCTCCCGCCTCTCGGAAACCGACGACCGCGCTCTGGCCGAGGGCGTACACAAGTCGGTCCCCATGCTGGTCAGCGTCGTGGCCCCGATCGTCGCCCTGATGTCGGTCCTGGCCACACCACTCATAGGCCTGATGTACGGCGACCGCTGGCTCCCCGCGGCGCCTGTCCTGACCCTGCTGGTAGGCCTCACGTTCGTCCGCATGGTCACCGGCCTGGCCATGGACGCTCTGATGGGCGCCGGCGCCACCCGCTCCACGTTGTGGATCTACCTGGGCTGGTCGGTCGCCTTGATCCCCGCCCTCTGGTACGCCACGAATGCCTACGGCATCAAGGGCGCCGCGATCGCCCAGACCGGCGTCGGCCTGCTCGTAGCCATCCCTCTGACGGCAATCGCTCTACAGCGCGCCAACGTCGCCCTGCGCCCGCTCGGCCGCCCACTGGTCCGCCCAATCCTGGCCACGATCTTGTCAGCCGCGGTAGCCATCCTCGTGATGCGCGTAACGGGTCCGTACGAGATCGTCCAGCTGGCCGCCGCGGGCCTCGCAGGCATCCTGGTCTACATCCCGTTGGTGGTCCCGCTGGACCAACTGCGCCGCTTCCCGTCCACGCTGCGCCGCAGCCCCGCGTAGCTCCCCGCGCCCCGCTTCCCTCCGTGCCCCACGGAGGGAAGCCCAGCCTTCGGCGCCGCGCGGGCGAGCCCAGCCCGCGGCGCCGCGGAGGAAGGCCCGCCCGCGGCGCCGCCGCCTGCGCACCCACAGGGTTCGCCAGCGCAACGCAGCGATGCGCCCACCCCGTCGCCCGACATTTTCTTTCCACGATCACGCGTTTTCGCCCGACTGCAGGGCCGGTTTTTCATGATCGTGGAAAGAAAATGCCGCAGCGGACCTGAACCCGCGGACCAGCCTCAGCCCACAGCAGCGCGAACTGCCCAGCCTGAGCATTGTGGCCGTATTTGTCGCCCGTCAGGGGATAAATCCGACATGTCGTGGCGCGAAGCGCCCGACATGTCGCTGAGCAGACAACGGCGCCCTGCGCCAGAGAGCGGACCTAGCGGAGCACGGAGACTACAGGCCACGAAGACCGCGAAACCGAGCGCCGCCCCAACGCCCGCAACCACTACTCCACGCCAGGCAACCCACGACGCCCAGCAACTACCAGCAACTGCCACGCACGGAGTAACCACTACCCCACGCCAGCCAACCCTCGACGGCCAGCAACTGCCACGCACGGAGAAACCACTGCCCTACGCCAGGCAACCCTCGACGGCCAGCGACTGCCACGACTGGAGCAACCACTCCCCCACCCCCCAGGCAAGAGGCACACTCCCCCGGCCCCCCCGCCCCCCGGCCCCGCCCCCTCACCGCGCCACTAGCCCACCTCACGTCCAGCGAATCGTCGCCCGCTCCCGCCAACTCCCCAGCACCGCCAAATCCCCCACCGCATCCAAATCCGCCGTAGTCCGCCGATTCCACAGCGCCAGATAGAGATCGCTGGCCGACCCCCGCAACGTGCAGTCCGTGGCCGCGGTCGCACCCCGGACGATCGAGGCCCCCGACGGCGACATGGTGACCGTCCACGAGCGCGGCCCCTCGCACCGGGCGCCGTCCGTGACGTGGACCGCCAACGTGCACGGGGTGTCGCAGCGCAGGCGGCCGCCGCGCGAGCCGTAGAAGCCCATCAGGAGCTCGTCGATGCCGTCGATGCCGAGGTCGGCGTCGACGCCGGCGATGTCGCCGACGGCGCCCTGGAGGTCGGCGCGGTGGATGGTGGTCTCGTGGGCCTGGCGGCGGGCCCAGAAGGCGAGTGGGGAGTCGGCGGGGAGGAAGTGCCAGCACGACGTGGTCGGCGGGGCGGTGCGCAGCAGGTCGACGAGGTCGGTGTGGCCGGTCTGGAACCAGTCGATGAGGTCGTCGTCCGGCGGCATCGGGCCGACCGCGTTCTCCTCCTCCTCGTCGGACAGGATCGCGGTGCGGCAGTCGCGGACGTAGGTGGCCGCCCAGCGGTGGACGTAGCCGACGTGGTGGACGAGCTCGCGGACGGTCCACTCGGGGCACGTCGGGACGGGGGCGTCGAAGCCCGCCTTCTCCGCGGCGTCGACGAAGTCCAGCCCGGCGCGCTCCAGTGCGTCGATGTGCCGACCGATCTCCATGTCGTCACTGTGCCAGAGGGGTACGACATTTTCGGTCGGGAACCGGATGCATGGGATGAAGGCGAGGGTGGGGCGTGCTACGCGAACCAGACGCCCGCCAGCCAGATCGCGGTGATGAGCAGGGCGGTGGCCAGCTCGATGAGCATCGACACGCCCGCGGCCTTCAGGGCGTGCTTGGTGGCCTGCCAGGCCTTGGCGGCGTCGCCGCGGCGGGCCAGCTCGACGAGGAAGACGCCCAGCACGAAGCCGAGGACCAGGCCGACGACCGGGATGACGAAGAAGCCGACGATGGCGAAGACGCCGCCCAGCAGCAGGGTGAGGTTGGAGACGCCGGCGCGCTGGAGGTTGCGGCCCGGTACCAGGTACTTCGCGGCGAAGCCCAGGGCCAGGACCACCGTTGCGGCGATGCCGACCGCCCAGCCCGTCGCGCCGTGGCCGCCGAAGATCGCCCAGACCGCCACCCCGGCCCAGCACAGCAGGAGGCCGGGGAGCATCGGGATCAGCACGCCGAGGACGCCGACCACGACGGCGGCGGTGGAGATCAGCGTGACCAGGCCGCTGCTGTCGGTCGGATCCACACAGAACACTGTGCCGCACGCGTGAGCTCGCCGCACTCCGGCGGCGAGCTCACGACCATGCTTCAGGAGCCGACGACCTCGCGGAGGACGGCTGCGAACTCTTCCGGGCGCTCGATGTGCGGGCTGTGACCCACGCCGGTGTACACGATTTCGCGGAACGAGCCGCCCTGCTCGGCGTACCGCTGCAGCACCGCCCTTGTCTGTCCGACCATCGGCTGGGGCGGGCAGTCCTCCTCGCCCGGCCAGCCGGGGACGAGGCCGAGCTTGCCCAGCTGGGCCAGGTCGAAGAACGAGCCGTCGGAGACGATCGCGTCCTGGTCCCCGCGGATCCAGGTGACGGGCGGCTTGGACGGCAGGTCGACGATGCCCGATAGGTTCAGGTAGCCCGGGGACATGGTGTTGAGCACGCCGCGCGTGCCGGGAGCGGTGCCGGGCCAGTTGGCACTCGCGGTACCGTCGCCGGGGTATTGATCTTCTCCGACGGCCGTCGAGAGCATCGTGTCGAGGAGGAGCTCCTCGTCCTCGCCGAAGTCGAAGCCCGGTGCGGCGTAGAAGGCGCGCATGACGTTGCGCGGGCTGGCCTGCTCCTCGGTGCCGCGGTCCTTGGCGGCGAGCAGGCGCACGAAGTCGGGGTTCGCCGAGCCGCCGCCGCTCCCGGCGTGGTCGGGCGAGGTCGGCGTGCCGTCCAGGTCGCGGGTGCCGCCGAATCCGTACGGCGAGACCGGCGCCTCCAGCACCAGCCCGCCGATGCGCTCCGGGTGGTCCAGCAGCAGCTGCATCGCGACGCCGCCGCCCATCGAGTGCCCGACGACGGTGACCGGCCGCCCGGACTCCTCCGCCAGCGCCCGCAGCAGGGGTGCGACGTCGTCGGCGAAGTCGCGCAGGCCCCGTGTGGCGTCCACGCCCAGGGCCGGGCTCTCGCCGTACCCGCGCAGGTCCGGCGCCGCGATCCGCCAGGTCGCTGGCAGGTGGCGCACGAGGGGCTCCCAGAAGCCCGACGAGGAGCAGTTGCCGTGGATGAGCAGTACGGGCGGGCCGGATTCGGTCCCGTGGGTGGTGACGTGCATCACCGCATGGTCGCACCGGTCGTGGGCCGGTCACATGTGGCCGGCCCACACACCTCTACCTCACGACCGCCTCGTCGCGGCCATAGCGCGTCAGCGCCCAGATCACCGCGACGTCGGCCGCGATGATCAGCATCGACCACAGCGGGTAGTAGGGCAGGAACACGAAGTTCGCGATCGCGCTCAGCGATGCCAGGACGATGCCGAGGACCCTCCCCCACAGCTGCCCGGCGAGCACCGCGCCGCCGCCGATCGCCACCAGCACGCCGAGCGCGAGGTGGATCCAGCCCCAGGTCGTGACGTTGAACCCGAAGATGTAATTGTCGGCCAGCACGTAGAACGTGCGCTCGAGGATCGCGGTCAGCCCGACCACCATCTGGAAGATGCCGATGACCAGCATCATGCTGCCGCCGAAGACGGCGAAGCCGGTGACCCAGCGGGACTGACGCTGCAACGTCTCCATGACTTCACGGTCGGCGCCCGCCGGATGAGACTTCCTCACCTACAGGTCAGGACTTTCCGTCCCGCGACCTAGTTGACGCTTCAAGTTCATCGTCCGTACAGTCTGCCCCGGGGAACTTGAAGATTAAAGTATGAGGGAGTCCAAAGCCATGAACATCTTCCTGTGGGTACTGCAGATCGTGCTCGGCGCCGCGTTCATCATGGCCGGAATCATGAAGACCACGCAGCCCAAGGAGAAGCTCGCCGGGAACATGACCTGGGTCAACCGCCGCACTGCCGGGACCGTGAAGTTCATCGGCGCGATGGAGCTGCTCGGCGGCCTCGGGCTGATCCTGCCGTGGGCGACGGGCATCGCCACGATCCTGACCCCGCTGGCCGCGGTCGGGCTCGGGCTGGTCATGGTGCTGGCGATCGGCGACCACGTGCGCGCCAAGGAGTACAACGTCATCGGCTTCAACGTGATCCTCGGCGCCATCGCCGTCGTGATCGCGGTCGGCCGGTTCTGACGCGTATCGGACGCGTCATTGGCCGCCGCAGACAAGATCAAGGCAACATGGACGGCATGACCGACGAGGCACGATGGCTGGACGATACCGAGCGCCGCGCTTGGATGTCGCTGCTGGCCGTCGTGCTCGTGGGGTTTCCGGAGCTGGAGCGGACCTTCCGCCCGCACGGCCTCGTCCACGTCGAGTACGGGCTGCTGGCCGCGCTCAGCGACGCCGGCGAAGGGCTGCGCCTGTCCGACCTCGCCGGCGTGATGAACATGTCACCGAGCCGGCTGAGCCACCGGATGCGCAAGCTCGTCGATCTCGGCTACGTCGAGATCAGCGGCGACGCCTGCGACGGGCGGGTCAGCATCGCCCGGGTCACCGACGCCGGCCGGGAGTTCGCGGAGAGCGTCGCGCCCGCTCACGTCGCCGATGTGCGGCGGCTGATCTTCGACCATCTCGACCCCGCGCAGACCGAGGCGCTGGCCGACGCGCTGGGCGCGATCGCCGGCAAGCTCGGCGAATCCTGCCCCGGCGCGGCGGGTGCGCCGAAGGGACCACCGGTCCCCGGCACACGGGCCATGTAAATGACGTTGGGACAGGAATAGAGTGACCGCATGCGTGCCGTTGTGATCACTGGAGTGTCCCGCGGGCTGGGCGCCGCCTTCTTCGATGTGTCCAGCGCGCGCGGCGATCGCATCCTGGCGGTCGGCCGCCACTTCACCCCGGAACAACAGCAGCTGCGCGACGACCGCCCGGTCGACGTCACGCTGTTCTCCACCGACATCGCCGACGCGCACTGGCTACCCGACTACGACACGCTGCGCGCGTTCCTGCGCGACGCCGACGAGGTCGTGCTGATCCACAACGCCGCCGTGGTCGACCCGATCGGCGCCGTGGGCCGGCTCGCCACCGAGGCGATCACCAACGCGATCGCCGTGAACCTCACCGCGCCGATCGTGCTGACCAACACTTTCCTGCGCGCGGCGCCGTCCGACGCCAAGATCCGGCTGCTGTTCATCTCCTCGGGCGCGGCGCACCGGATCATCGACGGATGGGCGCTGTACTGCACCACGAAGGTCGCCGGCGAGACCTTCTTCGACGTCGTCGCCTCGCAGGTCAAGCACGACGAGCGGATCAGCGTGGTGAACATCGACCCCGGCCAGATGGACACCGGCATGCAGGAGAACATCCGGCGCGCCGCGGCCTCGGGCGCCTACTTCCCGGACCAGCAGCGGTGGGTCGACGCGCCCGCCGAGGGCCGGCTCGCCGACCCGCTCGCCGTGGCCGAACGCATCCTCAAGGAGCACGCCTCCTAGGCGTTCAGCACCTCTCGCAAGCGCGCGGCGAACGGGACCGCGTCGCCGAAGCCGCCGTGGCCGCCGGGGAACACCTCGGCGGTCGTCCCCAGCCGCGCCGCCAGCTCCAGACCGGCGCGGTTGGGCGGCTCGCCGGTGCTGGAGGCGCCGACGGCCGGCACGATGCGCGCGGTGCTCGCGCGCAGGCCCTCGAGATCGGGCACGTACGCGGCGACGGGCGGGATCTCGTTCGCCACGAACACCTCCAGGTTGCCCTGCATCCGCGCGGCGAACTCGGCCGACGGCGGCGTGCCGCCGCCGTCCTCGCCGCGCCCGCCCAGGGCCGCGCCGAAGACGCCCAGCGCCGAGCCGACGCCGTCTTCGCGGTACACCTCGGCAACCTGCGCCATCACGGTGCGCCAGTGGTCGAGGTCGGGCAGCAGCTCGAACACGGGCGGCTCGTGCGCGACCACGGTGCGCAGCATGCTCGGGTGCCGGGCGGCCAGCTCGAGCGCGATCGTGGCGCCGGAGCTGTTGCCGAACACGTCGGCGGGCTCGTGCTCGGTGACGCCCACCGCGCCCAGCAGGCGGTAGGCGTCGTCGGCCTGCTCCTCGACGATGAGGTCGGCCGGCGGACCGGACAGCGGGCTGCGCGAGTTGCCGCGCCGGTCGTAAGTGACCACGGTGCGCGCGTCGGCGAGGTCGTCGGCGAGGTCCGCGAAGCCCTCGGCGTCGTAGATGCCGCCGCAGATCAGCAACAGCACGGGACCGCTGCCGCGCACCTCGTAGTGCAGGGTGGCGCCGGGCACGGACAGCTTCTCGATCTTCACGGAATGCACGTCTGTTCCTCCTGTCGTCGATGTACCCAACGGTCGGAGCGACGAACGGGCTTTCGACATCGCTGCGAGGCGGGATCTGGCCCTACTCGCGAGTAAGTTCCGGGTTTACACTCGCGCCATGACCGCCACGCGAACTCCCGGTGTCCCCGCCATCGACGAGGGCTCGCTGATCTCGACCAACCCGGCCACGGGCGAGGAGGTCGGCCGCTTCCCGGTCGCCTCCCCCGATCATCTCACCGAGGCCGTCGCGCGGGCGCGCGATGCCGCCGCATGGTGGGCCGGGCTCGGGTTCGCCGGGCGCCGCCAGCGCCTTCTGGCCTTCCGCAGCGTGCTCACCAACCGCCTGGACGAGCTCGCCGCGCTCATGCACCGCGAGGGCGGCAAGCCGCGCGCGGACGCGCTGGTGGAGGCGATCGCCGCGATCGACCACGTCGCGTGGGCGGCGCAGCACGCGCGCAAGGTGCTGGGCCGGCGGCGGGTGGGCAGCTCGATCCTGCTCATGGAGCACGGGGCGTACCTCGAGTACCTGCCGCTGGGTGTGATCGGCGTGATCGGCCCGTGGAACTACCCGATCCTCACGCCGATGGGCTCGATCGCCTACGCCCTGGCGGCGGGCAATGCGGTGGTGTTCAAGCCCAGCGAGTACACGCCGGCGGTCGGCCAGTGGTTCGTGGACCGCTTCGCCGAGGTGGTGCCCGAACACCCGGTGCTGCAGATCGTCCACGGCCTCGGCGACGTCGGCGCCGCCCTGTGCCGCAGCGGGGTGGACAAGATCGCGTTCACCGGCTCGACGGCCACGGGCAAGAAGGTCATGGCCGCGGCGGCGGAGTCGCTCACCCCGGTGCTGCTGGAGTGCGGCGGCAAGGACGCGATGATCGTCGCCGCCGACGCCGACCTCGACGCGGCGGCCTCCGCGTGCGTGTGGGGCGGCCTCACCAACGCGGGCCAGACGTGCGTGGGCATCGAGCGCGTGTACGTGGCCGAGCAGGTGTACGACGAGTTCCTCAACCGCATCGTCTCGCGCGCCGCGAAGCTCAACGTGGGCGCCGAGCCGACCGACGACATCGGCCCGATCACCATGCCGTCGCAGGTCGACGTCATTCGCCGGCACATCGAGGACGCCCTGACCCGCGGCGGCCGCGCGATCCTCGGCGGCGCGGAGGCGGTCCAGCCCCCGTTCGTGAGCCCGACGATCCTGGTCGACGTTCCGGAGGATTCCGCCGCGGTACAGGAGGAGACCTTCGGCCCCACGCTCACGGTCACCAAGGTCCGCGACGCCGACGAGGCCGTCCGCCTGGCCAACAACACCGGCTACGGCCTGGGCGGCGCCGTCTTCTCCCGCTCGCGCGGCGTCGACCTGGCGCGCAGGGTCCGCTCCGGCATGACGTCGGTCAACTCGGCCCTCACCTTCGCCGGCATGCCGGCCCTCCCCTTCGGCGGCGTCGGCAACTCCGGCTTCGGGCGCATTCACGGCGCGGACGGCCTGCGCGAGTTCACGCGCCCGAAGGCCATCGTGAAGCGCCGCGGGCCCACGGTGCTGGCGGCGACCACCTTCGACCGCACCGAGAAGACCCTGCAGCAGATCGTCCGCGTCGTGAAGCTCGTCCACGGCCGCAGCAAGTAGAGCCCGGTCCGCGCCTGGGCCCGGCGCGGACCAGGGCGAACGAACCGTTGCGGGGCGCGCGTACCTCGTGGGTGTGCGGTCAGAACAGGGTGAGCTCGTCCTTCTGGACGCCGCGCAACGCGTTGTAGTCGAGGACCACGCAGCGGATGCCGCGGTCCTCGGCCAGGACCCGCGCCTGGGGTTTGATCTCCTGGGCGGCGAAGATGCCGGTCACCGGGGCCAGCAGCGGGTCGCGGCCCAGCAGCTCCAGGTAGCGGGTCAGCTGCTCGACGCCGTCGATCTCGCCGCGGCGCTTGATCTCCACGGCCACCGTGGCGCCGGCGCCGTCGCGGCAGAGGAGGTCCACCGGGCCGATCGCGGTCATGTACTCGCGGCGGACCAAGGTGAAGCCGGGGCCGAGCGTCTCGGGCGCGGCGGCCAGCAGCTCCTGCAGGTGGGCCTCGACACCGTCCTTCACCAGGCCGGGGTCGATGCCCAGCTCATGGCTGGTGTCGTGCAGGATGTCCTCGATCGTGATGCGCAGCTCCTCGCCGGCCTTGTTGACCACGCGCCACTGGCCCTCGAGCTCCTCCAGGCGGCACGGCGGGCTCATCCAGTTCAGGGGCTTGTACGCCCGGTCGTCGGCGTGGATGGAGATGGAGCCGTCGGCCTTGATGAGCAGCAGGCGGGTCGCGAGCGGGAGGTGAGCCGTGAGCCGGCCGATGTAGTCGACCGAGCACTTGGCAATGACGAGACGCACGGCCGACAGCCTAACCCTTGCGCTGGCGCCCCGATGTCATGCTATGGGGGTGTTGGAGTCATTGACGGGTCTCGGCCTTGCCACATCGGCCGGGCTCAACGCGTACATCCCGTTGCTGGCGATCGGACTGCTCGCGCGGTACACCGATCTCATCACGCTGCCGTCGAACTGGTCGTGGATGGAGAACGGCTGGACGCTGACGATCGTGGCGGTGCTGCTGGCGATCGAGTTCGTCGCCGACAAGGTGCCGATGATCGACCACGCCAACGACGTCATCCAGACCTTCGTGCGGCCGACCGCCGGCGGGCTCGCGTTCGGGGCGGCGTCGAGCTCGCAGACGGTGACGGTGAGCGATCCGGGGTCGTTCTTCACGAGCCATCAATGGGTGCCCATAGTCGTGGGCGGGGCCATATCGCTCGGCGTGCACGGCATGAAAGCGGCGTCGCGGCCGGTCATCAACGCCACGACGGTCGGGTTCGGTGCGCCGGTGGCCAGCACGATCGAGGACTTCATCAGCGTGACGCTGTCGGTCGTGGCGATCGTGCTGCCCGTCGTCGTGCTGCTGTTCCTGCTGTTGATGTTCCTCGGCTTCGGCTGGCTGATGCGCCGGCGAAAGCGCCACAAGGAAGAGAAGGCGGCCGCGAAATGGGCGGCCGCCCAAGGGTGGAGACCGAGCTAAGCGGCTAGACAGCCAGGTGGTGCGCCTCACGGACGACGGTCACGAGCTCGTCGACCACGTCCGTGATGGCGAAGTCCTTCGGCGTGAACACGCGGGCCACCCCCGACTCGCGCAGCGCGGCGGCGTCGTCCGGCGGGATGATGCCGCCCACCACCACCGGCAGGTCGCCGAGGCCCTCGGCGCGCAGCCCCCGCAGTACCGACGCGACGGCCTCCAGATGGGAACCGGACAGGACCGAGAGGCCGACCAGATCGACGTCCTCCTCCACCGCCGCGGCGACGATCTGCGCCGGGGTCAGCCGGATCCCTTGGTACACCACCTCGAAACCGGCGTCGCGAGCCCGCACGGCGATCTGCTCGGCCCCGTTGGAGTGTCCGTCGAGGCCGGGCTTGCCCACGAGCAGGCGCAGCCGGCCGGTGCCGAGGTCGCCGGCGGTCCGGCGGACGCGCTCGCGGACCCGCTCCAGGTCACCGGCAACCACCGAGACCGCGGCGGACAGGCCGGTGGGCGCGCGGTACTCGCCGAAGACCTCCCGCAGCGCGCCGGCCCACTCCCCCGTGGTGACGCCGGCCGCCACGCACGCGAGCGTGGCCTCCATGAGGTTGCCGGTGCCCTGTGCGGCGGCCCGCAGGCCGGCCAAGGCCGACGCGACGTCCCCCCGCTCGGACCGCCAGCGCCGCACCGAGTCGGCCGCGGCGAGCTCCACAGCGGGGTCGATCTGCTCAATGGCACCGGCGCCCATGAGCGGCGACGGCTCCGTCTCGGTGAACCGGTTGACGCCGACGACCACGTCGTCGCCGCGCTCCATGCGGGCCCGGCGCTCGGCGAGCGAGCCGACGAGGGCGCTCTTGAGGTAGCCGGACTCGACGGCGGCGACCACGCCGCCCATGTCGAGGACCCGCTCGAGCTCCTCGGTGGCGCCGGCCACGATGTCCTCGACGAGGGCTTCCATGACCTTGGAGCCCTCGAACAGGTCCGGGTACTCCAGCAGGTCCGACTCGAACGCGAGCACCTGCTGCATGCGCAGCGACCACTGCTGGTCCCACGGCCGGGGCAGGCCGAGCGCCTCGTTCCAGGCCGGCAGCTGCACGGCGCGGGCGCGCGCGTCGCGCGACAGGGTCACGCCGAGCATCTCCAGCACGATGCGCTGGATGTTGTTCTCCGGCTGGGCCTCGGTGAGGCCGAGCGAGTTGACCTGCACGCCGTAGCGGAAGCGGCGGGCCGAGCGCTCGGTGACGCCGTAGCGCTGCAGGGTCAGCCGGTCCCACATCCGCGTGAAGGCGCGCATCTTCGCGGTCTCCTCGACGAAGCGCACCGAGGCGTTGACGAAGAACGAGATCCGCGCGACGACGTCGCCGAAGCGCTCGGGCGCGACCTGGCCCGAGTCGCGCACCGCGTCGAGCACGGCGATCGCGGTGGCGAGCGCGAACGCGACCTCCTGCACCGGCGTGGCGCCGGCCTCCTGCAGGTGGTACGAGCAGATGTTGACCGGGTTCCACTTCGGGCAGTTGGCGACCGTCCACGCGATGGTGTCGGTGGTCAGGCGCAGCGACGGGCCGGGCGGGAAGATGTGGGTGCCCCGGGACAGGTACTCCTTGACGATGTCGTTCTGCGTGGTGCCGGACAGCCGCTCGATCGGCACGCCCTGCTCGCGGGCGCACGTGACGTACAACCCGAGCAGCCACATCGCCGTGGCGTTGATGGTCATCGAGGTGTTCGCCTGCCCGAGGTCGATGCCGTCGAACAGCGTGCGCATGTCCCCGAGGTGCGCGACCGGCACCCCGACGCGCCCCACCTCGCCGCGGGCGAGCTCCGCGTCCGGGTCGTATCCGGTCTGCGTGGGCAGGTCGAAGGCGACGGAGAGCCCCGTCTGGCCCTTGGCCAGGTTGCGGCGGAAGAGCGCATTGGAAGCGGCGGCCGAGGAGTGGCCGGCATAGGTGCGCATGACCCACGGGCGGTCGCGCTCGGGGAGCCTCATAGTGGCACCTTACTGAACGGTAATTAGCCCACGGCGGTGAAAGTTGTCACCGCCTATAGTGGTCGCCGTGACGGATGCGATCACGGTGCGCGGGCTACACAAGGCGTATGGCAAGCATGTCGCGGTGGACGGTGTCGACCTCGACGTCCGCGCCGGCGAGGTGTTCGCGCTCCTCGGGCCCAACGGCGCCGGCAAGACCACGACCGTGGAGATCCTCGAGGGCTTCCGCAAGCGCACCTCCGGCGACGTGCGGGTGCTCGGCGTCGACCCGCACCAGGCCGACGAGGCCTGGCGGGCCCGTGTCGGCGTGGTGCTGCAGAGCACCGGCGAGTTCGACGACCTCACCGCGCGCGAGGTGGTGCACCACTTCGCCAACTACTACCCCTCCGCCGCCGACCCCGACGAGATCGTCGAGCGGGTCGGGCTGGCCGAGAAGCGCGACGAGCGCACCCGCACCCTCTCCGGCGGGCAGAAGCGCCGCCTGGACGTGGCGCTGGGCATCATCGGCCGCCCCGAGCTGCTCTTCCTCGACGAGCCGACCACGGGCTTCGACCCGGAGGCGCGCCGCGAGTTCTGGGGCCTCATCCGCGACCTGGCCGGGAGCGGCACGACGATCCTGCTCACCACGCACTACCTGGACGAGGCCGAGGCGCTCGCCGACCGGGTGGGCGTGCTCTCCGGCGGCAAGCTCATCGCGGTCGACTCCCCCGACCGCCTCGGCGGGCGCGGGCAGGGCGGCGTCACCGTAGGCTGGCAGGGCCCCGACGGGCCGGCCACCGAGCGCACCGAGACACCCACCGCGCTCGTCGCCCGCCTCGCGGAGCAGTTCGGCGGCGAGGTGCCGGGCCTCACCGTGACCCGACCGAGCCTCGAGGATGTGTACCTGCGGATGATCGGCGCCGGCGAATGAACACGTTGCGGCTCGGCCTCCTGCGCGGCGGCCTGGAGATCAAGCAGTTCCTGCGCAGCCGCGAGTCGGTGGTCTTCACCCTCGCCTTCCCGTTGATCCTGCTGACCGTCTTCGGCGCGGTCTTCGGCGGCGAGATCAAGCCCGGCGTGACCTTCACTCAGTACTTCGCGGCCGGCATGATCGCCGCCGGGCTGCTGTCGACGGGCTTCCAGAGCCTGGCGATCCAGATCCCGATGGAGCGCGAGAAGGGCATCCTGAAGCGGCTGCGCGGCACGCCGATGCCCCGGGCGGCGTACTTCATCGGCAAGGTCGTCATGGTCCTGGCCATCGGCCTGGTCGAGACGGTCCTGCTGGTCTCGGTCGCCGCGCTGTTCTTCGGCGTCAAGCTGCCCTCGACCGCGGGCCGGTGGCTCACGTTCGGCTGGGTGGCGCTGCTGGGCATCAGCGCGTGCACGCTGTGCGGGATCGCGTTCTCCTCGCTGGCGCGCTCCGGGCGCAGCGGCCCCGCCGTCGTCACCCCGGTCGCGATCGTGCTGCAGTTCATCTCGGGCGTCTTCTTCCAGTACGCCCAGCTGCCGACCTGGATGCGCGGCATCGCCTCGGTCTTCCCGCTCAAGTGGATGACCCAGGGCATGCGCTCGGTGTTCCTGCCGGACGACTTCGCCGCAAACGAGCCGTCGCACGCCTGGCAGCACGGGACGATCGCGCTGGTCCTCGGGGGCTGGATCGTGGCGGGACTGGTGCTGTGCCTGCTCACGTTCCGATGGACGGAACGAGACTAAAAGCCTCATCCCTGCTCGGGTCCGTGCAACTGACGACCGTTCCTCCCGCGAGGAATCCCGGCGTCCGTTGTGCCAAGACCCGCAACGGGGCTGATCGCCTCCGCGGGCACCGGCCGGCGCCCGCGGAGGTGGCAGGTTCACGAGTACGTGTAGAAGCCCTTGCCGGTCTTACGCCCGAGGTCCCCGGCGACGACCATGCGGGCCAGCAGCTCCGGCGGGAAGAACTTCGCGTCGTCGGTGTCCGTGTGGATGTTCTTGGCCGCGTGGTAGAGCACGTCGACCCCGGTGAGGTCGGTCGTGGCGAGCGGCCCCATCGCGTGCCCGAACCCGAGCTTGCACGCCAGGTCCAGGTCCTCGGCGCTGACCACGCCGCTCTCCACCAGCTTGACGGCCTCGACGACCAGCGCCGCGATGAGCCGCGTGGTGACGAACCCGGCGACGTCCCGGTTGACCACGATGCACGTCTTGCCGATCTCCTCGGCGAACGCGCGCGCCGTGGCCAGCGCCTCGTCGCTCGTCTTGTAGCCGCGGACGAGCTCGCAGAGCTTCATCACCGGTACCGGCGAGAAGAAGTGCGTCCCGACCACCTGCTCCGGCCGCTCGGTCGCGGTGGCGATCTGGGTCACCGGAATCGCCGAGGTGTTGGTGGCGAGCACCGCGTCCGCCTTGCAGATCTTGTCCAGCGCCCGGAACACCTCATGCTTGACGTCGAGCCGCTCGAACACCGCCTCGACCACGATGTCCGCCTCGCCGGCCGCGTCGAGATCGGTCGTCGGCGTGATCCGCGCCAGCGCCGCGTCGACGTCCTGCGCCGCGATGGTCCCCTTGCTCGCGAACTTCTCCAGGCTCTTCCGGATGCCGGTGAGCCCGCGCTGGACCGCCTCGTCGTTCAGGTCCCGCAGCGTCACCTCCCACCCCGCCTGCGCGGCGACCTGGGCGATCCCCGCCCCCATCAGCCCCGCCCCGATCACCGCAAGACGACCAGCCATGCTCGTTCCCGTTCCCTTCCACGTCGTCGTGAACGCCGTTGACGTTATCCGCCTCCCGACGGGACAACTCGATGGCAGGCTGTGAAATGTGCCCCTCATGTACCTGACAGGCCGGGCCGCGCCCGCCACCTGATCAGCTCCTAGCCCGCCAGGAGGTTTTTACGACAAGTCGGGCGCTCCGCGCCACGACTTGTCGGATTTATACCCCGCCCGGAGATAAATCGGTGCGGAAGGGGTGCACGGCGCGGACCTCGCACTGACGATGGCGCACCGGAGGACCTCGTCATCACCGGCGGGCTCGAGGACATCCCGAGCGCGCCGACGTGGCACCGCGGCCGGGCCGTGCTGCTCGGCGACGCCGCGCACGCCACCTCGCGACGGGCGGCACCAGCAGGCGACGGCGCGCGACGGGTGGCGCCAACAGGCGAGGCGCCGGTGCCGGCGCATGCCAGCACCGGGTGCCTCGCACGCGCCGCGGGTCAGAAGTCGAACTGGTCCGGCGGAGCCAAGGCGCGGGAGACCTCGACGCCCAGCGCGCGCAGGTCGGACTCGAAGCTCGGGTAGCCGCGGTCGATGTGGTGCACGTGGCGTACCTCCGTGACACCGTCCGCGCAGAGGCCCGCGATCGCCAGGCCCGCGCCCGCGCGAATGTCCGTGGCCGTCACCGGGGCGCCGGAGAGGCGGTCCTTGCCGCGGACCACGGCATGGTGGCCGTCGGTGCGGATGTCGGCGCCCAGGCGGGACATCTCGTTGATGAACATGAAGCGGCCGTCGAAGATGTTCTCGGTCACCAGCGACGAGCCCTCGCTCACCGACGCCAGGCCGACCGCCATGGGCAGCAGGTCGGTGGCGAAGCCGGGGAACGGCAGGGTGACCACGTCGACGGCCTTCGGGCGGGTCGGCATGACGACTCGGAACGAGTCGAGGGCCGTGGTGACCTCGCCGCCGGCCGTGACCACCTTGTCGAGGGCGATCTCCAGGAACGACGGGTCGATGCCGTGGACCGTGACGTCGCCGCGGGTCATGGCGGCGGCGAAGGCCCACGTGCCGGCCACGATGCGGTCGCCGACCGTGCGGTGCTCGACCGGGCGCAGCTCCGGCACGCCCTGGATGACGAGGCTCGAGGAACCGGCGCCGGTGATGTCGGCGCCCATGTCGATGAGCATGCGGCAGATGTCGACGATCTCCGGCTCGCGGGCCGCGTTGTCGATCTCGGTGCGACCGGCCGCCAGGACGGCGGCCATGAGCAGGTTCTCGGTGGCGCCGACCGACGGGAAGTCGAGCCAGATCGTGGCGCCGTGGAGCTTCGGGGCGGTGGCGATGACGAAGCCGTGCTCGCCGGAGATGTCGGCGCCCATGCGGCGCAGGCCCTCGACGTGCATGTCCAGGCCGCGGGAGCCGATCGCGTCACCGCCGGGGTGCGCGACGCGCACGTGGCCGCGCCGGGCCAGCAGGGGGCCGAGCACGCAGATGGAGGCGCGCAGGCGGCGCACCAGGTCGTAGTCGGCCTCGGTGCCGAGCTCCTCGGGCACGTCGATGACGACGCGGTCGTCGTCCTGCTCGACGTCGCAGCCGAGGCGGCGCAGCACCTCGGCCATGATGGCGATGTCGGTGATGCGCGGCACGTTCGTCAGCACGGTGCGGCCGGTGGCCAGCAGCGCTGCGGCCATCAGCTTGAGGGCCGAGTTCTTCGCGCCGACCACGGATACGTCACCGGCGAGCCGGGCCCCGCCCACAACACGGATCACGTCCACGTCCGCCATCGTAGGGGGATTCCGTACCGTGAAAACCATGGCCATTCACCTCACGCGCATCTACACGAAGACCGGCGACACCGGTACCACGGGACTGGGTGACTTCTCGCGGGTGTCCAAGACCGACCCCCGCATCGTCGCGTACGCCGACGTCGACGAGGCCAACGCCGCGATCGGCGTGGCTCTGGCGCTCGGCTCGCTGGACGAACGGGTTGCCGCGGTGCTGCGGGTGGTCCAGAACGATCTGTTCGACGTCGGCGCGGACCTGTGCAACCCGATCATCGCGGAGCCGGCCCACCCGCCGCTGAGGGTCACGGCCGAGCAGGTGGAGCGGTTGGAGCAATGGTGTGACGAGTTCAACGAGACCCTGCCCAAGCTGGACTCCTTCATCCTGCCGGGCGGTACCCCGGGCGCGGCCCTGCTACACGTGGCCCGCACGGTGAGCCGGCGGGCGGAACGCAGCGCCTGGGCGTTGTGGGAGGTCGATGAGCGGCGCACCAACGAGGTGGCGCTGCAGTACCTGAACCGGCTCTCCGACCTGCTCTTCATCCTGTGCCGCGTGGCCAACCCGGGCGGCGACGTGAAGTGGGTGCCGGGCGGCGGTCAGCCCGCGCGGTAGCGGTAGGGGCGCGTCTCCGGGGTGGGGTCCCCCGGTGGCGCCGCCTCGACCCAGGACAGGAAGCCCGTGAGCGCCCGCTCGGCCATCGCGATCTCGACCGGGGCCTGGCGGCTGACGCAGCGCACGATCACCCAGTCCGGCGGGAGCACGAGCAGCTCGGCGGCGTCCGGGGTGCGGCGGCGATCGACAGCGAGCCCGCGTCGCGAAAGCACGCGACGCGGGCCCGGCCAGAAGCTGAAGATGCGATACCAGCGCAGGTCGTCACCCACGAAGCGGGCGAGGCCGGCCGACCAGCCGCGGCCCGGCAGGATGGTGCTGAGCCGGACGCCGAGCTCGATCGTGCCGCCCTTCCGGGCGATCACGAGGCGGCGCAGGAACAGCACCGCCAGGGCGGCGAGCAGGAGGAGGACGCCGATGCCGATACCTTCGACGATCCTCACCTACGCACCCCTGGCCAGGTCGTCAGTGCGCTGCGGAGGAGGCGGATACGGCGACGGCGCTCTCAGCGAGGATCGTCACCCCGGTGCCGGTGACGGAGATGAACCCGCCGGCCACGTCGTAGGCGATCTCCGAGCCGCCGCTCTGCTTGATGCGCACCTGGCCCTCTTCGGCCAGCTGGCCGAGCAGCGGCGTGTGTCCGTAGAGGACGCCGAGCTCACCCTCGGTCGTGCGCGCCACGACCATGTCCGCGTCGCCGGACCAGACTTTCTCCTCGACGGCTACGACATCGACGTGCAGCTGCCTCGCCACGCTAGTTACTCCTCGTGTGCGTATTCGGTTTGGCCGAGTCTAGTCAATCATCCGACGCGCCGAGCAGTGGGCCTCGCCACGTTGGCACAAGTGGCGATACAAGTACTGGGACGGCGCGCCTGGAGCCGGGCAAGGGCCACTTCAGAGCGTGACGCACGTCACCGCCCGATGAAGCGCCTTTGCCGAAAATTTCAGATCTTCATTCGGTACGGCGAAGGCGCGCCACCGTTGCCGATGGCGCGCCTTCCCGTAGTACCACTGAGATCAATCAGTCCTTCATGAGCTCGTGCGCGTTGCGCTCGAGATCCTCGAGACCGCCGCACATGAAGAAGGCCTGCTCGGGGAAGTGGTCGTACTCGCCCTCGCTGATCTTCTTGAACGACTCGATCGTCTCCTTGAGCGGCACGGTCGAGCCCGGCACGCCGGTGAACTGCTCGGCGGCGTAGGTGTTCTGCGACAGGAACCGCTCGATGCGCCGGGCGCGACCGACCGTCACCTTGTCCTCTTCGGACAGCTCGTCCATGCCGAGGATGGCGATGATGTCCTGCAGGTCCTTGTACTTCTGCAGGATCCGCTGCACCTCGCGGGCGACGCCGTAGTGCTCGGCGCCGACGAACTCCGGCGCGAGGATGCGCGAGGAGGACGCCAGCGGGTCGACGGCGGGGTAGATGCCCTTGTCGGAGATCGACCGCTCGAGGTTGGTCGTCGCGTCCAGGTGGGCGAACGTGGTGGCCGGCGCCGGGTCGGTGTAGTCGTCGGCGGGCACGTAGATCGCCTGGAGCGAGGTGATGGCCTTGCCCCGCACGGAGGTGATGCGCTCCTGCAGCTGACCCATCTCGTCGGCCAGGGTCGGCTGGTAACCGACGGCCGAGGGCATGCGGCCCAGCAGCGTCGACACCTCGGAGCCGGCCTGGGTGAACCGGAAGATGTTGTCGATGAAGAGCAGCACCTCCTGGTTCTGCACGTCGCGGAAGTACTCCGCCATGGTCAGCGCGGCGAGCGCGACCCGCAGACGGGTGCCGGGCGGCTCGTCCATCTGGCCGAAGACCAGCGCGGTCTTGTCCAGGACGCCACCCTCGGCCATCTCCAGGATGAGGTCGTTGCCCTCGCGGGTGCGCTCACCCACGCCGGCGAACACCGACGTACCACCGAAGTTGCGGGCAACGCGGATGATCATCTCCTGGATGAGCACCGTCTTGCCCACGCCGGCGCCGCCGAACAGGCCGATCTTGCCACCGCGCACGTACGGCGCGAGCAGGTCGAGCACCTTGATGCCGGTCTCCAGCATCTCGGTCTTCGGCTCGAGCTCGGCGAACGCGGGCGCCGGGCGGTGGATCTCCCAGCGCTCCTGGATGTCGAGCTTCGAGGCGTCGGCGTTGAGCACGTCGCCGAGGGCGTTGAACACGTGGCCCTTGGTCACGTCGCCGACCGGCACCGAGATGCCGCTGCCGGTGTCGCGCACCTCGGTGCCGCGGACCAGGCCGTCGGTGGGCTGCATGGAGATGGCGCGCACCATGTTGTCGCCGAGGTGCTGCGCGACCTCGAGCGTCAGCGTCTTGGTGCCCCCGGAGAGGGTCACGTCGACGTGGAGCGCGTTGTAGATGTCGGGCATGGCGTCACGCGGGAACTCGGCGTCGACGACCGGGCCGATGACCCGGACCACGCGGCCGACCGCGGTCTTGGTGTCTGCTGGTGCAGTCATCACACATCACTTCCCGCCGCCGCCAGCGCGTTGGCGCCGCCGACGATCTCACTGATTTCCTGGGTGATCGCCGCCTGCCGCGCGGAGTTCATCTCACGCGTGTACCGCTTCAGCAGGTCGTCGGCGTTGTCGGAGGCGCTCTTCATGGCCCGCCGGCGCGCAGCCGACTCGCTGGCCGCAGAGTCCAGCAACGCCGCGAAGATGCGCGTGTTGATGTACTTCGGCAGCAGGGACTGGAGCAGCTGCTCGGCCTCCGGCTCGAACTCGTAGGCCGGCAGCGGCCCGCTCACCTCGTGCTCCTCGACCTCCATCGGCGCGACGATCCGCGCGACAGGGCTCTGGGTCATCAGGGAGCGGAACTGCGTGTTCACCATGTAGAGCTCGTCCACGCCGAGCACACCGTCCGGGCCGGGGCCCTCGAGCGAGTCGTCGGCGCCGTTGACGAAGGCCTCGATGAGCGTCTCGCCGATCTCGGCCGCGTTGTCGTACCGCGGCTGCTCGGAGAAGCCCGTCCAGCTCCCGGCGATCTCGCGACCGCGGAAGCGGTAGTAGGCCACGCCCTTGCGCCCGGCGACGTACAGCGCCACCTGCTTACCGTCCTGGCGCAGCTTCGAGATCAGCTGCTCCGCGGTGCGGATCGCGTTGGCGTTGTACCCGCCGCAGAGGCCGCGGTCGCTGGTGACCACCAGCACGCCGGCCCGGTGGACCTGCTTGCGCGGCACCAGCAGCGGGTGGTCGACGTTCGAGTTGCTCGCCAGCGCCGTCAGCACGCCCGTGATCGCGTCGGCGTAGGGCAGCGCAGCGGCGACCCGCTCCTGCGCCTTGCCGATGCGGCTCGTGGCGACGAGCTCCTGCGCCTTCGTGATCTTCTTGGTCGACTTGACCGTGCGGATCCGACGGCGCAGTGCCTGTACCTGACCGGCCATGCGTCAGCCCGACTTCCGGACCTGGCGGGTCACTGTCTCGCGGGCCTGCTCACCCTCGAGGGCCTTGGCCGGCGCCTCTTTGACGTGCAGGTCGTCGACCTTGGCCGCGAACGCCTGCTTGAAGTTCTTGACGGCGTCGGTCAGCCCGGCGGCGGTGTCGTCGTCCAGGACCCGCGACTCGGCGATCGTGGTCAGCAGCTCCTTGCGGTTGGAGCGCAGGTACTGCAGGAACTCGCCCTCGAAGCGGCGCACGTCGCTCACCGGGATGTCGTCGAGCTGGCCCGTCGTGCCGGCCCAGACCGAGACGACCTCCTCCTCGACCGGGAACGGCGAGTACTGCGGCTGCTTGAGCAGCTCGACCAGGCGGGCGCCCTTCTCCAGCTGCGCGCGGGAGGCCTTGTCCAGGTCGGAGGCGAACGCGGAGAACGCCTCGAGCTCGCGGTACTGCGCCAGGTCCAGCCGCAGGCGGCCGGCGACGGAGCGCATGGCCTTGACCTGGGCCGAGCCGCCGACGCGCGACACCGAGGTGCCGACGTTGATGGCCGGGCGGACACCCTGGTTGAACAGGTCCGACTCCAGGAAGATCTGGCCGTCGGTGATGGAGATGACGTTCGTCGGGATGTACGCCGAGATGTCGTTCGCCTTGGTCTCGATGATCGGCAGGCCGGTCATCGAGCCGCCGCCGAGCTCGTCGGAGAGCTTGGCGCAGCGCTCCAGCAGCCGCGAGTGCAGGTAGAAGACGTCACCCGGGTAGGCCTCGCGGCCCGGCGGGCGGCGCAGCAGCAGCGACACGGCGCGGTACGCCTCGGCCTGCTTCGTCAGGTCGTCGAAGACGATCAGGACGTGCTTGCCGCCGTACATCCAGTGCTGGCCGATGGCCGAACCGGCGTAGGGGGCGAGGTACTTGAAGCCGGCCGGGTCCGACGCCGGGGAGGCGACGATGGTGGTGTACTCCATCGCGCCCTGCTCCTCCAGGATGCCGCGGGTGGCGGCGATCGTGGAGGCCTTCTGGCCGATGGCGACGTAGATGCAGCGCACCTGCCGCTTCGGGTCGCCCGAACGCCAGTTGTCGCGCTGGTTGATGATCGTGTCGAGCGCGACCGTGGTCTTACCGGTCTTGCGGTCGCCGATGATCAGCTGGCGCTGGCCGCGGCCGATGGCGGTCATGGCGTCGATGGCCTTGATGCCGGTCTGCAGCGGCTCCTTGACGGGCTGGCGGGCCATGACGTTCGGGGCCTGCAGCTCGAGCTCGCGGAAGCCCTCGTTCGGGATGTCGCCGCGGTCGTCGATGGGCTCGCCCAGCGGGTTGACCACGCGACCCAGGAAGGCGTCGCCGACCGGAACGGAGAGCACGCGGCCGGTCCGCTTGACCTGCTGGCCCTCCTCGATGCCCTCGAAGGCACCGAGGACGACGACGCCGATCTCGCGCACGTCGAGGTTGAGCGAAACGCCGAGGGTGCCGTCCTCGAACTCGAGCAGCTCGTTGGCCATCGTCGAGGGCAGGCCCTCGACCTGGGCGATACCGTCGCCGGCGTACGAGACGACGCCGACCTCCTCGCGGGAGATCTTTGAGTCAACGGACGAGACGTAGCGCTCGAGTGCGCCCCGAATGTCGTCCGAGGAGATGGTCAGCTCGGCCATCCTCAACCTTCTATCTGGAGTAACAAAGCTTCGGGGAAATTACTTCGCGAGCGCCGTCTTCGCCTCGGCGAGACGACGGGAGACCGTGCCGTCGTACAGGTCGGAGCCGACCTTGACCCGCATGCCTCCGATGATGCGCGGATCGACGTCGACCTTGACGGAGACACCTCGACCGTACAGTCCGGCCAGGCGAGCGGCCAGGCGCTCCTCCTCGGCGTCGCTCAGCGGCACCGCGGTGGTCACGTACGCCACCGACTGGTCCCGCTTCGCCGCCGCCAGCTCGACGAGGCGGTTCACCGAGCTGTCGAAGCCCCGGCCGCCGAACCCGGCGACCGCAAGCCGCGCGAGGCCGAGGGTGGCCGGCTTGGCCTTGCCCTTGAGGAGGTCGCCCACCAGCTCGACGCGAGAGGACATCGGCGAGGTGGAGTCGCTGAGCGCGCCGGCCAGGCGGGGGTCGCCCGAGACGATCTGGCTGAAGCGGAAGAGCTCGTCCTCCACGTCGGCCAGCTCGCCGGCGCGGTCCGCGGCGGACAGCAGCGCGTCCACGCCGAGCCGCTCGGTGCCGTCCAGCAACGCGCCGGGGCCGGACCAGCGCCCGGACACCAGCGCGGCGACCAGGCCGACCGACTCGTCCCCGACCTTGCCGGTCAGGATCGAGCTGATCAGGCCGGACCGCTCTTCGGCCGGGCGGGCCGGGTCGGCCAGCGCCCGGCGAAGCCGAGGCTCGCGGCGCAGCAGGTCCGCAACCGCGAGGATCTCGTCTGCGGCCGTCGCGATCCGCTGAACGTCAGCGCTCGCCGAGAACTCGGCGAGCTTGTCGGCAGCGGCCCCGTAGGCCTCGCGGTTGGTGGTCTCCATCAGCGCCGCCCCGCGGCACCGGCCGCGTCGGCGTCGCCGATCTCCTCGAGGAACCGCTCCACCGTGCCTCGGCGGCGCGCCTCGTCCTCGAGCGACTCGCCGACAATGCGACCGGCAAGGTCGACCGCGAGCGAGCCGATCTCAGCGCGCAGCTGGCGCACGATCTGCTGACGCTCGGTCTGCAGGGCGTCGCGCCCCGCGGCGATGATGCGGTCGCTCTCCTCACGGGCCTTGGCGAGGATGTCCTCGCGAATGCCCGTGGCGTCGGCGCGCGCCTCGTCGCGGATGCGGGCCGCCTCGGTGCGGGCCTCGGCGAGCTGCTCCTTGTACTGCTCAAGGAGCCGGTTCGCTTCCGCCTGCGCCGCCTCGGCGCGCTTGATACCGCCCTCGATCGCGTGGACGCGTGCCTGGAAGGTCGCCTCCATACGAGGGAAGACGAACTTGATCAGCACCCAGCACAACAGCGCGAAGGCGATCGTCCCGACGATGACCTCGGGCCAATGCGGGATGATGACGCCCGCGCCACCCTCCTCGTCGCCTGCGGCGATGATGTTCATAGTGCGCACCTCCTGTCCGGTCGCTCAGTCGATACCAGCGGGAGAATTAGCTGAGCGCGAAGGCGAGCACGAGGCCGAAGAGCGCGAGCGCCTCGACGACGGCGAAGCCGAAGATGAGCCAGGTCCGGTTGGCGCCGGCCGACTCGGGCTGGCGGGCGCTGGCCTGGATGTAGGCGGCGAAGATGATGCCGACGCCGATGCCGGGGCCGATGGCGGCAAGGCCGTAGCCGAGGGCGCCGAGCTGTCCGGAGACTGCAGCAAGACCCATTTTGTGTTTCCTCCTGAGGATCGCGCGTGACTGTCACGCGTGACGACGGGGTTGAACAGTTGATGAAGCTGGAGCAAAAACTTTCGTGGTCAGTGCTCGTCAGCGATGGCGCCCTGGATGTAGCTGGCGGTCAGCATCGCGAAGACGTACGCCTGCAGGAAGATGACCATGACCTCGAAGAAGGTCATCACGATCGCCATCAGGAACGAGAAGACCGACAGGCCCATCACCAGGACGTTCGCGCTGCCCAGCATCGCCACACCACCGAGCGTGAAGACCAGCAGCATCAGGTGGCCGGCGAACATGTTGGCGAAGAGACGGACGGCCAGCGTGACCGGGCGCGTCAGGAACGTCGAGATGAACTCGATGGGCGTGATCAGGAAGTACAGCGGCCAGGGGATGCCCGGCATGAAGAGGTTGGTCCGGAAGTACTTCGCGGCGCCGTGCTTCTTGATGCCCAGATAGATGAACATCACGTAGCTGATGATGCCGAGGATCGCGGGGAACGCGATGTGCGAGTTCGGCGAGATCTGGAACAGCGGGATGATCGCGAAGATGTTCGTGACCGCGATGAAGCAGAAGAGCGTCGTCAGGTAGGGCGCGAAACGCAGGCCCTCATGCCCGATGACGTCCTTGGCCACGCCCTCCCGGATGAAGCCGTAGATCGACTCGGCAAGCCACTGCTTGCGGTCCGGCACCAGCTTCGGGCTGCGGTAGGTGACCAGGAAGAAGACGATGATGATGGCCACCGCCAGCCACACCATGAACGTGATCTTGGTGAACGCGAGACCCCAGTCCGAGTCCCGCAGGGACGGGATCCAGCTCTGAAAGTCGAAATCCTTGACGCCGGGGGGGAAACCCTCAGCAAGGAAAGTCGGCTGACCCACCGATCCACCCTTCATGCGCTCAACCAAACCGCTTCATGACGATGTACAACGCTCCGACGATGCCGACGATCATGCCGACGAGCAGGCCGAGGTGGCGTGGGATGTTGAACCACCAGTCCAGCGCGTAGCCGATGCCACCCCATGCGATGACACCGCCGAGGAGCGTGCCAAGGGCGGCCCAGCCTGCGTTGGTGCCGGGGTCCGGTCGCTTCTCGGGCTGCTTGTCCGCCATGACGCCGTGACGATATCAGCCGGGCTTTCCCGCCATTAACTCGACCCCCGCGTGCTCGACGCGCGGGGGTACGTCCGTCCTCGGGGCCATCAACCGGCGGCCGTAAACGTTACTACGCCCACGGGGCCCAAGGCGTCAACTACACGACATTTCAACGCGCGGGGGACGCGTGAATGAATGTTGCGCATGGTCACCTCCGCCCGGTTAGCTATCGGAAGAGTTTAACAGTCCGTGCGCGGGGTGGTCACAATGCGCAACATCGTGGCTGCGTTTCTGCTGATCGTGGCCGCACTGGCGATCACCAGGACGCCGTCCGGATCCGACGCCGCACGCCAGGGCATCCGGAAAGCCGTCGTGCAGTGCTCCGTGTCGCCCTTGCGCCCGGGCAAGCAGGGCAACCAGGTCGTGGCGACCGGCGAGGTGCTGTGCGACCGGCCCGGCCCGCAGAAGCTGACCTACACCGTGCACCTGCAGCGCTCCCCCGACGGCAAGCAGTGGACGACGGTGGCGAGCCAGACGTACTCCGCCGCCGGCGCCGACACCACGAGTGAGCGGCCGGTGAGCCAGCGCCGCCACACCGCCGCCGCCGGGTGCACGAGCGCGACGTGGCGGACCACGGTCGAGTGGACGACGCAGGACAACGGCGCGACGAAGAAGGGCTCGGACGAGAGCGGCTCGCGCCGCAACGTCTGCTAGGACTCGAGCTCCACGTAGTAGATCTTGGCGTGCAGGATCCAGTACAGCTGCGCGCCGATCCACACGACCGTCGCGGCGATGACGGTGATGCCCAGCGCCGGCAGGCCAGCCCAGGCCGCCTGGTTCAGGCGGTACATCACCGCGCCGAAGATGGCGAACTTCAGCATGTACGTCATGAGCACGACCGGCAGCAGCAGGTGCCGGGCCACCATGTCCACCCACGCGACGACCAGGTTGGACACCAGGTGGCTGACGAGCACCAGGCCGACGCCGGCCGCGGCGCCCAGGGCCGGGGTGACGCCGCCCACCAGCCAGGCGATGGCGACCGCGACCACGAGTACCACACCGGTGGCACCCATCGTGGTGGGGAGGTGGCGCAGTCGTTTCGTCACGATGGACAAGGGTACGCGGGGAAGCCCGACACGAGGGTCGCCACCCGCGCGGAGACGTCCTCGCCGCGCAGCGCCCCGGCGATGAGCGCGGCGATCTCGCGCATCTCGGGCTCCTTCATGCCCTGCGTGGTCACCGACGGCGTGCCGACCCGGATGCCGGACGCGGTCATCGGCTTCTCCGGGTCGTACGGGATGGCGTTCTTGTTGAGCGTGATCCCCGAGGCGTCGCAGCGCTCCTCCGCCTCGCGCCCGGTGATCTTCAGCGGCCGCAGGTCGATCAGCGCCAGGTGGGTGTCGGTGCCGCCGGACACCGGGCGCATGCCCTCGGCCGCCATCGCCTCGGCGAGCGCCCGGGCGTTGGCCACGACCTGGCGGGCGTAGTCGGCGTAGGCGGGCTGGGCCGCCTCCTTGAGCGCCACCGCCTTCGCGGCGACGGCGTGCATGAGCGGGCCGCCCTGCGTGAAGGGGAAGACGGCCTTGTCGATGCGCTGCGCGAGGCTCTCCCGGCACAGGATCATGCCGCCGCGCGGGCCGCGCAGGACCTTGTGCGTGGTGGCGCAGACCACGTCGGCGTACGGCACCGGCGACGGGATCGCACCGCCCGCGACCAGGCCGATGAAGTGGGCCGCGTCGACCATGAGGTAGGCGCCGACCTCGTCGGCGATCTCGCGGAAGCGCGCGAAGTCGATGAGGCGCGGGTACGCCGTGGCCCCGCAGATGATCATCTTGGGCCGGTGCGCCCGCGCGAGCTCGCGGACCTCGTCGTAGTCGATGAGCTCGTCGTCCCGGCGCACCGGATACCCGACCGTGTCGAACCACTTGCCGGAGAAGTTGACCTTGCTGCCGTGCGTGAGGTGCCCGCCGTGCGGCAGCTCCATCGCCAGCACCGTGTCACCCGGCATGAGCAGCGCGGCGTACGCCGCCAGGTTGGCGCTCGCACCGCTGTGCGGCTGCAGGTTGGCGTGCTCGGCGCCGAAGAGGGCGCGGGCACGCTCGATGCCGAGCGACTCGGCCCTGTCCACCTCGGCGCAGCCGCCGTAGTACCGCCGGCCGGGATAGCCTTCGGCGTACTTGTTGGTGAGCGTCGAGCCGAGCGCCGCCAGCACGGCTGGCGAGGTGAGATTCTCGCTCGCGATCAGCTGCAGCCCTCCGCGCAGCCGCCCGAGCTCGGCGAGGACGACGTCGGCGATCTCCGGGTCGGTGCTCCGCAGCGCCTCGAAGTCGGGTCCCCAGTACGTGTCGCCCATGAAACGAGTCTAGGGTCCGATTGCGCAGGGTAAGCATGAAGTCATGCGTTGTCTCGTGACCGGCGCGACCGGCTACGTCGGCGGCCGCCTGGTGCCGCGCCTGCTGGCGGCCGGGCACGAGGTGCGCTGCCTGACCCGCGACGCGCGCCGCCTGCGCGACGTGCCGTGGGCGCCGAACGTGGAGATCGCCGAGGGCGACGTGGCCGCGGACGCCGGCCTGCTCGAGGCGCTGCGGGGCGTCGAGGTGGCGTACTACCTCGTGCACGCCCTTGGCCAGGACGCCTTCGAGGACGTCGAACGGCAAAGCGCGCTGAACTTCGTCAACGCGTGCGAGGCCGCCGGGGTCGAGCGCATCGTCTACCTCGGCGGCCCCGTGCCCACCGGCCCCGCGTCCGCGCACCTGCGCTCGCGGGGCGAGGTCGGCGACATCTTCCTGCGCAGCGCCGTGCCGGCCGTCGTGTTCCGGGCCGCGGTCATCATCGGGTCCGGGTCCGCGTCGTTCGAGATGCTGCGGTACCTCACCGAGCGCCTCCCCGTGATGGTGACCCCGGCGTGGGTGCACAACCGCATCCAGCCGATCGCGATCCGCGACGTGGTGCGCTACCTGGTCTCGGCGGCGTCGGTGTTCCCGCCGCCGGTCAACCGCGCGTTCGACATCGGCGGCCCGGACGTGCTCACCTATGCCGAGCTCATGCAGCGGTATGCCAAGGTCGCCGGCCTGCGCCCCCGCCTCCTCATCCCGACGCGCGCCCTCAGCCCCTGGCTGTCGTCGCACTGGGTCGGCCTCGTCACGCCGGTGCCGAACCGGATCGCCCGCCCGCTCGTCGGCAGCCTCATCCACGAGGCGGTCTGCCACGAGCACGACATCGCCGACTACGTGCCCGACCCGCACGACGGCCTCACCGGCTTCGAGCCGGCCGTCACGCTGGCACTGCGCCGCATCCGCGACGCCGACGTCGAGACACGCTGGGCCAACGCCGCGCTACCGGGCGCACCGAGCGACCCGCTGCCCACCGACCCGTCCTGGTCGGGCGGCACCGTGTACCGCGACGAGCGCACCCGCGACGTCTCCGCCCCGCCGGAGCGCCTGTGGCTCGTGATCGAGGCGATCGGCGGCGAGAACGGCTGGTACTCCTTCCCGCTCGCCTGGTCGATCCGCGGCTGGCTGGACCGCCTGGCCGGCGGCGTCGGCCTGCGCCGCGGCCGCCGCGACCCACGCCGCCTCCACGTCGGCGAGGCCCTCGACTTCTGGCGCGTGGAGGAGATCGTCCCCGGCTCGCTGCTGCGGCTGCGCGCGGAGATGAAGCTGCCGGGCCGCGCCTGGCTGGAGATGCGGGCGGCCTCGGACGAGCGGGGCGGGACGGTGTACGAGCAGCGGGCGCTGTTCCTGCCCCGCGGCCTGGCCGGCCACCTGTACTGGTGGTCGGTGGCCCCCTTCCACGCCTTCGTCTTCGGCGGCATGGCGCGCAACATCGCGCGGACCGCGGAACGCTCCCAGCCCGCCACCGTGGCAGCTCTCTGATCGCCGGTGTTCCGGTCGGATTTATCCGGCCGCTTCGCTAGGCCGGATAAATCCGACATTTCATGATTTAGTGCGTGCTGGCAATTGGGGCATTCCGGACCGCCGATGGCCCACTCAGCGGCGTTGGCCGCGCCCGGGGCATCGCGCGGGCGCCACCCACGCCGTGCGGCACGGAGCACGGCACGGAGCGCGGACCGCCCCGCGGGCCATTACGCGGGCGCCACCACGCCACGGGGGGCGGCGCGCGGGGCGCGGGCGCGGCGCGCGGGCAGCCCCACTAAATGCTGATAAGTCCGAAAAATCCGTTGCGGAGCGGCGGATTTTTCGGGAATGACCCGGCTCAGCGGGTGAAGAGGGCCTCGGCCAGGGGCTTCGTGGTGGCGTGGATCTCGTCGGCGACCCGGCTGAAGTAGGCGTCCGGGCGGCCCCACGGGTCGTCGAGCTCGTCCGACTCGCGCGGGCGCTCCCCCGCCCGGGCCGTGTCCGCCGCCTCGACCAGGGCGACGCCGCGGTCGTACGGGTCGTCGAGGGACTTCGGCAGCTCGATGCCGCGGATGAGGCGGCCGAACTCGCCGAAGACGAACGTGCGCGAGGCCGCGTCCGGGCACAGGGCGACGACGAAGTCGACCTGCTCGATCGTCGCCGTCAGGACCAGGTCCGACGCCTCGACGTGCTCGGCCAGGAGCTTGCGGGCGCGGAAGCCGCTCGCGTCGCCGCCGCGGGCCTCGACCTGGCGGGCCGCCTGCGCGTCCATCGGCTCGCCCGCGTGCCAGCCGCCGGTGCCGGCGCCGTGGACGTACAGGAGGTCGGAGCCCGCGCCCAGCGCCAGCGCGTCGGCGACGAGCAGGCGCTCGGCCATCGGCGAGCGGCAGATGTTGCCCATGCAGACGCACAGGACGCTGAACGGCGACATCAGGACTCGGGCGTGATGAGGTCGGGCACGACCTCGCGGAGCTTCTCGATCGGGATCGCGCCCGCGCGCAGCACGCGGTGCTCGCCGCCGACGACGGAGATGATCGTGCTGGCGACGGGCTCGGGGCAGGGGCCGCCCTCGAGGTACACGCTGACGGAGTACCCGAGCTGCTCGCGCGCCTCCGCGGCGGTCTCGGCGGGGGGCTGGCCGTGCTTGTTCGCCGAGGACACCGCCATCGGGCCGGTCTCGCGCAGGACCTCCAGCGCGATCGGGTGCAGCGGCATGCGCACCGCCACCGTGCCGTCGGTGCTGCCGAGGTCCCACTGCAGGCTCGGGGCGTGCTCGACCACGATCGTCAGGGCGCCGGGCCAGAACGCGTCGACGAGGTCGCGCGCCGCCTGGGGCAGGCCGAACACGAGGCCGTCGAGCGTGTGCCGCGAGCCGACGAGCACCGGCACCGGCGTGGTGCGGCCCTTGGCATTGTTGAGCGCGGTGACCGACCAGGACTTGAACGCGTCCGCGCCGATGCCGTACACGGTGTCGGTCGGCATCACGATCAGGTCCCCGCGGCCGACGGCCTCGATCGCTGCGGCGATACCGCGCTCGCGCTCGGCGAGCCGGCTGCAGTCGTAAAGCATCACGGGGAGCCATCTTGCCAGGCGACCGCGCCGCCGGTTCGGCGGGCGGTGGTGAACCGTGGTCGTCCGGCGAGGTCGCGGTGATCCTCGACCTCGTCGAAGCCGCCCGCGGCCAGCAGCAGGGCCGGCAGGGACTCCCCCTGGGTGTCGTCGTGCTCGATCGCCAGCCGGCCGCCCGGGCGCAGCAGACGCGCGGCCGCGCGCGCCACGGCGGGCATGAGGTCCAGGCCGTCGCCGCCGGCGAAGACCGCCTCGTGCGGGTCGTGCTCGGCGACCTCCACGTCGACGGGGGCCGCCTCGGGGACGTAGGGCGGGTTGCAGAGCACCATGTCCGCGGTGCCGGATATGCCGGAAAGAAATGCGTCGTCGCGCACGTCGGCCTCGACGACCCGCACGCGCGGAGCCAGCCGATCGACGTTCCCGCGCAGCCAGGGCAGGGCGGATTCGGAGCGCTCCACGCAGTACACCTCGGAGTCGGGACGCTGCGTGGCGACGGCCAGTGCGATGGCGCCGGACCCGGAGCACAGGTCCACGACGCGCCCGGCGGAGCCGAGGCGCGCCAGCGCCCACTCCACCAGCAGCTCCGTCTCGAACCGCGGGACGAACACGCCCGGGCCGACCTCGAGCTCGAGCCCGTAGAACGGCGCGGCGCCGGTGAGGTGCTGCAGCGGTACGCGCTCGGCGCGGCGGGCCACGAGGCGCTCGATCTCGGCGACCTGGGGCGCGGTCGCGGAGGCGGTGAGCAGGCGGGCGCGGGAAACGCCGAGCACGTGGGCGGCGAGCAGCTCGGCGTCCACGCGCGGCGAGGCGACCCCGGCGCGGCCGAGCGCAGCGGAGGCGGCGGCGATCACGGTCGAAAGCGTGGGCAACGCGCGTTCCGGCATGTCATCTTCGAGGCGGTGCACCTCATAATCATGAGGCGCGCTGGAAGGGGGTCCGGATGGCGGTTGGCGACCGCACGTCGGAATTGACGCGCGCCCGCCGGCTTCTCTTCGACGACCACATCGGCGAGGCGATCGCCGTGGTCGAACGGGTGCTGGAGGGCGATCAGTCGCCGCACGAGCGGGTCGAGGCGCTGAAGCTGCGCCTGATCGCGCTCATCAACCTGGGGCGCGTCGACGAGTACGCCGACGCACTCGACGCCGGGCTGGCCGCCGCCCGCCAGGTGCAGGACCCCGCGCAGTACGGAGAGCTGCAGGCCCTGGCCGCCATCGTGGCCCTGCGCACGGGCTCGCTCGACGCATGCGTACGCGCGCTGGTGCACGGCTCGCGCGCCCTCGGCGCCGTCGAGCTCACCGACGAGAAGACCGCGTGGGGTTGGCACAACCTCGCGATGGCGTACTCGTACACCGGCTTCCACGGCCACGCCAACGCCGCCATGGAGCGCGCCCGCGAGGTCGCCCTGCAGGTGGGCGTGCCGACCGCGAGCACCGACTTCGCCGCGCCGCAGATCCGCCTGCGCCTCGCCGTGGACCTCGACCACCGTGGCGACAGCGAGGGCTGCGTGCGCATCCTGCGCGACATCGCCACCGACCTCGAGCGCCGCGTGCGCGACGCCGAGGTCGACCGGCTGCGCCCGGTGGCGCGCGGCGCGATGGGGTACGCGCTGGTCCGCCTCGGCACCCTCGGCGCGCCCGCGCCCGACATCGACCCCTGGCCGCTGCTCGAGTCGGCGGGCCTGTCCACCCGGGCGAGCGACCTGCGCACCCTCGGCGCCGCGTGCCAGGCCATCGCCGAGCGCCGCCCGATCGAGGCGGTCGCCCGGCTCGAGACCGCGCAGGTCAGCGACGACTCCCTCGGCGCCGCGGAGCTGCACCGGCTGCGCGCCCTGGCGCACCTCGGCGCCGCGGACTACCGCTCGGCCTACCACGCCGACCGCGCCGCCTACCGGGCCGCCAACACGCAGCTCGACCTGCTGCGCGACCTGTTCGTCGAGGGCATCGCCGCGCTGCTCGACCACGAGGATCTCGTGCGGAAGGTCGACTTCCACCGCGGGGAGGCCCAGACCGACCCGCTGACCGGCCTGCCGAACCGCCGCTACCTCGAGGAGCACATCACGAAGCTGGTCGCCGCCGGCGGCCACGCGGCCCTGGGCGTGTGCGACCTGGACGGCTTCAAGCAGGTCAACACCGTACACGGTCATCTTTCCGGCGATCTGGTACTCCAGCGAGTCGCCGCCGTCCTCAACCGCGTGATGCGCAAGGGCGACTTCGTGGCGCGGTACGGCGGCGACGAGTTCGTGGTCGTCCTGCCGACGACGTCGCCGGGCGAGGCGCGCGAGATCTCGCGCCGCATCGTCAACGCCGTGGCGGCCGAGGACTGGCAGTCCCTCGTTCCCGGCACGCCGGTGGGCGTGACGATCGGCTGGGCGGGATTGTCGGGCGAGGACTTCCAGACGGTGGCCGAGGCGTTCGAGGCGGCCGACCACGCGATGCTGCGCGCGAAGACCCCACGCCCGCGCGCCGCGTCCTGACGTTCTCGACTCGGGCTTTTTGACAAGTCTGGCGCTCCGCGCCACGACTTGTCGGATTTATACCCTGACGGGGGTTAAATCGCAATCAAGGCCGCACGGCCGCGCTCGCGCCGAAATTGGTGCTGTGCGGCGCAGGTTTCCTGCCTACGGCCTTCCTCATAGCACGACGGCCGAATGCCTGCGTCTACGTGGCGACGGCGAATCGCGTGGTGCTGGAGCGCCTCCGTAGAACGAGCGCGGAAAGCGAACCGCGCGGCGCTGAAGCGCGCTCGTGCCTCAGCGCGAGAGCAGAATGCGCGCGTTCTCCTCGCGGATGCGGGCCCGCTCCTGGTCGGCGCACACCGCCGCCCACGCGTTCGACCTGGCCGTCGGCACGCGCTCGGCGCCGAGCACCGAGCGGCCCACCTTGTAGATCAGCTCCGCGGCGGTGCCGACCACGGCGCGCGGACCGGCGGAGATGTCGACGGGGGACGACGACGGCATGGCGAACCCCTCCCGGAGTGTCGGCGATCACGTTCGGTGCAAGTCGTTCGGCACGAAACGCTACCTGAGACCAGCGTGCCCCTGCACCGTTTCCGGAATGTGACGTCGGCGTTAGACCCCGGTCACCCTCGGCTGAGCTGCTCCTCGCCCGCGAGGCGGGCCTTGCGGTCGGCCTCTGCCAGGGCGTCCAGGACGCCGTCGAGGTCACCGCCGAGAGCCAGGTCGAGGTTGTACGCCGTGTAACCGATCCGATGGTCGGAAATGCGATTCTGCGGGAAGTTGTATGTCCGGATGCGCTCCGACCGGTCGACCGTGCGCACCTGGGAACGCCGCGCGTCGCCGGCCGCGGCGGCCGCCTGCTCCTCGGCCAGGGCCACGAGCTTGGCGCGCAGCATGCGCATCGCGCGATCCTTGTTCTGCAGCTGGGAGCGCTCGTTCTGGCAGGACACGACGATGCCGGTCGGCAGGTGTGTGATGCGCACCGCGGAGTCGGTCGTGTTGACGCTCTGGCCGCCCGGGCCTGACGAGCGGAACACGTCGATGCGCAGGTCGTTGGGGTCGACCTCGACCTCGCCGGCCTCCTCGACCTCGGGCGTGACGAGCACGCCGGCGGCGGAGGTGTGGATGCGGCCCTGCGACTCGGTGGCCGGCACGCGCTGCACGCGGTGCACGCCGCCCTCCCACTTCAGCCGCGACCAGACACCGTTGCCGCCGTCGGGGATGCCCCGCGTCTTGATGGCGACCGCGACGTCCTTGAAGCCGCCGAGGTCGGACTCCTGCGAGTCGAGAACCTCGGTGACCCAGCCGTGGCGCTCGGCGTACCGCAGGTACATCCGCAGCAGGTCGCCCGCGAACAGCGCCGACTCCTCGCCGCCCTCGCCGGCCTTGACCTCGAGGATGACGTCCTTGGCGTCGCTGGGGTCGCGCGGCGCCAGCAGCTCGGCGAGGCGCTCCTCCAGCTGCGGGATGCGCGCCTCCAGCTCATCGGCCTCCCCGCCGAACGCCGGGTCCTCCGCCGCCAGCTCGCGCGCCGCCGTGAGGTCGTCGCGGGCCTGCTCGAGCTCGCCCGCCGTCTTGGCGATCGGCGACAGCTCGGCGAAGCGCCGCCCCGTCCTGCGGGCCAGCGCCTGGTCGGTGTGGATGCCGGGGTCGGCCAGCTTCTGCTCCAGCTCCTGGTACTCCGCCAGCAGCGTGCTGAGCCGGGTGTCGGTGCTCATCGCGTCAGTCCCTCAAGACGATTCGGCCGGAAAACAGAGTCGGCGCCCGCACCGAACCCCGTGCGGGGCCGATGCGGGCGCCGGAAGCGCAGCTACTTGCCGGCCTTCTTGGCCTGGACCTTCGCGTACTTCTGCTGGAACTTCGCAACCCGGCCCGCGGTGTCGAGCACGCGCTGCTTGCCCGTGTAGAACGGGTGGCAGACGGAGCACGTCTCCACGTGGATCTGACCGCCCTTGGCGGTGCTACGGGTCGTGAAGGAGTTGCCGCAGGAGCAGGTGACCTCAGTGGTCACGTACTGCGGGTGGATGTCCGGCTTCATGGCCGCGGTCCTTTCGATCAGTCGGTCGCCGGGTCGCCCGAGACTCGAGCGTGAACCGGAACCTGGGTTGGCCGTCGGTCAAGTCTGCCATGCTCTGGTCACGGCATCTCAACCGCCGTCTACAACGCAACACCCCCGCCGGACATTCCCGCCGATTATCTCGTCGTTTCGCGAGCGCGGTTCACCTACGCTGTACCGCGCTATGAGCCTCCACATCGACGAACTCTGCGACCCGGCGCTGCTGGCCGACATGATCAGCGGCGGGTACATCCGCACCCAGCGCCACCCCTCGCTGCCGCTGCTGATCCACAACTACACGGAGAAGACGCAGTACGAGAGCGTGTGGAACGCCGCGACGCTCGCCTGCCGCGGGCTCGTCGTGTCCACCGACGGGCGGGTGCTGGCGCGGCCGTTCGCGAAGTTCTTCAACCACGGGCAGCCGGGCGCTCCGGAGCTGGACCTCGACGGGCCGGTGTCGGTGACGGACAAGGCCGACGGCTCGCTCGGCGTGCTGTTCCCGACGCCGGACGGCTGGGCCGTGGCGACCCGCGGGTCGTTCGACTCCGAACAGGCGCGGCACGCGACGAAGGTGTGGCTTTCGCGGTACGCCGGAAGCTTCACGCCGCCGCCCGGCCGCACGGTGCTGTTCGAGATCATCTACCCGGCCAACCGGATCGTGCTGGACTACGGCGGCCTCGACGACCTCGTGCTGCTCGGCGTCGTGGACATCGCGACCGGGCGCAGCCACGGCCCGGACGCCGTGGCCGGCTGGCCGGGGCCAGTGGTGGAGTCGTTCGGGTACGCGACGCTGGCCGACGCGCTCGCGGCGCCCCCGCGCGTGAACCGCGAGGGGCTCGTCGTGCACTTCACCGGGACCGACCTCCGGGTCAAAATCAAGTACTCCGAGTACGTTCGGCTGCACCGCATCGTCACGGGCCTCAACCCGCGCGTGGTGTGGGAGGCGATGGTGAATGACGCACTCGGCGAGCTGCTCGAGCCGCTGCCGGACGAGTTCCACGCGTGGGCGAGCAATGTCGCGGCCGGCCTCACGGCGCAGGTCGATGCGCTCATCGGCGAGGTGGAGCGGGAGTACGCCAAGACGGTGCTCGCCCTGCCCGAGGGCTGGACGCGCAAGGACTTCGCGCTCGCTGTCGCCCGCCACCCGCGGCGCGGCTGCCTGTTCCTGCGCCTCGACGGCAAGGACTACACGCCGCTGCTGTGGCAGCAGGTCCGCCCGCCCGTCGGCGAGACCACCGAGGACGACGCATCAGCGGTACGGAGCGAGGCGGAGGTGACGGCATGAGCTCGCTGACTATCACGCGTGGCCTGCCGGGCTCGGGCAAGACCACCTGGGCGAAGCAGCAGCCGCGCCTCGTCCGCGTCAACCGCGACGACCTGCGCCGCATGCTGCACGGCGGGCTCGTCGCCGACCCGCAGCTGCGCGGGCGCGCCGAGAAGGAGGTCACCGCCGCGCACCACGCCGCGGTCGAGGGCCTGCTGCGCGCGGGCGCGCACGTGGTCTGCGACGACACCAACCTGCGCGGCCGCGTCGTGCGCGAGTTCGCCGAGCTCGCCGCCAAGTGCGGCGCGCACTTCGCGGTGCGCGACTTCACCGACGTGCCGGTGGAGGAGTGCATCCGCCGGGACGCACTGCGCGACGGCGACGGGCGCGTCGGGGAGGACGTCATCCGTTCCATGTATCAGCGGTACCTCGCGGGCCGCGCCCTTCCCCTCCCGCTCCCGGTCATCGACGAGCGCTTCGGTGCGCCCTACGAGCCGCCGCTGGACGCCCCACGGACCGTGCTGGTGGACATCGACGGCACGGTCGCGCTCTTCGACGGCCGCAGCCCGTACGACATGACCCGCGTCGGCGAGGACCGGCCCAACGCGCCGGTGATCGCCGCGGTGCGCGCGATGCACGCCGCCGGCCACGAGGTCGTGTTCTGCTCGGGGCGCTCCGACGACTGCCGCGAGGCGACGGAGGCGTGGCTGGCCGAGCACGTCGCCGTGCCGTACCGCGCGCTCTTCATGCGGGTCACCGGCGACCAGCGCCGCGACTCGGTGGTGAAGGCGGAGATCTTCGAAAAGGAGATCCGCAGCCGGTACCACGTGATCGGCGTCTTCGACGACCGCCAGCAGGTGGTGCGGATGTGGCGCTCGCTCGGCCTCACGGTGTTCCAGGTGGCCGAGGGCGACTTCTAGCCTTCGCTCGTCGCGCCCTCGGCCACCACGGTCCCGGGGCGGCCGAGCGACGACTTCTAGCCTTCGCTCGTCGCGCCCTCGGCCACCACGGTCTCGGGGCGCTCCAGGGTCGTCGGGGCGACCGAGATCGCGCGGTGCAGCGCCGTCGTGGCCAGCGGCAGCCGGCTCGAGCCGCCGACCAGGAACACGGCGCCGACGGTGGACGCGGCCGGGCCGGCCGACCACAGCGCCGACTTCGTCGCGGCGACGGTGCGCTCGACGATCGGCGCCGCAAGGGCCTCGAGCTGCTCGCGGGTCACCAGCAGCTGGTCGTCGAAGAGCGGCACGTGCACGAGCGTCGACGAGGCGCGCGAGAGCATCTCCTTGGCGGTGCGCACGTCGTCGAGCAGCGTCCAGCGGGCGCGGTGGTCGGCCGGGGTGGCCGGGCGCTCGAGGCGCTGCCAGGTGGCGGCGTCGCGGGCGGCGTACACGTTGGCGATGTACTGCAGCAGCGCCGCGTCGACGTCGCGGCCGCCGGTGTCGCCGAGGCCCTCGGTCGCGGCGACGTCGAAACGCCCGTCGCGGTTGATGAGCACGGTGGCGTCGAACGTGCCGGCGCCGAAGTCGTACACCACGATCGCCGCACCCGGCGCGACCGCGGCGCCGTGCAGGCGGGTCAGGAAGCGGGCCGCGGCGACCGGCTCGGGCAGCAGGGCGGCGGACGGTGCGCCGGCGCGCTCGGCCGCGGCGACGAGCGTCTCGCGGCGGGTCGGTCCCCAGGCGGCCGGGTGGGTGATGGTGACCGCGGGCGTCGCGCCGTCGAGCGTGCGCCTCGCCTCGTCGAGCACGCGGGCCAGGACCGCGCCGATGAGGTCGGCGACGGCGTGCTCGCGGTCGCCGAGCAGCACCCGGCCGTCGTCGATGCAGCGCTTCGGCGCCGGCTCGAAGCGCTCGGGCGCGCTGCGCGCGAGGTGCACGGCGTCGCGGCCGACGGCGAGGCGGCCGTCCTCATCCGCGTAGACGGCCGAGGGCAGCAGCGGCGAGCCGTCGAACAGCAGCGGCAGCCGTCGGCCGTCGGGGGTGCGCAGCACGGCCGCGGTGTTGGAGGTGCCGAAGTCGATGCCGAGGTGCGGGCCGCTCGGCATCCCGGTCGAGACCGGCACGCCGGCCGGCATCGCGGCCGAGACCGGCGCGGCGGCCGGCATCGCGGGGACGACGGGGGCGGCGGCCGGCATCGCGGAGACCGGCGCGGCGGCCGGGGACACCGGGAACGCGGAGACCGGCGCGGCGGCCGGGGACACCGGGAACGCGGAGATCGGCGAGGCCGGAATCGGGCCCTGCGAAACGGGGCCGGGTGCGGCAAAACCCGGCGAGACGGGCGCGGGCGGGGGCGCCGAGAACGGTGCGGCGAAGGGTGCGGCGGAGACCGGCGGCGCCGTCGGGGGTGCGGCGAAGGGCTGTGCGGGAACGCGGTACGGCGCCTGGACGGCGCGGCGGGAGCGACGGCGGCGCAACACGATGACGATCGGCGTGATCACCAGGACCGCCACGACCAGCAGGAGCAGTAACCCGACCACGGCCAACGGAGAGCCTCCTCGACGCCCGAACGCCCCCGGCCGATAGAGCGCGGGGGCGTTCGGAGTATGTCGTATCTGCCGGCCGATTACTCGCCCGGCGTGGTCTGCGCGATCTGCATGAGGAACTCGACGTTGGTCCGGGTCTTCTTGAGCCGGTCCAGCAGGAGATTGAGCGCCTCCTGCGAGTCGAGGGCGTGCAGCACCTTGCGCAGCTTGATGACGATCGCGAGCTCGTCCGGGGCGAGGAGGATCTCCTCCTTGCGGGTGCTGGACGGGTCGATGTCGATCGCCGGGAAGATACGCCGGTCGGCGATCTTCCGGTCGAGCTTGAGCTCGGCGTTGCCGGTGCCCTTGAACTCCTCGAAGATGACCGTGTCACCGGTGGAGCCGGTCTCGACCAGCGCCGTGGCGATGATGGTCAGCGAGCCGCCGTTCTCGATGTTGCGCGCGGCGCCGAGGAAGCGCTTCGGCGGGTACAGCGCGGTCGAGTCGATACCGCCGGACAGGATGCGACCGGAGGCGGGCGACGCGTTGTTGTACGCGCGGCCGAGCCGGGTGATCGAGTCCAGCAGGACGACCACGTCGTGGCCGAGCTCGACGAGGCGCTTGGCCCGCTCGACCGACAGCTCGGCGACGGTGGTGTGGTCCGTCGGCGGCCGGTCGAAGGTCGAGGCGATGACCTCGCCCTTCACCGAGCGCTGCATGTCGGTGACCTCTTCGGGCCGCTCGTCGACCAGCACGACCATGAGGTGGCACTCGGGGTTGTTGCGGGTGATCGCGTTGGCGATCGCCTGCAGCACCATGGTCTTGCCGGCCTTCGGGGGCGACACGATGAGCGCACGCTGGCCCTTGCCGATCGGCATCACCAGGTCGATGACGCGCGTGGTGAGGATGTGCGGCTCGGTCTCCAGGCGGAGACGGTCCTGCGGGTACAGCGGGGTGAGCTTGTAGAACTCGGGGCGGCGCTTGGCCTCCTCCGGGTCCATCCCGTTGACCGTGTCGAGGCGCACGAGCGGGTTGTACTTGTCGCGGCGCTGCTCGCCGTCGCGCGGCTGGCGCACGGCGCCGGTCACCGCGTCGCCGCGACGCAGGCCGTAGCGCTTGACCTGCGACATCGCGACGTAGACGTCGTTGGAGCCGGACAGGTAGCCGGTCGTGCGCACGAACGCGTAGTTGTCCAGCACGTCGAGGATGCCGGCCACCGGCACGAGGACGTCGTCCTCGCTGACCTGCGGCTCGCCGCCCCCGGTGCGGCCGGCGGGCTCGGCGCCCTCGCGGTCGCGGCCCCGGCGGCGGTCGCGGAACCGGCTGCGCCGCCCGCGGCGGCCCGTGCCGTCGTCGTCACCCTCGTCGTCGACGAAGCCGCCGCGCTGGTTGCGGTCGCCCCGATCGCCGCGGTCGCCGCGGTCGGGTGCGTTGCGCTCGGCGCGCTCCTGGCGCTCGGCGCGCTCGCCGCGCTCCGGGCGCTCGGTCCGCTCCGCACGCTCGCCGCGCTCCGGACGCTCGGCACGCTCGGCGCGCTCGACAGCACGCTCGGCGCGCTCGGGCCGCTCGGCGCCGTTGCGCTCGGCCCGCTCAGCGCGCTCGGCCCGCTCCGGACGCTCGGCCCGCTCCGGACGCTCGGCCCGTTCTGCGCGCTCCGGACGCTCGGCACGCTCGGCGCGCTCGGCCCGCTCAGTGCGCTCGGCGCGCACGCGGCTGGGGCGCTCGGCGACGGGTGCTGCCGGCTCGGCGGCGGACTCTTCACGGGCTGCCCGCGGCTCCGGCGGACCGGCGGCGCGGGTGGCCCGACGAGGGGTGCGGGCCGGCGGCTCGGTGACCTCGGTGGCCGAGGGCCACTCGGCCTCGGGGGTCTCGGCGCGAGCCTCGCTGCGGGTGGCACGGGTTGCCCGGGTGGTGCTCGCGGCCGGGGCGGCGGCGGGGCGCGACTCGCCCGCCTGGCGCTCCTGGATGGCCGTCACGAGCTCGCCCTTACGCATCCGGGCGGTGCCGGAGATGCCCAACGAGGCGGCCAGGCTCTGCAGCTCCGGAAGCAGCATGCCGGCCAACCCCGTGCCCGAGCGCCGCCGACGGGTCGCGCCGGCCTCGGCGCCGTCGGCCTCGGCCGCGGCGCGGCCGGTGGAGACATCCGACGTGACGTCGGTGGTGTCGCTCAATGGATTCCTTCCCTCGTTAGGCCGGGGCTGCCCGGATTTGTGGCAACGGTGGCCGGGCGGCCCGCGGGTGCTCCCGCCTTGCGTGCGTGCGGGAGGTGTTGCAGCGCTTGCGGTGGGCGTGGACGCCACCATTTGCGTCCTTGGCCCAGCCGTGCGCGCGCGACCACAGGAAACGCGGGTTGGCGGCCGGGCGTGCGCAAGGGGTGCCACGGAAATCGGAGCACGCCGCCCCGCATGAGATCGCCGCACTGAGCGGCTGCTGTAGGACTAGAGAGTAATCAACTCCGCTAGCCAGCGGCAACAGGGTCCCGCTCGGCGTGTTCCAGCGTACCTCATGCCAGCTCACCACCGAGTCGTGCGCCCGTCACATCGACATCCAGCGGCAGAACACGCCATCCCGGCATCGGCCGCGGCGTCCATCCATCGACGCCGAGCGCGAGCACCGACGGGCCCGCGCCGGACACCACGGCGGCGACCCCATCAGCGCGCAATTGCTCGACAAGACCGGCCGTCAAAGGCATTCCTTCCGCGCGGTACCCCTGGTGCAGCCGATCTTCCGTCGCCGCGAACAACCGCGACGGGTCGCCGGCCAGCGCGTGCACGAGCAGCGCGGCGCGCGCGGCGTTGAAGGCGGCGTCGGCGTGTGGGACGGTCTTGGGCAGCGCGGCCCGCGCGGCCTCGGTCAGCCCGCGCCCCTCCGGCACGAAGACCACCGGGTGGATGCCCTCCGCGGGCTCGCGGCGCACGGCGGCGGCCACGCCGTCCTCGGTCCAGGCGATCGTGAACCCGCCGAGCAGGCACGGCGCGACGTTGTCGGGGTGGCCTTCGATCTCGCCCGCGAGCGCCAGCGCGGCCGCGTCGTCCATGCGCGCGGCGCCGTCCTCGACGAGCGCGCGGGCCAGCACGATGCCGGCGACGATCGCGGCGGAGGACGAGCCGAGCCCGCGCGCCTGGGGAATGCGGTTGCGGCAACGCAGTGCGAGCCCGGCGGGGCGCTCGCCGAGCGCCTCGAACGCCCGCTGCATCGAGCGCACGACGAGGTGGCTCGCGTCGGTCGGCAGCTCCCCCGCGCCCTCGCCCTCCACCTCGACGGCGACGCCGCCGGCCGTCACCCGCGCCTCGACCTCGTCGTAGAGCGTCAGCGCGAGGCCGAGCGCGTCGAAGCCGGGACCGAGGTTAGCGCTGGTCGCGGGCACGCGAACGACGACCGGGTCGTGCAGGAAGGCCATACGGGACATCTCACCATGAGGATGGAGCCGCTCAGCCCTCGGGATCCTCGTCGCCGCTCGCCTCGCTCTCCTGGTCATCCCGGGTCGTTCTCGTCATCCCGGTTGTTCTCGTCATCCCGGTCGCCGCGTCGCCCCCACCGTGCGCGCCGCCCCGTTCTTGCGCCTCACCCTTGCCGTGCGCGTCGCCCTTGCCGTGCGCGTTGCGCTCGCCGTGCGCGTTGCGCTCGCCGTGCGCGTCGCCGTCGACTTGCGCGTCGCCGCGTTCTCGCGCCTCACCCTCGTCGCGCGCATCGCCCTCACCTTGCGCGTCGCGCTGGTCTTGCGCGGCGCCCTGATCCTGGGCGGCGCCGGCGTTTTGCGCGGCGTCCGGGCGGCGGACCTCGCGCCCGGCCTGGCGCAGGGCCAGGCGGAGCGCGAACTCGATCTGCCCGTTGACGCTGCGCAGCTCGTCGCCGGCCCAGCGCGCGATGGCGTCGTAGACCTGGGGGTCCAGCCGCAGCAGGAGCTTTTTGCGTTCGGGCACGACTCAGCCGTACAGCGTGCCGGTGTTCACGACGGGCTGGACGTTGCGGTCGCCGCAGAGCACCACGAGCAGGTTGGCCACCATCTGCGCCTTGCGCTCCTCGTCGAGCTCGACGACCTCGAGCTCGTTCAGGCGCTCCAGCGCGCTCTGGACCATGCCGACCGCGCCCTCCACGATCTTGTACCGCGCGCCGACGATCGCGCTCGCCTGCTGCCGGGCGAGCATTGCCTGGGCGATCTCCGGCGCGTACGCCAGGTGGGTGATGCGCGACTCCAGGATCTCCACGCCCGCCAGCGCCGCGCGCTCGCCGAGCTCGATCGTGAGCTCCTCGCTGACCACGTTGCCCTCGCGCAGGCTGGCGCGCCCGTCGTCGTGCGACTCGTAGGGGTAGCTGGTGGCGAGGTGGCGCACGGCGGCCTCGGCCTGCACGGCGACGTAGGAGATGTGGTCGTCGACGCCGAAGGACGCCTTGAACGTGTCGACGACGCGCCAGACGACCACGGCGGCGATCTCCACCGGGTTGCCGTCGGCGTCGGAGACCTTGAGCCGGTCGGTCTCGAAGTTGCGCACCCGGCGCGAGAGACGGCGCTTCGCGGTCAGCGGCACCGTCCAGTGGAAGCCGGCGTCGGCGATGGTGCCCACGTAGCGGCCGAAGAACTGTATGACCCGCGCCTCGTTGGGGTTGACCACGGCGAACCCGCTGATGGCCAGCACCGCGAGCAGCGACACGACGGCGATGACCGCGGCCGCGGAACCGTCGGCGAGCGTCGCGCCGGCGACGGTCGCGACGACCACGAGGATGAGCAGCAGGCCGAGCATTGCGAACCCCGAGACCCGGAACGCCCTTCGCTCCATGACGACTCCTTCAAGGCTATCGAAGTGATATCACCACGATAGCCCTCCCACGCAAGCCCCAGCCCGCGGCCTTTTCGCTACTGAATGTCGCCCGGCAGGGTATAAATCCGACAAGCCGGGGCGCGGAGCGCCCGACTTGTCGGGAAAGCCCAACCCGCAGGCTCGAGCCGTCGAAGCCCGAACCGCAAGAACCCGACGCGAAGGCGGCGGTCAGGAGGCGGCGGGTGCTGGGCGGCGAAGCGATACCGCGGACCAGGCCGCCGAGTACAGCAGCGTCACCGTGCCGCACGCCGCTATCAGCAGGCGAGGGTCGGTGTGGTCGACGAAAGCGCCCACCGCCAGCTGGCTCGCCGCTACCGAAAGCGTCGCGAGCATGAAGTCGGTGGCGAAGACGCGGCCGCGCAGGGCGTCGGGGACCTCGGCCTGCAGTACGAAGTTCGACATCATCCAGTTGCCGCCGGCGCCGAGGTGTGCCAGGACCACGCCGGCCAGGACCAGCGGGAACCAGGTCAGCATGCTCACGCCGATGTAGGCGAGGCCGTATGCGGCCATCGACAGCGCCAGGCCGGGGAGGAGCCAGGCGCGGTGGGTCAGGACGCGGCGCAGGACGATCGGGCCGACCAGGGCGCCGAGGCCCCGTGCGGCGAAGAGGAGGCCGGTGCCCAGCGGGCCGGCCCCGAGATATGCCGCCAGGACCGGGAAGAGGGTCAGGACGCCGTTGCCCAGGCCGACGGCGGACTTGACGGTCACCAGGGACGCGACGCGAGGGTTTCCGCGGATGTACCGCAGCGCCTCGGCGATCGCCGCGAACGGGTGCGCCGGGGTCGTCTCGCGCTCGGCCTGCAGGGGGCGGCGCACCCGCCAGACCTGGATGGCCGACATCGTGAGCAGGGCGGCGGCGAAGGCGAAGCACGGGTACGGGCCGAAGGCCTCCGAGGCGATGCCGCCCAGCGACGCGCCGATGACGAGCATCGTGCCCCAGGCCGAGCCGCTCAACGCGTTGGCGGACGTCAGGTCCTCGCGGTCCACCACATTCGGCAGGGCCGCCTGGGCGGCCGGTGCGAAGAAGGCCTTGGCCACGGCGATCGCGCCCACGGCGACCAGCGCGACCCAGGCCGTCGCCGAGGTGCGCACGAGCAGGAGGGCCAGGGCGCACGCGGCCATCGACAGGTCGGCGGCGATGAGGATCTTGCGGCGGTCGAGGCGGTCGGCGACCGTGCCGGTGTACGGCAGCAGGAGGGCGGTCACGCCGGTGTCGGTGGCGAGGACGAATGCGCCCCAGACGCCGGTGCCGGTCAGGTGCGGCAGCAGGGTGAGCAGGGGGATCATGACGAACCAGTCGGCGCCGAGGCCGATCAGATCGGCGGCGAACAGGTTGCGGAAGTCCTTGTTGCGGGTAAGGACCGAAAGGGCGGGTGGCACCCTCACACCGTAGTGGTTTCGGCCCTTGGCACCGCGAACCTGGCAGCGGAGGGCCGCCAGGCCCGCAGCGGTGTCTGGTGGGAACAACGGTCGTCCGTTGCACGGACCCGAGTCCCGCCAATTGTTCCTATGCCAGGTCGAGAGCCTTCGCTGCGGCGAGCGGCTCGGCCGGGATCGTGGTCGGCGCGGGCGCGGTCGAGATCGCCCAGTCCGGGTCCTTGAGGCCGTGGCCGGTCACCGTGCAGACGATCGTCTGGCCCGGGTCGATGCGGCCCTGCTGGTGCGCCTGCAGGAGGCCGGCGACGCTCGCCGCGCTGCCGAGCTCGACGAAGACGCCGACCGAGCGGGCGAGGAGGCGGTAGGCCTGCAGGATGTTGCGGTCGGTCACGGCGTCGATGATGCCGCCGGACTCGTCGCGGGCGTCGACGGCGCGCGTCCAGCTCGCGGGGTTGCCGATGCGGATGGCGGTCGCGATGGTGCTGGGCTCGCGCACGACGGCGTTGTTGACGATCGGGGCGGCGCCGGAGGCCTGGAAGCCGAACATGCGCGGGCGGCGGGTGGCGTTGCCGGCGGCGTGGTCCTCCTTGTAGCCCATCCAGTACGCCGTGATGTTGCCGGCGTTGCCGACCGGCAGGCAGTGGATGTCCGGCGCGTCGCCGAGGCCCGCGACGATCTCGAAGGCGGCGGTCTTCTGGCCCTCGAGGCGGTCCGGGTTGACGGAGTTGACCAGCGACACCGGGTAGTCCAGCGACAGCTTGCTGGCCAGCGCCAGGCAGTCGTCGAAGTTGCCGGTCACCTGCAGCAGGCGGGCGCCGTGCACCAGGGCCTGCGCGAGCTTGCCCAGGGCGATCTTGCCGGTCGGCACGAGGACGGCGCAGGTGATGCCGGCGCGGGCGGCGTAGGCGGCGGCGGACGCCGACGTGTTGCCGGTCGACGCGCAGATGATCGCCTTCGAGCCCTCCTCGACGGCCTTGGAGACCGCGACCGTCATGCCGCGGTCCTTGAACGAGCCCGTCGGGTTGGAGCCCTCGACCTTGAGGTACACGTCGCAGCCCGTGCGCGCGGAGAGCTCCGGCGCCGGCAGCAGCGGCGTGTTGCCCTCGTGCAGCGTCACCACCGGGGTCTGCGGCCCGACGGGTAAACGGTCCCGGAACTCCTCGATCAAACCTCGCCACATGGCGGTCACTCCCCTTCGACGCGCAGCACGCTCGCCACGGCGCGAACGATGTCCAGTGCCCGCAGCTCGGCGACGGTGGCGGCGAGGGCGCGATCCGGCGCGGCGTGCGTGACGATGACGAGCACGGCCTGGTTGCCACGGCCGGACTGGTTCACGGTCGCGATGCTGACGCCGTGCCTGGCGAAGACGCCCGCGACGGCCGCGAGCACGCCGGCCTTGTCGGAGACGTCCAGGCTGATGTGGTACCTCGTGAGCACGTCCCCGATCGGCGAGACCGGCAGGTCGGCGTAGGCCGACTCGGACGCGCTGCGGACCCCGGCGAGGCGGTTGCGGGCCACGGCGACCACGTCGCCGAGCACCGCGGAGGCGGTCGGTGCGCCGCCCGCGCCGCGGCCGTAGAACATGAGCTGGCCGGCCGCCTCGGCCTCGACGAAGACGGCGTTGAACGCGTCGCCGACGCCCGCGAGCGGGTGCGTGCGCGGGATCATCGCCGGGTGCACGCGCACCGAGACGGCGCCGTGGGTCTTCGAGGCGATGCACAGCAGCTTGATCGTGCAGCCCATCGCCTTGGCGCTGGCCATGTCGGCGGCGGTGACCTCGGTGATGCCCTCGCGGTACACGTCGGCGGAGGTGACCCGGCTGTGGAACGCCATCGAGGCGAGGATCGCGGCCTTCGCGGCGGCGTCGAAGCCCTCGACGTCGGCGGTCGGGTCGGCCTCGGCGTAGCCCAGCGCGGTCGCCTCCTCCAGCGCCTCGGCGAAGCCGGCGCCGGTGGCGTCCATCGAGGACAGAATGAAGTTCGTGGTCCCGTTGACGATGCCGGTGACCCGGGTGATGCGGTCGCCGTGCAGCGATTCGCGCAGTGGGCGCAGCAGCGGGATGGCGCCGGCGACGGACGCCTCGTAGTACAGGTCCGCGCCGGCGTCGGCGGCCGCCTTGTGCAGCGTGGCGCCGTCCTCGCCGAGCAGAGCCTTGTTGGCCGTGACCACGCTCTTGCCCGCGTGCAGCGCCTCGAGCAGCCAGGTGCGGGCCGGCTCGATGCCGCCGACCACCTCGACCACGACGTCGACGTCCTCGCGCTTGATCAGGCCGAGGGCGTCGGTGGTGAAGATGCTCTTGTCGACCGGCAGGTCACGGGCCTTGCCCAGGCGCCGCACGGCCACGCCGACCAGCTCGAGGGGCGCGCCGATGCGGGCCGTGAGGTCGTCCTCCTGCTCGTGCAGCAGGCGGACCACCTCGGAACCGACGGTCCCGCAGCCCAGCAGCGCTACCTTCACCGATTGCGGCATCTGTCACCCCACGTCCAGTCGCAGCAGGTCGTCCACGGTTTCACGGCGGACGATGACCCTTGACTCCCCGTCAACCACCGCCACGACCGGCGGGCGGGGGACGTGGTTGTAGTTGCTCGCCATGCTGCGGCAATAGGCGCCGGTGCCCGGTACCGCAAGAAGATCTCCGGCCGTGACGTCCGCCGGCAGGAATTCATCTTTCACGACGATGTCCCCGGACTCGCAATGTTTTCCCACCACGCGGGCGAGAATCGGCGGTTCGCCGGACGCCCGCCCGGCGACGGTCGCGGAGTACGCGGCGTCGTACAGGGCGGTGCGGATGTTGTCGCTCATCCCGCCGTCCACGGAGACGTACGTCCGGATGCCGTCGACGTCCTTGACCGTGCCCACCTCGTACAGGGTGAACATCGCCGGGCCGACGATCGCCCGGCCGGGCTCGACGGACAGGTGCGGCACGCTCAGGTGCAGGGCGGCGCACTCCTGCTTGACGATGCGCAGCAGCTCGCCGGCCAGGTCGCGCGGGTCGGCGGGCTCGTCCTGCGTGGTGTACGCGATGCCGAAGCCGCCGCCGAGGTCCATCTCCGGCAGCTCTCTGTTGTGCACCTCGCTGATGCGGGCCTGCAGCGTCAGCAGCCGCCGTGCGGCGACCTCGAAGCCGGAGGCGTCGAAGATCTGCGAGCCGATGTGCGAGTGCAGGCCGCGCAGCTCGAGGATGTCGTCGGCGAGGATCTTGTCGACGGCCTCGGCGGCGGCACCGCCGGACAGCGAGAAGCCGAACTTCTGGTCCTCGTGCGCGGTCGCGATGAACTCGTGGGTGTGCGCCTCGACGCCGACGGTGACGCGGACCATGATTTTCGGACGTTTGTCCAGCTTGATGGCGATCTGCTGGAGGCGGTCGATCTCGTCGAAGGAGTCGACGATGATGCGGCCGACGCCGTGCTCGACGGCCATCGTGAGCTCTTCCACGGACTTGTTGTTGCCGTGCAGGCCGATGCGCTCCGGCGGCATGCCGCCGCGCAGGGCCACGGCCAGCTCGCCGCCGGTGCACACGTCGAGGCTCAGGCCCTCCTCGACCAGGATCTTCACGATCGCGGTGGCGATGAAGGCCTTGCCGGCGTAGTACACCTCGGCGCCGCCGAACGCCTCCTTGAACGTCCTGCATCGCTCGCGGAAGTCTTCCTCGTCGAAGATGTACGCAGGGGTGCCGTGGTTTTCGGCGATTTGCGTGACTTCGACGCCGCCGACGGTCAGTGCGCCGTTTTGTCCGCGTTTGACCGTCTTGGGCCACAACATCGGGACCAGGGCGTTGACGTCCTCCGGGGTGCGGAGCCAGGAGGGGCCGTTCGAGCCCAGGTCAGCGTGGAGCGCTCCGGCCTCGTGTGCGCGCATGTTCTCTACATCCGTTCCGGCGCCGAGACGCCGAGCAGGTCCAGCCCGTTCACGATCACCTGGCGCGTGGCGTCGTTGAGCCACAGACGCGCCCGGTTGGTGTCGGTGAACGGCTCGTCACCCTGGGGCAGCACCCGGCAGTTGTCGTAGAACCGGTGGTAGGCCGCGGCCAGGTCCTCCAAATAGCGTGCCACGCGATGCGGCTCGCGCAGCTCCGCCGCGGTGGCGACGACGCCAGGAAAGTCGCCGATCGCCTTCAGAAGATCAAGTTCCTTCTCGTGTACCAGGAGTGCCGCGTCGTAGGCGTCGCCGCGCTCGTGGCCGAGGTCGGCGGCGTAGCGCGCGACGGACGCGGTGCGCGCCCCGACGTACTGCACGTAGAAGACCGGGTTGTCGTTCTTCTGCCGGGTGATGACCTCGATGTCCAGCGTCAGCGGCGAGTCCGTGGACGAGCGGGCCAGGGAGTACCGCGCCGCGTCCACGCCGACGGCGTCGATCAGCTCGTCGAGGGTGATCAGCGTGCCGGCCCGCTTGCTCAGCCGCACCGGCTCGCCGCCGCGCAGCAGGCTGACCAGTTGGCCGATGAGCACCTCGATGTTGCGCTGCGGGTCGTCGCCGGCACAGGCGGCGATGGCCTTGAGCCGGCCGACGTACCCGTGGTGGTCGGCGCCCAGCATGTAGATACAGCGGTCGAAGCCGCGCTCGCGCTTGTTGATGTAGTACGCGGCGTCGGCGGCGAAGTAGGTCTTCTCGCCGTTGGAGCGGATCAGCACCCGGTCCTTGTCGTCGCCGAAGTCCGTGGTGCGCAGCCAGACGGCGCCGTCCTGCTCGAAGACGTGGCCCTGCTTGCGCAGCTCGTCGAGGGCGTGCTCGACGGCGCCGCCCTCGTGCAGCGTCTTCTCCGAGAACCAGACGTCGAAGTGGACGCCGAACCGCTCGAGGCTCTCGCGCATCTCCCGGAGCATGGCTTTGTAGGCCTCATCCAGGAAGGCTTTTTGCTGGTCTTCTTCGGACATCTGCATGATGTCCGGATTTTGGCTCTTGATGACATTTGCGATGTCTTGGACGTACTCGCCCGGGTAGCCGTCGGGCGGCGTCGGCCGGCCGTGGGCCGCGGCCTGCACGGACTCGCCGAAGCGGTTCATCTGCACGCCGGCGTCGTTGATGTAGTGCTCGCGGGTCACGTCGGCGCCGGCGGCGGCCAGGATGCGCCCGAGCGCGTCGCCGACCGCGGCCCAGCGGGTGTGGCCGAGGTGGACCGGGCCCGTTGGGTTCGCCGAGACGAACTCCAGGTTGACCTTCTCCTTGGCCAGCGTCTCGCTGCGCCCGTAGGACCGGCCTTCGCGCACGACCCGCCCGGCGAGCCCGCCGGCGGCGCCCGCGGACAGCCGGATGTTCAGGAAGCCGGGCCCGGCGATCTCCACGGCATCGATCCCGGGAGTTTCCTGCAAGTTTTTCGCGACCGCGGCGGCCAGATCGCGCGGGTTCAGCCCGACCTTCTTGCCCAGCTGCAGGGCGATATTGGACGCATAGTCACCATGCTCCGGGTTTCGCGGTCGCTCCACGCTGGTCGTCGCCGGGAGCACGGACGTGTCGAGGTCACGCTCGGTGATGGCCGCCCGTGCGGCTGCGAGTACTGCTACGGCGAGTTCAGCGGGAGTCACCGACAAATGTTATCGGGGGTAGACTCCGGTACTTGGCGGCGGCCCGTTGTGCTGGTCACAATGCGGGACGGCTGGGACCGACTTCCCCTGAAGGCGGGGTGACCAGTTCCCCGCCGCGACCCCCGACCGTTGACCAGACGAGGCCCGATGAGCGAGCACAACGCTGAGCGTTGCGAGGCGACGAGATGAGCATGAGCACCCAGCACGGCGGCGGCAACCGCAAGCCGTCCACCAAGCCCGTGGCCGGCGCCAAGCCGAAGCAGGGCGGCGACGAAGACGTCTCGGACGTCGAGGACGTCGAGCTGCTGGAGGATGCGGACGTTTCGGACTCCGAGGTCGACTCGGACATCTCGGACTCCGACGACGAGGGTGGTCCGGCCGCTCCGGCAAAGCCGAAGGCCAGCCCGCGCAAGTCGGCTCCGGCCCGCAAGACCACCGCCGGCGCCGGCAAGCGGCCCGCCACCGCGACCCGCCCGGCCGCCAAGAAGATCGCCCCGGTCAAGGTCAAGCAGGGCATGTCCTGGGGCCCCATCGCGCTGTTCACCACCGTCGGTGTGCTGGCGCTGGGCATCGTGGGCTTCGCCGGCTACCAGGTGTACGAGAACGGCCTCACCTGGAAAGAGCGCGCCGACCAGATCTCGGGCATCCAGGACTACTACAAGATCGACAAGGCCATGGTCGGCCAGCGCGAGCACGTGTGGGGCCCGCAGCAGTACAAGCTGAGCCCGCCGGTCGCCGGCAACCACAACGCCAACTGGCAGCGCTGCCTCGGCGACGTGTACACGGCCCCGATCGCGAACGAGCACGCGCTGCACAGCATGGAGCACGGCGCCGTGTGGATCACGTACAACCCGAGCCTCCCCGCCGACCAGGTGGAGAAGCTGGCCAAGCGGGTCCGCGGCAACGACTACATGCTGATGAGCCCGTACACCAACCTGGACAAGCCGATCTCGCTGCAGGCGTGGGGCTTCCAGCTCAAGGTCGACAACGCTGACGACAGCCGCATCGACCAGTTCATCAAGGCGCTGCGCCAGAACGCCAGCCTCGAGGCCGGCACCCCGTGCTCGAGCGGCGACATCATCACCGAGACCGGCACCACGCCGCGCGACCTCGGCAAGGACGGCACGACGCAGATGGGCGGCAACTAGCCACCGTGTTCGCGCAACTTTCACGGCGGGCACGCCTCAGCTTGGGCGTGCTCGCCGCGATCCTCCTGCTGGTGACCGGCACCGCCGTCGGTTACTTGATCCCGACTCTGCGCGCCCCCGGCGACGACTCGATCGACGCCGGCTTCGCCCGCGACATGAGCGTGCACCACGCCCAGGCGGTCGAGATGGGCATGTTCGCGTACCGCCTCGGCACGACGGACGACATCCGCAACCTGGGCTACGACATCGCCGCGAGCCAGCAGTGGCAGATCGGCCAGATGCAGACCTGGCTGGTCGAGTGGCACCTCTCCCCCACCTCGTCGAACCGCGCCATGTCCTGGATGCCCTCGGGCATGAACACCTTGCAGCCGGACGGCCGCATGCCCGGCATGGCGTCGGCGGACGACCTCAAGCGCCTGAAGTCCGCCACCGGCAAGGACTTCGACACCCTGTGGTGCCAGCTCATGCTCCGCCACCACCTGGGCGGCATCCACATGGCCGAGATCGCCGCGAAGGACGCCTCAAGCCAGGAGGTCCGCGACGCGGCGGAGAAGATGCGCGTGGCCCAGTCCTACGACATCTCCCAGTTGACCGAAAAGCTGAAGGACCTGGGCGCCCAGCCCTTGTCTTCGTAGCGGCCCCACCCCGCCACATCCGCCACGGGGGAACCAGTGCGCGGGGCGGGGAGGGCCTCTGCTAATCTGTTCGGGGTCGCAAGGCCCCCGTAGCTCAGGGGATAGAGCACCGCCCTCCGGAGGCGGGAGCGCAGGTTCGAATCCTGCCGGGGGCACAGTGTTTCCTCCGCGCTTCGCGCGGGGCGGGGGGTTCCCATCCCGCACCCCCCATGCCTCCGCTTCGCTCCGGCACTGGCTGCGCTTCGCTTGCCAGATCAGGTCGTTCTCGGCAGATCTATTGGTGCTCCGCACCGAAGCTGGACGGACCACCACCCTGGCCTGATCGCGGGCCCGCGTCACGTCCGCGCAACTCCCGCCACGCGCCGCGGAACCGTCGTGACCCTCACTCCGCTGCTTGGGCTGGCGTCGGGCGCGGTCGCCCCGTTATCGGCCCATTCCTTGCCCCGTGCGGCTCGGACGCGTTCAGGTTGAAACTGTCCTCACCCGGCCGCCACCAAGTGACCGCCCAGGCGACACCGCCCGACCCGCACCTGCGGAGAAACCACGGCACAACCAATCCGACAGCCAGCTCCGACATCCCGGAACGAGACGAACGCGAGCGACTCAACGCCGCTCTGCACGCCGCCAACGCCGAAACTGGCCTCTGGACGACAACGGCGCCCCGCACCCTGGCCCGACGACCTCGACGACTGGACTCCACAACGGGGGAGATAGTGCTTGCTACATCTCGTGCTCCCACCAGCCGCGCGTGTCGACGTCCGCGGCGTCCGCCAGCGCCTCCAGCTCCGCGATCTCCTCGTCGGCGAGCTCGATGCCGCGAGCTCGGACCAACCCGTCGATGTAACTCGCCTTCGTGACGCCGATGATCGGGGTGGTCCCCTTGGCGATGGCCCAGGCGGTGGCGACGTCGGCGGCGGACGCGCCTCGGTCCCCGCCGATCGCCCCCATCCTGTCCGTCAGCACCTGGAGCTTGGGCAGGATGCCGTTGTACGCGGCCGCCCGGTTGCTGCCCGCCGGCAACGGATGGGCCGGGCCGTACCTGCCGGTCAGCGCTCCCTGCTCGAGGACCATGTAGGAAAAGAACCGCATGTCGTGCTCGCGGCAATGATCGAGAATGCCCGCGCGCTCGGAGCTCCGGTACAGGAGACTGTAGTGGTTCTGGACCGCCTCCACGCGAAAGCCGGCCTCGCCGAGGATCTGGTCGGCAAGAGCGATCTCCTTCATGTTGTGGTTCGAGACGCCGACATGCTTGATCTTGCCGCTCCGCAGCACCGGAATCAGAAGCGGCGTCCAGCGGGCCACGTCGGCGGGGTTGTGGATCCAGTACAGATCCACATATTCCGTACCCAATCGGTCGAGGCTCTGCTCCAGCATCTCCGCGACCGGATCGTCGCCGTCGCCCGCGGCCTGCGGGGTGAACTTCGTCGACAGCTGGTACTCGCTGCGGGCGTAGCCCTTCAGCGCCTGAGCGAGGACCGTCTCCGAGTGACCCATGCCGTACACCACCGCGGTGTCCCACAAGGTGAACCCGTTCGCTTGCGCCTTCTCGACGACCTCGCGCAGGCCGGACGCGGTCAGCTGACTGCCGAAATAGCCGTCGCCCGCCTCGCCGCTGTCTCCCCAGGCCCACGTGCCCAGCGCCACAGCCGGCACTGTCAGCGTCTTGCTCGTCATGTCCCCTACCTCCATTACGCGTTCGATCCCAGAAGACCGCGATCGCCGCTACCGGAGAAGGTCGCGTTTATGGGGGTACAACCTCTACCCCCGCTCGCGCCGCGACCGGCGGATACCGTGAAGGACATGGACCAGCAGCCCGGAAACCGCGGCGAGATCCGGGACTTCCTCGCCGGCCGACGCGCCAAAATCACCCCGGCGCAGGCCGGACTGCCGACCAGCACCCGTCGCCGGGTCGCCGGGCTGCGGCGCGAGGAGGTCGCCGTCCTCGCCGGCGTGAGCACAGAGTGGTACACGCGGCTGGAAAAGGGTCACATCGGCGGCGTGTCCGAAGACGTCCTCGACGCGGTCGCCCGCGCCCTGCGACTGGACGACGACGAACGCACCTACCTGTTCGACCTGGCCCAGTCATCGCGGGCCGGGAGTCGCACGCCATCGCGTCGCCGGGACGTCGAGGTCCCGCCCCGAGTCCAGTGGCTGCTCGACTCCATGACGATGTCCTCGGCGTTCGTACGCAACGGCCGCACGGACGTCATCGCCAGCAACCCCCTGGCCCGAGCCCTGTACGCGCCGATGTTCGACAGCGCCACCATCGACAAGCGCGGCCGCCCCAACATCGCCCGCTACATCTTCCTCGACCCCGCCGCACACGACTTCTTCGTCGACTGGGACGCCGCCGGCAACGCCACCGCCGCCCTGCTGCGCGCCGAGGCCGCTCGCGAGCCCCGCGACCGGGCGCTGCGCGACCTCATCGGCGAGCTGTCCACCCTCAGCCCGGAGTTCCGCGACCAATGGGCCGCGCACGACGTCCTGATCCGCCACGACGGCATCAAACGACTCCAGCACCCCGAGGTCGGCCACCTGGAACTGACCTTCCAGCACCTCGACCTGCCCCTGTCCAGCCGAGCCGTGCACAACCTGATCATCTACACCGCCGAACCCGGCACCGCATCCGAAGACCGACTCAAACTCCTCGCCAGCTGGTCAGCCACCCCATCTCGGGCGGCAGACCCTCTTTATCAGAGCGGCGCTCCGGCCTCATGAGCTACGGCGACAAAACAACGACGACATCTTCGCGGAACCGCACGGACACGAACGAGCCCGAGATGCCCCGCCGGGTGGCCGAGAGTCAACAGCAATAGCGGACGACCCGCCGCGCCGGAAACGTGTATCGGTCGGCCTGGCGCGCGAAGCGGCCCGCCTCTACGACGCCGACCCTCCGCATCGGCTTCCACTGGCGTTGGTCCATCGTCAGATGAGGCCTCATCACATCTCCCTCGATCGAATCGACGTATTCTGTCGACTCGCTCGAGCCGTTGCGATGACCCCTTGAACCTGCCTGGTCAAACCACTGCTGAGTCAGGCCGCCGGAGTGGGCAGCGAGCCGGACGCGGCGTGTGCGGCGGCGTCGGCCAGGGCGGGGATCGCGGGCAGGTCCAGGGCCGCGATCGTGATGCGCACGGCCGGCGGGGTGTTGATGCGGTACAACGCCCCCGGCGCCACCGCGTAACCGGACTCCCGCAGCCGCGCCACGGCAACCGTCTCATCCGGAACCGAGAGCCACACGTTGATGCCGGTCCGGCCCGTGACGGGAAGCCCGCGCTCGCGCAGCGCGGTCACCAGGCCGGTGCGCCGCGCCTCGTACTCGTCGCGCGCAGCGGCCACGGTCGAGGCGACCGCCGGATCGGACCACAGTGCGGCGACAAGGCGCTGCAGGATCAGCGAGACCCAGCCGGTCCCGAGGCGCTGGCGGCCGGTCAGCCTCGCGATGCTCGTCGCGTCGCCCGCCACGACGGCCAGGCGCAGATCGGGGCCGTAAGGCTTGCTGACCGAGCGGACGAACCCCCACGCCTCGGTGGCGCCGGACAGCGGATGCAGCGGCTCGACAGAGAGCTCGGCGGCATGGTCGTCCTCGATGACGAGGACTCCGGGATGCGGGGCGAGGGCGGCGCGCAGATCGGCGGCGCGCTCGGCGGTGACGCTGGCGCCGGTCGGGTTGTGCGCACGGCTGGTCACGACCACGGCGCGGGCGCCGCCGCGCAGCGCATCGGCCAGGCGCTGCGGGTCGGGGCCGGACTCGTCGACGGGGACGGGGACCGGACGCAGGCCCAGGGCGGCGACCAAATCCAGCAGGTTGGCCCAGCCAGGGTCCTCGACGGCGACCCGGTCGCCGGGCAGCAGATGCGCGCCGAGCAGCCGCTCGATGCCGTCCAGCGCGCCGCCGACCACGGCGAGCTCGGTCGCGTCGATGCCGTCGCGCGTCAGCAGTTCACGAGCCTTGGCGCGCAGCGGTGGGTGGCCGGTGCCGCCGGCGTACCCGGTGGGCGCGGGCGCGGCGGCGAGGGCCGCGAAGGCGGGTGCGAGGTCGGGCAGCAGGCGCGGGTCGGGGGCGCCGGAGGCCAGGTCCAGCACGCCCGGCGGTACCTCCAGGCGGAAACGGCCGCGCGCGGACGCGACGGAGGGGCGTGGGCGCACGCGGGTGCCCTGGCGGCCCGCGGACTCGGCGATGCCGCGCTGGCGCAGTGACTGGTACGCCGCCGCCACCGTTGCCGGGCTGACCCCGAGCTGGGTCGCCGCCGCCCGGATCGGGGGCAGGGCGGCGCCGGGCGGCAGGTCGCCGGAGCGCACGCCGGTCTCGACGGCGGTGGAGATCTCGCTCGCCGTGCGGCCTGCCAGGACGAAGGTCACGTAGAAGACCCTATGGCAAAGGCATTGGCAACGGCTTGACACGAACGTGACGCACTCGCTTTCATCGATGGGAGAGCGCTCTCTCCACCCCGCCATGTGACTAGAAGCGCTGAAGGTGAGGCATCGTGTCCACCGCTAGAAGCCTGTCCGCACTCACCCTGATCGCCGGGTGCCTGGTCGGCGTTGCGTCCGCCGTCACGGTTGCCGCGCCGGCCGCGGTTGCCGAGACGGTGCCGCCGGCGCCGTCCGGCTGGACCACCGTGTTCGGCGATGACTTCGCCGGGAACGCCGGTGCGCCGCCGTCGTCGGACAACTGGTTCTACGACATCGGCACCGGGTTCGGCACCGGCGAGAAGGAGCACACCACCAGCTCCACGCAGAACGTGTACCTCGACGGCACCGGCCACCTGGTCATCAAGGCCCTCAACAACGGTGGCACCTGGACCTCGGGGCGCATCGAGAGCACCCGCGCCGACTTCGCCGCCCCGGCCGGCGGCAAGCTGCAGATGACGGCGTCGATCAAGCAGCCGGACCCGGCCGGCGGGCTGGGGTACTGGCCGGCGTTCTGGGCGCTGGGCTCGCCGATGCGCGTCGGCGGCGGCTGGCCGCAGTCCGGCGAGATCGACATGATGGAGGACGTCAACGCCCTCAACCAGGCCTCGCAGACGCTGCACCACGCGGCCGGGAGCCAGGGGCACGGGCTGATTCCCTGCCCGGCGGCCGGCTCGACCTGCCAGAGCGGCTACCACACCTACTCCGTCATCGTCGACCGCACGAACACCAGCGCCGAGTCGCTGCAGTTCCTGATGGACGGCGTGGTCGAGAGCACGATCACCCAGGCGCAGGTCGGCACCTCGGCCTGGCAGCAGGCGATCGACCACGGGTTCTTCATCATCTTCGACCTGGCCATCGGCGGGAACTACCCCGACGGGATCTCCGGGCAGACGACCCCGACCGCGGCCACCACCTCCGGCGGCTCGATGAGCGTGGCCTACGTGGCCGTCTACGAGCAGGGCGGCAACACCACGCCCACGGCGACGCCGACCGGCACCGGACAGGTGAAGGGCATCAACGGCCTGTGCCTGACCAACCAGAACTCGCTCAACACGTCGGGCAACCCGATGGGCGTGTCGGCCTGCAACGGTACCGCCGGGCAGCAGTGGACCACCTACTCCGACAACACGGTGCGGGTCCAGGGCGGCTGTCTGGACGTTGTGGCCGCGGGGCGCACCAGCGGTACCAACGTGGACTGGTATCCCTGCAACCAGAGCAATGCGCAGGTGTGGACGCGCCAGGCCAACGGCACGCTCGTCAACCCCAACTCCGGCCTGTGCCTGTCCGACCCGGGCGGCAACACCGCCGCGCGGCTGGTCATCGAGACCTGCAACGGCTCGGCGCAGCAGCAGTGGACGGTGCCGAACGGGACCAACCCCGGCAACACGGTGACCGTCACCAACCCGGGCAACCAGACCCACGCCGTCGGCAACTTCGTGAACCTGCCCATCCAGGCGACCGACTCGGCGGCCGGGCAGACGCTCACGTACTCCGCAACCGGCCTGCCGCCGGGCCTGTCGATCAACGCCGCGACCGGCGTCATCAGCGGCGGACCGAACGCGGCCGGCACCTACAACGTGAACGTCACCGCCACCGACACGACCGGCGCCGCGGGCACCGCGACGTTCACGTGGACGGTGAACCCGGGGCAGGGGCCGACCTGCGGTACCACCAATGTCGCCCGCACCGGCCACGCCACCGCGTCGGGGCAGGAGGGCGGCTACGCGCCGCCGAACGCGATCGACGGCAACCCGAACACCCGCTGGTCGAGCGCCTTCAGCGACCCGCAGTGGATCACCATCGACCTCGGCGCGTCGTACTCGATCTGCAAGGTGGTGCTCAACTGGGAGGCCGCCTACGGCAAGGCGTTCCAGATCCAGACGTCCACCGACAACGCATCGTGGACGACGATCTACAGCACCACGACCGGCACCGGCGGCGTGCAGACGCTCGACGTGACCGGCTCCGGGCGCTACATCCGCATGTACGGCACCCAGCGCGCCACCGCATACGGCTACTCGCTGTGGGAGTTCGAGGTGTACTCCACCGGCACCGGTAACAGCTGCGGCACCGCCAACATGGCGCTCGGGCGCCCGGCGACCGCCTCCTCGCAGCAGAACGCCACCTTCCCGGCGACCAGCGCGGTCGACGGCAACACCGGCACCCGCTGGTCGAGCGCGGCGAGCGACCCGCAGTGGCTGCAGGTCGACCTGGGTTCGACGCAGAACATCTGCCGGATCGGGCTGAACTGGGAGGCCGCCTACGCGCGGGCGTTCCAGGTCCAGACGTCGCTGGACGGGCTGAGCTGGACGACGGTCTACAACACCACCACCGGGACCGGCGGCGTGCAGACGCTCGACGTGACCGCCTCCGGCCGCTACGTGCGCATGTACGGCACGCAGCGCGCAACGCAGTACGGCTACTCACTGTGGGAGTTCCAGGTGTACTCCCGCGTCGGCTGACGAAAGCACGCGGCGAGGGGCGGCTCCGGGATGCGGGGCCGCCCCTCGGCGCGTGCTACTCCCCCGCGCCGCCGCGCGGGCGGACGAGACCGGTCTCGTACGCCAGGACGACCGCCTGGGCGCGGTCGCGCAGCTCGAGCTTGGTGAAGATCCGCGCCACATGGGTCTTCACCGTGGCCTCCGACAGCGTCAGCTCCCGGGCCAGCTCGGCGTTGGACAGCCCGTGGCCGAGCAGGGTCAGCACCTCCAGCTCGCGCGGTGTCAGCGGCCCGAGGTCGCGGTGCAGCGGCGCCGGGCCGTCCGCCGCGGCGAAGCGCTCGACCAGCCGGCGCGTGATGGACGGGGCGAGCAGGGCGTCGCCGGTGCCGACGAGGCGTACCGCATTCGCCAGATGCTCCGGGGTCACGTCCTTGAGCAGGAAGCCGCTCGCCCCGGCGGCCAGCGCGGCGTAGACGTAGCGGTCCAGGTCGAACGTCGTGAGCATGATGACCCGGCACCGCGGCAGCCGGGCGAGGATCTGCCGGGTGGCGGCGAGGCCGTCGAGGTTGGGCATCCGGATGTCCATCAGGATCACGTCGGGCCGCAGCCGCTGCGCCGCCGAGACCGCCTCCACGCCGTCGGCCGCCTCGCCGACCACCTCGACGCCGCGCGCGTTGAGGATCATCCGGAAGCCGGTGCGCACCAGCGCCTGGTCGTCGGCGATGAGCACGCGCGGCCCCGCCTCGGGCGCGCTCACGCCGTCACCTCCGCTTCGCCCCGGTCCGCTGACGCCGTCACCTCCGCTTCGCTCCGGACCGCTCATGCGGGGTCCAGGGGGATGCGGGCGCGGACGCGGAAGCCGCCGCCGAGGCGCCTGCTGGCGTCGAGGTCGCCGCCGTAGACCGCGACCCGCTCCCGCAGGCCCAGCAGCCCACGCCCGGCGCCCTGCGGCGCGCTGGGCGCCGCCGCGCGACCGGACAGCACGCTCGGGCCCGTGTTCAGCACCTCGATGCGCAGGTAGCGCTCGGCGTAGCGCACGTCCACCTCCGCGCGGTCGGCCCGGCCGTGCTTGAGGGCATTGGTCAGGGCCTCCTGGATGATTCGGTACGCCGTGACGTCGATCCCCGCCGGCAGCGCCCGCGGTTCGCCGCCGATGCGCACGTCCACCGGCAGCCCGGCGAACGCGATGCGGTCGACGAGCCGGCTGAGCCCGTCGAGGCCCTGCTGCGGCGCGAAGTACTCGACGGCGTCGCCTTCGTCCGCTTCGTCGTCGTCGCCGTCCGGCGCCGGCGCGAGCAGCCCGAGCAGGTGCCGCAGCTCCTTGAGCGCGTCGCGCCCCGCGCCCTCGACCGCGGCGAGCGCACCGGTGACGTCGGGCGGCACGTCGGCGCCGGCCGCGGCGAGCACCTCCCGCGCGGCGCCGGCCTGCACCACCATCACGCTCACGTTGTGGCTCACGATGTCGTGCAGCTCCCGGGCGATGCGGGCGCGCTCGGCGCCGACGGCGACGCGCGCGGCGACCTGCCGCTCCCGCTCCAGCAGCCAGCCCCGCTCCTCGAGCGCCAGGCGGTGCCGTCGCCGCGCCCGCGCGGCCGCGGCGCCGAACAGCGCGGCGGCGACCAGCGCGCACGCCGCCACCAGCACCGCGACGAGGACCATCACCCAGCCACGATCCCAGACGGCGCGCGCTCGCCGCATCCGTCCCCGGTTCCAGCCGCGTACATCCGCAGGATGACGGGGCGCGGTGCGTTGCATCCGGCGGCGGACGCTCATGGGGTACCACTGCCATAGCTTTTGGTCATGACCACGGTGGTGCGCCTGGACGGGGTGCGCAAGGAATATGGCGGCACGACCGCCCTCGACGGAGTCTCGCTGCGCATCGAGGCGGGCGAGGCGGTCGCCGTCATGGGGCCCTCGGGCTGCGGGAAGTCCACGCTGCTCAACATGATCGCCGGGCTCGACCGGCCGACCGCCGGCACCGTCGAGGTGCACGACGAGGACCTCGGCAAGCTCAGCGAGACCGGCCTGGCGCTGTTCCGCCGCCGGCGCATCGGCATGATCTTCCAGTTCTTCAACCTGCTCGACGACCTGCCGGCGCTGGACAACGTCGCGCTGGCCGCGCAGCTCATGGGCGTGCGGGCGCGCCCGGCGCGCAGGCGCGCGCTGGAGCTCCTCGACGAGCTGGGCATCGCCGAGCGGCGCAACGCCTACCCGGCGACGCTCAGCGGCGGCGAGCGGCAGCGGGTCGCGGTCGCGCGGGCGCTGATGAACCGCCCGGCGCTGCTGCTGGCCGACGAGCCGACCGGCGCGCTGGACAGCCGCTCCGGCGAGCAGGTGATGGACCTGCTGCTCGACCTCAACCAGATCGGCCAGACGCTGCTGCTCGTGACGCACGACCGCGCCCTGGCCGAGCGGTGCGCGACCCGCATCGTCCAGCTCGCCGACGGGAAGGTCGCATGAGCGCCGTGTGGCGGGCCGCGCGCGCCGCGGTGCGGCGGCGCAGGCTCCAGACGCTGGTCATCGCCCTGGTGACGCTGTTCTCGACGGCCACGATCGTGGTCGCGCTCGGGCTGCTCGACGCCTCCAGCGCACCGTTCGAGCGGGCCTTCGAGCAGCAGCGGGGCCCGCACGTGATCGCGACGTACTCGACGACGGACCCCGCGCTCGCGTCCGGCGTGGAGGCGAGCGCCGGCCCGTTCCCCGAGCTCACGCTGGACGTGCCCGCCGACGCCGCGCCGATCTGGGCGACCGGGCCGCTCACCGTCGTGGGCCGCGCCGAGCCCGGTGGCACCGTCGACCGGCTCGTGCCGTGGGCCGGCCGCTGGGCCACCGGCCCGGACGAGGTCGTGATGAACATGGAGCCCGCGACGCCCGGCACCGCCGACGCGTTCACCGCCGAGATCCTGGGCAAGAAGGTCGCCGCGCCCGGGCGCCCGGCGCTGACGATCGTCGGCCTGGCGTACAGCGTCTCCCACACCGCCGACGCCTGGGTCTCCCCCGACACGATCGCCCGCCTCGGCCCGACCGGCGCGCAGGTCCTCTACCGCTTCCGCGCCGCCGCCACCGCCGCGCAGGTCGACGCGGCCGTCGCTGCGCTGCCGCAGGACGGTTTGCAGGGCACGCAGTCGTACCTCACGCGCAAGGCCGCGGTCGCGGCCGGCCCCGGCACGATGCTGCCGTTCCTCGTCGTCTTCGGCGTGCTCGGCCTCGTCGTCGCGGTGCTGATCGTCGCGAACGTCGTCAGCGGCGCCGTCGTCTCCGGCTTCCGGCACATCGGCGTGCTCAAGGCCCTGGGCTTCACCCCGCCCCAGGTCGTCCTCGTCTATCTGGTGATGGTGACGGTACCCTCGGTCGCCGGCGCGCTCCTCGGCACCGCGCTCGGCACCGCGGCCGCGCGTCCCCTGCTGCGCAACGCCTTCCTGGGCCTCGGCTTCGGCGGCGAGGTCACCACCGGCGGCTGGGTCCCGCTCGCCGGCGTGCTCGGCGTGCCCGCCCTCGTCGTGCTGACCGCGCTCGCACCCGCGCTGCGCGCCCACTCCCTGTCCGCCGCGGAGGCGATCAGCGCCGGCTCCGCCCCGAAGACCGGCCGCGGCCTGCGCGTGCAGCGGTCATTGGCCGGCACCCGCCTGCCGCGCGCGGTCTCGCTGGGTCTCGGCCTGCCCTTCGCCCGCCCCGGCCGCACCGGCCTGACGATGGCCGCGCTGCTCCTGGGCGTCATCACGGTCACCTTCGCCGGCGGCCTGGCCACGTCGGTGATCCGCTTCGGCCACGCCGTCGACCGTGCGGACGCCGTCCAGGTTCAGGTCCGCCCGCAGAACCCGACGATGGGCGCGACCACGACGACCCGCACCGACCCGCAGGTCGAGGCGCTGCTGCGCGGCCTGCCCGGCGCCACGTACGTCACCGCCGACCTGACCATGCAACTGTCCGCCGCCGGCCACGCCGACCCGCTCAACGTCGACTTCCTGCGCGGCGACGCGGCGACGCTGGGCTATCAGGACCAGCTCATCGAGGGCCGCTGGATGTCCGCGCCGGACGAGGCGGTGGCTTCGTCGGCCGCCCTGCACGACCTCGGGGCGAGGGTGGGCGACCGGCTGACCCTGACGTACCAGGGACGCGAGTCGCTCGTGACGATCGTCGGCAAGACGATGGAGGCCGGCATCGGCAACGGCGACCTGTTCGCCGACTGGGCGGTCTTCAGGTCGCTCGCCCCGGACTACAAGCTGGTGCCGCACGAGGTGATGTACTCGATCCGCATCACCCCTGAGACATCGTCCGACGCCTATGCGTCCGCCGTCCGCAGCGCAGATCCGGGTCTCTACGTCTGGTCCGCGACCTCTTCCCTGGGCAACCCGTTCACCGTCTCGGTCGTCACCGTCTCGATCGCCTTCTCCCTGATGATCGCCACCGTGTCGGCGCTGAGCGTCTTCAACACGGTCCTGCTCAACGTCGCCGAACGCCGCCGCGACCTGGGCATGCTCAAGTCGATCGGCATGACACCCACCCAGGTCGTGGCCATGGAGGTGACGTCGATGGCATCGCTGGGCCTGCTGGCCGGCGCGATCGGCATCCCGGTCGGCATGGCGGCCCACCGCCTGATCCTCCCGCTGGCCGGCGACGCCGCGAAGATCGACATCCCGGCGGCGCTGTACGACGTGTGGGACGCGTTGCCGCTGATCGCGCTCGCCCTGAGCGGCGTGGCGATCGCCGTGCTGGGCGCCCTGCTCCCCGCCCGGCGGGCGGCCCGCCTACCGATCGCCGAGGTCCTGCACAACGAGTGAGGCCGTCACGTCCGGCTCGTCCGCGAGGCACTCGAGGACGAGCCGGACGGCGCGCGGGAGCTCGATGTGGTCGTCGGGCGTGGCGCCGAAGTGCGCACCGGCCGCGGTGACAACGGCCGTGGCGCCGAGCCCGGAGACGAGCTCGGCGACATGGTCGACCGGCCGCGGCATCAGCACCGGATCGTCCAGCGCCGTCAGCACCCGATAGTGGCGTGCGGCCCGGCGCAGCGCCGGCCAGTCGAAGGGCTCGGCGAAGAACCCCGCCAGCGACTCGTACCCCGGCGGCAACCAGGCCGGCGCGGCAACCAGCACAACGCCCGCGAAGGCACCTCCCTCGTGGCCTTCGAGCACCCGTAGCACGTTCACGGCGCCGATGCTGTGCCCGACCAGCACGGTGTCCACCGCCGACAGCCCCGCGACGCGCTCGGCGAGCACGCCCCGCCAGGCGCGGGCATCGGGATCCGAGCTGTTCGGCAGGCGCGGAATGTGCACGTCGTGCCCGAGCTCCTCCAGCGCGCCCCGCAGATAGGGCAACCAGATGCTCTGGTCGTCGGCGCCGTACCCATGCGAAACCACGATCGCAGCCATTGACCCTCCATAGAATCGAAACGCGACGTATCGTTTCGATTTAGGAAGCTACCACTCTTGTTACGGTGACGTCCATGCCCGCAACCCCCGCCCCGAGGCGCACGGGCGGCCGGACGCGCAGCGAGAGCGCGAGGGCCGACGCCCTACGAGCCGCCGCCGAGATCCTCGAGGCGGACGGCTACGCCGCGGTGACCATCGAGGGCGTGGCGTCGCGGTCCCAGGTGGCGAAGAGCACGATCTACCGTTGGTGGAACTCCAAGGCCGACCTGGTGATGGAGGCGTACCAGCACCTGATCACCGAACGCATGCCGGAGCCGGACACCGGCACCCTGGCGGGCGACCTGGAGGCGTTCGTCGCCGAGCTGTACCGCGTGACCCACTATCCCGCGAGGATGAAGGCCCTGCGGGGTTTGATGGCCGAGGCCCAGCTGGACGCGGCGTTCGCGGCGCTCTTCCGCGCCTGGGTCCAGACCCGCCGCGAAACGGTGGCCGCGCTGCTGCACAGGGCGATCGACCGCGGCGAAATCCCCGCCACCACGGACGTCGACTACGCGGTGGACTCGGTCTTCGGCCCTTTCTGGTACCGCCTCCTGGTCGGCCACCTCCCCCTCGACCCGGCCGACGCTTCGGCGCACGTCGGCCAGCTCATGCACGGCCTCAGACGGGCCACGGGTCGCTGACCGCGTGCAACAGCCGGCCGATGGCCGACAGGTCCCCCACGACGGTGACGCTGCCGTCGGCGCATGCGGTTTCGAGTTTGGCCGGATCGGCTAGCAGGGCACTGAACGTCGTGGGCTCGGTGCGCAGTGAGACAGCCGCCGTCGCGGGTTCACCGGGCTGCACCTCGACCCGTCCGGAGGCCAGGCGGACCGTCCAGACCCGGCCGTCGAGCTCGAGGCGGCAGGTCATCGGCGGCGCCGCGGGGTCGGGGCGGGCGGCGTCCAGCAGGAAGATGAGCACGGACGTGGCACTGAGCGAGGCCGGCAGCGGCGGTTGCGGTGCGTCGGTTCCCCAGCTGCCCAGGGCGTGCAGGATCGGCTCCAGCTTCCGGCCCCACTCGGTCAGTTCGTAGACCTGCTGACCCTCCGCCGGCGCGGTTCCGCGGCGGATCACCCCGTTGTGCTCGAGCTCCCGGAGCCGGTCCGCCAGCAGGTTCGAGCTGACGTTGGGCAGGCAGCGCCGCAGCTCCGAGAACCGTTGCGGCACCAGCAGCAGCTCGCGGACGACCAGCAGGGCCCACCGCTCGCCGACGACGTCGAGGGCCCGGGCAACGCCGCACGAGTCCCGATAGCTCCGGCTGGTTGGCATGACCACCCTCCTCCTCCAACGCGATCTTAAACGACCATGAGGTCTAGTTGTTTTTTACAACTGACTATGGTTGTGTTATTCCATGATGCAGCTGAGTACTCGGCCGACGGCGCTGAGTCGGGGCAGGACGAACCTCGCTCTGGCCGCGTTGTTCCTGGCGATGTTCGTGCTGGGCAGCGGCGAACTGCTCGTGGTCGGCCTGCTGAACCTGATCGCCGACGACCTGCGGGTCTCCATCCGCGCGGCCGGCGTGCTGGTGACCGCCTACGCCCTGGGCCTGGCCATCGGCGGCCCGGTCCTGACCGCACTGACGATCAAACTGAACAAGCGGACGATCCTGATCGGCACGGTCGTCCTGGTCATCGCCTGCACCCTGGTCCCGGTGCTGACCGACAGCTTCGGCCTGTTCGTCGCGGTGCGCTGCGTCATCGGGGCGCTGCACGGCCTGTTCGTCGCCGTCGGGTTCGTGCTGGCGATGTCGATCGTCCCGCCGGAGCGCATGGGCCGGGCGATCTCCGTGGTCGTCTCCGGCCTGTTCGTGTCGACCGCCCTGGGCGTGCCGCTGGGCACGCTGGTCGGCCGGGTGCTGGGCTGGCGCGGCTCGGGCGGGCAGCTGGCGTCCTCGCTGCCGGCCTCCGCCGCCAACGTGGGCATCGCGTTGGGCTCGTTCGCCGGCGGCGTGGCGATCGGCACCTCCACCGCCTCGGCGACGGTGATCACCGGCCTGGTCATCGCGGCGGTCTCCATCCTGGCCGCCTGGGCCACCAGCTTCTTGAAGCCTCCGGTCGTTGCGACCGCGTAGTCACCCCGAAGAATCAATCGCTTGGAGGAAACGTGCTGCTCGAGAAGAAGAACGCAGTGATCTACGGAGGCGGGGGCGCGATCGGCGGCGCCATCGCGCGGGTGTTCGCGCGGGAAGGCGCGCGGGTCTTCATCGCCGGGCGGACGCAGGCGAAGCTCGACGCCGTGGCGGGTGACATCGCCGCCGCGGGCGGGGAGGTCGAGACCGCGCAGGTCGACGTGCTCGACCAACAGGCGGTCGAACGGCACGCCGGCGCGATCGCGGAGGCGGCCGGCGGCATCGACATCGCCGTCAACGCCGTGAGCGTCATGCACGACCAGGGAACCCTGCTGGCGGACCTCTCGCTGGAGGAGTTCATGCGGCCGATCGACGGGTTCCTGCGGACGCTGTTCATCACCAGCAAGGCCGTGACGCGGCACATGGGTCGCGAGCGTCCCGGCGTCATCCTCACCCTGTCCGAGCCGGGCGCCAAGCTGGCCATCGGCGGCATCCTCGGCCACGGCGTGAGCGCCGCCGGCAAGGAGGCGTTCTCGCGGCTCCTGGCCGCGGAGCTGGCACCCGGCAACATCCGGGTCGTCGGCATCCGCCCGCACGCCGTCGTCGACGCGCCGGCGGCGGGCTCCTACACCAAGGACCTCTTCCGGCCGGCCGCGGCGGCGGGCGGGCAGTCGGTCCAGGAGTTCCTCGAAGGCGGGCTGGCACAGGGAACGCTCCTGAAAAGGCTGCCCACCCTCTCCGAGATAGCGGAGACGGCCGCGTTCCTGGCCTCGGACCGCGCCGGAGCCATGACCGGGGCGGTCGTCAACCTGTCCGGCGGCGCGCTGGTGGACTGACCCCGGCTCCGTTCAGCAGTGGCCCTCCTCGACGTCGACATCGGGAAACGACGGGTCTTCGTCGCCCAGGTCGACGTCGAGGCGGACGCTCAGCCCTGATCCACCGATGGGATTGATGTGAGCACGAGGGCCCGGATGCGATGATGCCCCCGCGAGCTGGAAAGATAGAGGTTCTTCAGGCTTCTATCGTCCAGTTCGAGAGGGCACCGTCAGGG